>NZ_JBQWRH010000007.1:0-309447 GCF_052545115.1 Nocardia glycosmidis | reverse complement strand
ACGGAAGTTGTAACGCAGCTGCACCCGATGATTCTATCATTGGTTTATGGCTGACAACGAACCTATCCGCACTGGTAGGCACTGCGTTTTCGTGCTGCACGCCCACTTGGTTTTCGTCACCAAATACCGGCATCGCGTGTTCACCGACCGGCACCTGGCGCGGATGGAGGAAATCATGCGGGCCGTGTGCACGGACTTCGAATGCGAGCTGGTCGAGTTCAACGGCGAAACCAACCACGTCCACTTGCTGGTGAACTTCCCGCCGAAGGTCGCGCTGTCGCGGCTGGTCAACTCCCTCAAGGGGGTGTCATCGCGGCGGATGCGCCAGGAGTTCCCCGACCTCGTACGCCACTATTGGCGCGCGCAACGACTCTGGTCGGGTTCCTACTTCGCGGGCTCGGTCGCCGCCGCGCCGATCAGTGTGTTGCGGCAATACATCGAACAGCAGGAGCATCCCATCTAAAGCACGCCCGAGCCCTTGGCAGCCCTCCCACGTCCGCCTTCACCACCGGGCTCGAGCCGGGCGCACTCGCGGACATTTGGTAGCACAATCCGGCCGTGCGGAACGGCTCGCCGAGTTCGTGCTGGTAGTGCTCGGACAGGGCCGTGCGCGCGTCGGCTAGGGCGGGATCCGGCAGCGGTTCGTGCTCCTCGTAGAACTTCAGCAGCCGGGGCACCGCCACCACCCGGTCGTACATCGGTCTGCGCTCGGCCTTCCATGGCACGCACTCGATCAGCCGGTCGAACAGCGCGTCCGCACCGGACAGCCATCCCGGCAGCAGATCCACCCAGGCGCCACGGTCGAGTGTGGCGCGGCGGATATCGCGCAGCGACCCGAATTCGGTATCACCGAACCCGTCGAGCAGTGATCCCTGCAGTGGTGTGGACATGTCGCCGAGCGTACCGCTGATCGAACATATGTGCTATCTGTTTCGGTCGAGGTCATCGCCTCTGCGTGTCGGCATCTGGACGTCGAAGCATCGGAGGGCCGGTGCGGAATCGCACTTGCCGACGGGGACCCGATGTCCGGCTGCGGCTTTCGCGCTCGGTAAGGGCGATCGGCGCCGGTGCCGCGGGAAGCGGTCATGTCACTCGAACGCGCAGCCGCTGCGGCGGAGCCGGGCCGCTCGGGCGGTCTCCGTGATCGGTGGCGCGGGTGCCGGGCCGTGGCCCCGCTCACAGCCCGATATGCCTGGTGAAACCGAGAGTCCGGACGCTGCTAGTGTGCTCGGCGTAAGACATCCTTTAACGGACCGTCCGGCGAGGCGGGGAAGGAGGTCGGCATGGCTGTGCCCGAAGAACGGGCCGCCAAGTCCGGCGCTGCCGAGACATCGCAGCGACATACCCCAGAAGGGGTGGCGGCGGGGCGAGAGCTGTTGTCGGCTTCGGATGTCGGGCGGACCATCGCCCGCATCGCGCACCAGATCATCGAGAAGACCGCGGTGGACGCGGGCGAGCCGGACGTGCCACGCGTCGTGCTGATCGGCATCCCCACCCGAGGAACCACCCTGGCCGCGCGGCTCACCGACAAGATCGAGGAATTCTCCGGCGTCCGGCCGGCGCTGGGCTCGCTGGACATCACCCTCTACCGCGACGACCTGCGCAGCCGCCCGCACCGGCCATTGGAGCGCACCTCGGTTCCCGAGGGCGGCATCGAGGACGCGCTGGTCGTCCTGGTCGATGACGTGTTGTTCTCCGGCCGCACCGTCCGTTCCGCGCTCGATGGTCTGCGCGATCTGGGCCGACCTCGCGCCGTGCAGTTGGCGGTGCTCATCGACCGCGGTCATCGCGAACTGCCGATCCGTGCCGACTACGTCGGCAAGAACGTGCCGACCAACCGGTCCGAGGACATCTCGGTGCTGCTCACCGAGCACGACGGGCGTGACGGCGTCTACCTGCGCCACGGCTCGGAGCAGGAGGCGGGCGCGTGAGGCATCTGCTGTCGGTCGCCACGCTCGATCGCGCCACCGCGACCGGACTGCTCGACGAAGCCGAACGGTTCGAACAGGCCCTGCTCGGCCGCGAGGTGCACAAGCTGCCCACGCTACGCGGCCGCACGGTGATGACGGTCTTCTACGAGAACTCCACCCGCACCCGGGTCTCGTTCGAGGTCGCGGGCAAATGGATGAGCGCGGATGTGATCAATGTCAGCGCGAGCAGTTCCTCGGTCGCCAAAGGTGAGTCGCTGCGCGACACCGCGCTGACCCTGCACGCCGCGGGCGCCGACGCGCTGATCGTGCGGCACCCCGCGTCCGGAGCCGCGCACCAGATCGCCCGGTGGATGGACGAATGGGCGGTCGCGGCCGGACGCGCCGCCGGTCCGGTCGTCGTGAATGCCGGCGACGGCACCCATGAGCACCCGACCCAGGCGCTGCTGGACGCGCTGACCCTCCGGCAGCGGCTCGGCGACATCGAAGGCAAGCGGGTCGTCATCGTCGGCGACATCCTGCACAGCCGGGTCGCCCGGTCCAATGTCTTCCTGCTGGCGACCCTCGGCGCCGAAGTGGTGCTGGTCGCCCCCCGCACGCTGCTGCCGGTCGGCGTCGCGACCTGGCCCGCCCGCGTCTCCCATCACCTGGACGCCGAGCTGATCGGCGCCGATGCGGTGCTGATGCTGCGCGTGCAGGCCGAGCGGATGAACGGCGGGTTCTTCCCGTCGGCCCGCGAATACTCGATCACCTACGGACTGTCCGAGCGCAGGCTGGCCCTGCTGGACGACCACGCCGTAGTGCTGCACCCCGGCCCGATGCTGCGTGGCATGGAGATCGCGTCCTCGGTCGCGGACTCGCCGAAAGCCGCTGTGCTGCAACAGGTCACCAACGGCGTGCATGTGCGCATGGCGGTCCTGTTCCGCCTGCTCGTCGGAACGCAGGAGGCAGTGGCATGAGCGGTCAGGCCCGGAGGCGGCAGTGGAGCGTGACCACGCAGGGCCCCGCTCGTGCCGATAGACAACAGAGCATGAGCGGTCAGGCCCGGAGGCGGCAGCGCAGCGTGACCACGCAGGGCCCCGCTCATGCCGGAAAGGACGCAGCATGACGGAGAACTCCACCGTCCTGATCAAGGGCGTGCTGCGATACGGCGAGGGCGAGCCGGTCGACGTGCTCGTCGCCGACGGCGAGATTCGCCAGATCGGCACCGACCTCGGCATGGTCGGGGCCGAGATCATCGACGCGCGGGGGCAGATTCTGCTGCCGGGTTTCGTCGACCTGCACACCCACCTGCGCGAGCCGGGACGCGAGGACACCGAGACCATCGAGTCCGGTTCCGCCGCCGCCGCGCTCGGCGGCTACACCGCTGTGTTCGCCATGGCCAACACGAACCCGGTGGCCGACTCGGTGGTGGTCACCGACCATGTGTGGCGCCGTGGCCGGGAGGTCGGCCTGGTCGATGTGTACCCGGTCGGCGCGGTCACGGTCGGGCTCGAAGGCAAGCAGCTCGCCGAGATGGGCACCATGGCCGCCGGTATCGCAGCGGTACGGATGTTCTCCGACGACGGCCACTGCGTCTACGACCCGCTGCTGATGCGTCGCGCCTTGGAGTACGCGAACTCGCTGGGCGTGCTGATCGCCCAGCACGCCGAGGAGCCGAGGCTGACCGAGGGTGCGATCGCGCACGAGGGCCCGACCGCCGCACGGCTCGGCTTGGCGGGTTGGCCACGCGCGGCCGAGGAGTCCATCGTGGCGCGCGATGCCCTGCTGGCTCGCGACGCGGGCGCCAGGGTGCACATCTGCCACGCCTCTACCGCCGGCACCGTGGAGTTGGTGAAATGGGCGAAGTCCCAGGGGATCTCGATCACCGCCGAGGTCACCCCGCACCACCTGCTGCTCGACGATTCCCGGTTGGCGACCTACGACGCGGTAAACAAGGTCAACCCACCGCTGCGGGAAGCCTCCGACGTCGCCGCGCTGCGGCAGGCGCTGGCCGACGGGGTGATCGACTGTGTCGCCACCGACCACGCGCCGCACGCGGAGCAGGACAAGTGCTGCGAATTCGCCGCGGCCCGCCCCGGCATGCTCGGCCTGGAGACAGCGCTGTCGATCATCGTGCAGACCATGGTGCAGCCGGGTCTGCTGGATTGGCGCGGCGTCGCGCGCGTGATGAGCGAGCGTCCGGCCGAGATCGTCGGCCTCGATGATCACGGCAGGCCGCTCGAGGTCGGTGAGCCGGCGAACTTGACGCTGGTCGACCCGGCCGCGACCTGGACGGTGCGTGGCAGCGAACTCGCCAGCATCTCGCGCAACACGCCGTTCGAGGCGATGACCTTCCCGGCGCGGGTCACGGCGACCCTGTTACGCGGCCGGGTCACCGCCCGCGACGGCAAGGCGGTGCGGTGGGGTAGATGAGCGAGTACGACTGTTCCGGCACCGCGGCGCGAGCGGCGGGCCCGGAGGCGGTAGCGGAGCGTGACCACGTAGGGCTCCGGGAGCGCCGCATATTCAGCACCGCGGCGCGAGCGGCGGGCCCGGAGGCGGTAGCGGAGCGTGACCACGTAGGGCTCCGGGAGCGCCGCATATTCAGCACCGCGGCGCGAGCGACCGGCCCGGAATCGGCAGTGAAGCGTGACCACGCAGGGCCTGCGGGGTGCCGTATATCCAGCACAGGAGGTCTGTAGGTGGAGAGAACGCTCTGGGTTATCGGGTTGCTCGTCCTGTTCGCGCTGTGCCTGTGGCTGATGTACCGAGGGTGGCGCAACCGTGCCGCGCGGCAGGTGGAGCGCATCGGCGCCCTGCCCGTCGTGCCCGCCGAACTCGGTGCGCAGGTCCTGGAACCGACCACCGGTCTCTATCTGGGCAGCACCATCGCACCCAGCTGGCAGGACCGGATCACGGTGGGCGACTTGGGTTTCCGGGCCACGGCGGAACTCACCAGGTTCGAACGGGGGATTCTGCTCGAACGCGACGGCGCGACGGTGATCTGGATTCCGCAGGAGTCCCTCATCGCGGTGCGCACGGAACGCGGCCATGCGGGCAAAGTGATGACAGAAGATGGTGTGCTGGTTATTCGCTGGAAGCTGCCGACCGGAACCGAGATCGATACCGGTTTCCGTGGTGACGACAAGTCCGTCTATCCGGCTTGGCGGCAGTTTTCGATGGCGGATCAGACCGGGACGATGACGGGAGATGACGAGGGATGACACGAGACACGGGCGGGAGCAGGCCGACGAACAGCGCGGCACTCGTGCTGGAGGACGGCCGGGTATTCCGCGGCCAGGCTTACGGTGCCGTGGGCCAGACACTCGGTGAGGCGGTGTTCTGCACCGCGATGACCGGGTACCAGGAGACCCTCACCGATCCGTCGTACCACCGCCAGATCGTGGTGGCCGCCGCGCCGCAGATCGGCAACACCGGGTGGAACGAGGAGGACGACGAGTCCGCGAAGATCTGGGTGGCCGGCTACGCGGTGCGTGACCCCGCGCGGCGCGCGTCCAACTGGCGTGCGACGACCACGCTGCCCGATGAGCTCGAACGCCAGCAGATCGTCGGCATCGCGGGCATTGACACCCGCGCGCTGGTCCGCCACCTGCGCACCCGCGGCTCGATGAAGGCGGGCATCTTCTCCGGCGACGCGCTCGCCGCCGCCGACGAACTGGTGGACCGGGTGAACAGCCAGCCGTCCATGCTAGGTGCCGACCTGGCGGGCGAAGTGAGCACGGACGCGCTCTACACGATCGAACCGGACGGTGCGCACCGGCACACCGTCGTCGCGGTGGATCTGGGCATCAAGACCAACACCCCGCGCATGTTCGCCCAGCGCGGCATGCGGGTGCACGTGGTGTCGTCGGGTACCACGCTGGACCAGATCCTCGAGCTGAAACCCGACGGGGTTTTCCTGTCCAACGGTCCCGGCGATCCGGCCACCGCCGACGGCGCGGTCGAGCTGACTCGCGGTGTGCTGGCGAAGGGCCTGCCGCTGTTCGGGATCTGCTTCGGCAACCAGATCCTCGGTCGCGCGCTCGGCCGAGCGACCTACAAGATGAAGTTCGGGCACCGCGGCATCAACATCCCAGTGGTCGAGCACGAGACCGGACGGATCTCGATCACCGCGCAGAACCATGGGTTCGCGCTGGAAGGCGAGCGGGGCGAACGATTCGACACACCTTTCGGCACGGCCGAGGTGAGTCACGTTTGCGCCAACGACGAGACGGTTGAGGGCGTCCGGCTGGTCGACGGCCGCGCCTTCTCCGTGCAGTACCACCCGGAGGCCGCCGCCGGACCCCACGACGCCGCATATCTGTTCGACCGTTTCGCCGGTCTCATGGAAGGAGCCTGATGCCTCGTCGCGAGGATCTCGAGCACATCCTGGTGATCGGCTCTGGCCCGATCGTCATCGGCCAGGCGTGTGAATTCGACTATTCCGGCACCCAGGCGTGCCGCGTACTGCGGGCCGAGGGACTGCGCGTGTCGCTGGTCAACTCGAACCCGGCGACGATCATGACCGACCCGGAGTTCGCCGACTCGACCTACGTCGAGCCGATCACACCGGAGTTCGTGGAGAAGGTGATCGCGAAGGAGCGTCCGGACGCCATTCTGGCCACGCTCGGCGGACAGACCGCCCTGAACACCGCGGTCGCGCTGCACGAGCGCGGCGTGCTGGCGAAGTACGGCGTGGAGTTGATCGGCGCCGACTTCGACGCCATCCAGCGCGGCGAGGACCGGCAGAAGTTCAAGGACATCGTGGCCAAGGTGGGCGGCGAGAGCGCGCGTTCGCGGGTCTGCTTCACCATGGACGAGGTCCGCGAGACGGTTGGCGAACTCGGCTTCCCGGTAGTGGTGCGCCCGTCGTTCACCATGGGCGGTCTCGGCTCGGGCATGGCCTACAACCACGAGGACCTCGATCGCATCGCGGGCGGCGGCTTGGCTGCCTCGCCCACGGCCAACGTCCTGATCGAGGAGTCCATCCTCGGCTGGAAGGAATACGAGCTAGAGCTGATGCGCGACGGCCGCGACAACGTCGTGGTGGTCTGCTCGATCGAGAACGTCGACCCGATGGGCGTGCATACCGGGGATTCGGTGACCGTCGCTCCGGCGATGACGCTCACCGACCGGGAATACCAGAGGCTGCGTGATCTCGGCATCGCCATCCTGCGCGAGGTCGGCGTCGACACCGGCGGCTGCAATATCCAGTTCGCGGTGGACCCGCGCGACGGCCGCCTGATCGTCATCGAGATGAACCCGCGCGTCTCGCGTTCCTCCGCGCTGGCGTCCAAGGCGACCGGGTTCCCGATCGCGAAGATCGCCGCGAAGCTGGCCATCGGTTACACGCTCGACGAGATCGTCAACGACATCACCAAGGAAACCCCGGCCTGCTTCGAGCCGACGCTCGACTACGTCGTCGTCAAGGCGCCGCGATTCGCGTTCGAGAAGTTCCCCGGCGCCGACGACACGCTGACCACCACCATGAAGTCGGTGGGCGAGGCGATGTCACTCGGCCGCAACTTCGCCGAGGCGCTGGGCAAGGTGCTGCGTTCGCTGGAGACCAAGGCCGCCGGCTTCTGGACCCAGGACGACGGCGAATGGGCCGACGTCGAAGCGATCCTGGCGGACCTGCGCACCCCGACCGAGGGTCGCATCTACCAGGTCGAGCGGGCGCTGCGCTTGGGTGCGAGCATCGAGGACGTCGCTGCGGCGTCCGGTATCGATCCGTGGTTCGTCGCCGAGGTCGCCGGCCTGGTCGAACTGCGCCAGGAGGTGCTCGACGCGCCCGTGCTGGACGAGCCGCTGCTGCGCCGGGCCAAGCATTACGGCCTGTCCGATCGGCAGCTGGCCGCGCTGCGCCCGGAGCTGGCGGGGGAGAGCGGCGTGCGCGCCCTGCGGCACCGGCTCGGGGTCCGCCCGGTCTTCAAGACCGTCGACACCTGCGCCGCCGAGTTCGAGGCCAAGACGCCCTACCACTACTCGGCCTATGAGCTCGACCCGGCGGCCGAGTCGGAGGTCGCGCCGCAGCGCGAACGGGAGAAGGTGATCATCCTCGGGTCCGGTCCGAACCGGATCGGCCAGGGCATCGAGTTCGACTACTCGTGTGTGCACGCGGCGCAGACCCTGTCGCAGGCCGGGTACGAGACGGTGATGGTCAACTGCAACCCCGAGACCGTCTCCACCGACTACGACACCGCCGACCGCCTCTACTTCGAGCCGCTGACCTTCGAGGACGTGCTCGAGGTCTACCACGCCGAACGCGAGTCCGGCACCGTCGCGGGCGTCATCGTGCAGCTGGGCGGCCAGACCCCGCTCGGTCTCGCGCAGCGCCTGACCGACGCCGGGGTGCCGGTGGTCGGCACCAGCGCGGCCGCCATCGATCTGGCCGAGGACCGCGGCGAGTTCGGCGACGTGTTGGTCGCGGCCGGGCTGCCCGCGCCGAAGTACGGCACAGCCACCACCTTCGCACAGGCCAAGAAGATCGCCGCCGATATCGGCTATCCGGTGCTGGTGCGCCCGTCCTACGTGCTCGGCGGGCGCGGCATGGAGATCGTCTACGACGAGAATTCCCTGGAGGGCTACATCTCCCGCGCGACCGAGCTCAGCCCGGAGCATCCGGTGCTGGTGGACCGGTTCCTGGAGGACGCGATCGAGATCGATGTCGACGCGCTGTGTGACGGCGAGGAGGTCTACCTCGGCGGCGTGATGGAGCACATCGAGGAGGCGGGCATCCACTCCGGCGACTCCGCGTGCGCGCTGCCGCCGATCACACTGGGCCGCAGCGACATCGAGGCGGTGCGCCGCTCCACCGTCGCGCTGGCCAAGGGCATCGGCGTCAAGGGCCTGTTGAACGTGCAGTACGCGCTCAAGGACGACGTGCTCTACGTGCTGGAGGCCAATCCGCGGGCCAGTCGGACGGTTCCGTTCGTGTCCAAGGCGACCGCGGTGCCGTTGGCCAAGGCTGCCGCGCGGATCATGCTCGGCGCCACCATCGCGGAGTTGCGCAAGGAGGGCATGCTGCCGAGCGAGGGCGACGGTGGACACGTCGCGCTCGACGCGCCGGTCGCGGTCAAGGAGGCCGTGCTGCCGTTCCACCGGTTCCGGCGCGCCGATGGCAGCGGGGTGGATTCGCTGCTCTCGCCGGAGATGAAGTCCACGGGGGAGGTGATGGGCATCGACGCCGATTTCGGCACCGCTTTCGCCAAGAGCCAGACCGCCGCCTACGGGTCGCTGCCCACCGAGGGCACCGTATTCGTCTCGATCGCCAACCGGGACAAGCGCGCGATGGTTTTCCCGGTGAAGCGCCTCAACGACCTCGGTTTCCGTATTCTCGCCACCGAGGGAACGGCGGAGATGTTGCGCCGCAACGGTATTCCGTGTGAGCGGGTGCGTAAGCACTCCGAAGAAGGCCCGGCCGACGAGCCGACCATCGTGGAGCAGATCCGCGACGGCGAGGTCGACATGGTGTTCAACACCCCGTACGGCAACTCCGGTCCCCGGGTGGACGGCTACGAGATCCGCAGCGCGGCAGTCGGGGTGGACATCCCGTGCATCACCACCGTGCAGGGCGCGGCGGCCGCGGTGCAGGGCATCGAGGCGAGCATCAACGGCGGGATCGGTGTGCGCTCCCTGCAGGAGTTGCACTCGGTGCTGCGTGGGTGAGCCGCGGCGGCACGGGGCCGCCGAGATGAGGACCTTCGGCGGCCGGCTGCGGCACGCGATGCGACATTTCGGTCCGGTGTGCGCCGGCATCGACCCGCATCCGGAACTGCTGCGGTCCTGGGGCCTGACCGAGGACGCCGACGGGCTCGAACGATTCGCCGAGATCTGCGTGGAGGCATTCGACGGTCTGGTCGCGCTGGTCAAACCGCAGGTCGCGTTTTTCGAGGCTTTCGGTTCCGGCGGGATCGCCGTGCTGGAACGGACCATTGAGGTGCTGCGCGCCTCGGGGACCCTGGTGCTCGCCGACGCCAAGCGCGGCGACATCGGCTCGACCATGGACGCCTACGCCCGTACCTGGCTGGCCGACGGTCCGCTCGGGTCGGACGCTGTCACGGTCTCGCCGTATCTCGGATTCGGTTCGCTGGCACCGGCGCTGACCCTCGCCGCGGCCAACCGGCGCGGCGTCTTCGTGCTTGCGGCCACGTCGAATCCCGAAGGGGCACAGGTGCAGCGGGCGGTCCTGGCGGACGCGCGCACCGTCGCGCAGACGATGGTCGATGAGGCCGCGGCCCGGAACACGGGCGGCGATTTCGGTTCGGTGGGTGTGGTGGTCGGCGCCACGCTGAGTGCGGTGCCGGACCTGTCCGCGCTCAACGGCCCGATCCTCATGCCCGGGGTCGGAGCCCAGGGTGGCGGCCCGGAGACCATTCGAGAGCTGGTCCCGGAGCCGATGCTGGGAGCTGTTGTCCCGAGTGTCTCGCGCGAGGTGTTGCGTGCCGGGCCGACTGTCCCGGCACTGCGTGCCAGAGTGCACGCGCTCCAGGACACATTCGCGTTCCTGCAGAAATGACACGTAGACCGGCGCTCTCCGCGCCGGTCTACGTCGTTTCCCCGTCTATGCGTACAGATGCGCGCACAGACGGGCCATAGTGCGGTCTGTGTGCGCTTCTATGGCTGTTTGGGCTGGGAGCTGGCTGGGGAGGGTGGCCTGATGCCTCGCATCGGCGTAGCGGGCCTTACGCGCGGGAACTGGATGCGGTCTTCGGAGTTCGCGGCGGAGAGTGTGACGCCCGACACGCACAAATTAGTCGCGACACGCGGGAAATTTCCAGAAAGTTCCTGGTCGGACGGGTGAGAGGTTGCTGGATCTATGCGCGCCCCTGTCGCAACACCTCCGCAAACCACATGGTCTGTCGAAAAGGTGCTGCTAGTGGGCTATTTCGCGGAATCGACCGCACGGCTCGCGTCGTGGCGCGGGCGTGTCGCGCAGTGCGGTGCGGGTGCGTCCGCCGCATCCGGAATCATGCGCTGACCTGGGGGGTGGGTTCGCAATCGGCGGACGTCGTGGGTACGGTCGCTGAGACTGCCGGGTTACCGGTAGGCGTTGATGCAATAAACGATGAGACGGAGGAACCGTGGCCCTTCCCCAGCTGACTGACGAGCAGCGCGCCGCTGCTTTGGAGAAGGCGGCTGCCGCTCGCCGCGCTCGGGCGGAGCTCAAGGAGCGCTTGAAGCGTGGCGGCACCAACCTGAAGCAGGTGCTCACCGACGCCGAGACCGACGAGATCCTCGGCAAGATGAAGGTGTCGGCGCTGCTGGAGGCCCTGCCGAAGGTGGGCAAGGTCAAGGCGGCGGAAATCATGAGCGAGCTGGAGATCGCCCCAACCCGGCGCCTGCGCGGACTCGGCGATCGGCAGCGCAAGGCGCTGCTGGCCCGATTCGACTTCGACGCCTGACGAGGGTGATCGAACGCACGCGGAAGGGTCGACTGGTCGTACTGGTCGGCCCCTCGGCCGTGGGCAAGTCCACCGTGGTCCGCTGCGTCCGCGAGCGACTGCCCGAACTGGTCTTCAGCGTGTCGGCAACCACCCGGGCCCCGCGGCCCGGGGAGGTCGACGGCCTCGACTATCGCTTCGTGTCCCGCGCGGAGTTCGACGCGATGATCGAGGCGGGCGAACTGCTCGAGTGGGCGGACATCCACGGCGGGTTACAGCGTTCGGGTACCCCCGCCGGACCGGTACGCGCCGCGATGGCTGCAGGCCTTCCCGTACTCGTCGAAGTGGATCTGGAGGGCGCGCGGTCGGTGCGCCAGGCGATCCCGGAAGCGATTCTGGTGTTCCTCGCCCCGCCGAGCTGGGAGGAGCTCGTGGCTCGGCTGACCTCGCGCGGCACCGAATCGCCCGAGGTGATCGAACGCCGGCTGGAAACCGCCAGGATCGAACTCGCGGCCTGTGACGAGTTCGACATAGTCATCGTCAATGACGAGGTGACCAGCGCCTGTGAGCAGTTGGTATCGTTATTCGTTAGCACGAATTCCAGTTCGTGAAACCCCCACCTGCGCATCAGTGATCAGGGCCGGCAGAAGGCAGCGTGCGTGAACACGCAGGCCCCTCGCTCATGCGACATCCGAGACACAGGAGTCACCTAGTGAGCAGTACGGACACCAAGACCGCGCCCGCCTACGACACTCCGATCGGCCTCACCAACCCGCCGATCGATGAGTTGCTCGAGCGCACCTCGTCCAAGTACGCCCTGGTCATCTACGCGGCCAAGCGGGCCCGTCAGATCAACGACTACTACAACCAGCTCGGCGACGGCATCCTCGAGTACGTCGGCCCGCTGGTCGAGCCGGGCCTGCAGGAGAAGCCGCTGTCGGTCGCGCTGCGCGAGATCCATTCCGACCTGCTCGAGCACTCCGAAGGCGAGTGAGTCGCACCTCTTCGCCGCATGATGCCGCAGTATCGAACACCCCGCGCAGGCGGGGATGATTCCCAGCCGGAGGCGTAGTGACCACACGGATCGTCGTCGGCGTATCCGGAGGGATCGCCGCCTACAAGGCTTGCTCGCTGGTCCGGCGATTCACCGAGACCGGACACGAGGTTCGGGTGATCCCCACCGAGTCGGCGCTGCAGTTCGTCGGCAAGGCGACCTTCGAAGCGCTCTCCGGGAACCCGGTGCACACCGGGGTATTCGCCGACGTGCCCGAGGTCCCGCATGTTCGGCTGGGCCAGGAGGCGGACCTGGTGGTCATCGCCCCGGCGACCGCCGACCTGATGGCGCGCGCCGCGATCGGTCGTGCTGACGACCTGCTCACCGCCACATTGTTGACGGCCCGATGTCCGATCCTGTTCGCGCCCGCGATGCATACCGAGATGTGGGAGCATCCGGCGACGGTCGCGAATGTCGCGACGCTGCGGGCCCGCGGTGCGGTCGTCATGGAGCCGGCGTCGGGCAGGCTCACCGGCACCGATACCGGCCCGGGACGGCTGCCCGAGCCCGAGGAGATCTTCGGCCTCGCGTCGCTGCTGCTGGAACGCGCCGACGCGATCCCCCGTGATCTGGCGGGTCGCCGGGTCGTGATCACAGCAGGCGGCACCAGGGAGCCGCTGGATCCGGTGCGTTTCCTCGGTAACCGCAGCTCCGGCAAGCAGGGCTACGCGCTCGCGCGGGTCGCGGCCCAGCGCGGCGCCCAGGTCACGCTGATCGCGGGCAACACGATCGAGATGGCCGCGCCCGCCGCCGTGGACTTGGTGCACATCACCACCGCCGATCAGTTGAAGACCGCCGTCGACAAGCACGCCGTCGGCGCTGACGCGGTGATCATGGCCGCCGCCGTCGCCGATTTCCGGCCGACCAACGTCGCTGCGGCCAAGATCAAGAAGGGTGCCGGCGAGCCCGATGTCATCGCGCTGACCAAGACCGACGACATCCTCGCCGGGCTGGTGCAGGCGCGGCGCGATGGTCAGTTGCCCGGCACTGCGATCGTCGGCTTCGCCGCCGAAACCGGAGACGAGCACGGCGACGTCCTCGCCCACGCGCGGGCCAAACTCGCCCGCAAGGGCTGCGACCTGCTGGTGGTCAACGCGGTCGGCGAGGGCAAGGCGTTCGAGGTGGACACCAACGACGGCTGGCTGCTCGGCGCTGACGGAACCGAGCAGGCGCTCGATCACGGTTCGAAGGCACTGCTCGCGAGCCGGGTGCTCGACGCATTGAGTGTGTTGCTGCGCTGAGTGTGTTGCTGCGCTGAGTTCGGCTTCACGCCTGTCAGGATTGCCAGCTGATCGGCGGCTGTTCACGGCGTCGCCGGTGCTGTTGGCACCGCCGTGACGCTGCGGGTTCAGCCGTCCGGGATGGCTGCCCGCCGGGGTCGGCCGTGTCGGTGGTTTGGAATAGTGTGAGAGGTAAGGGTTGCGCGGGAGCGACATCGCGTTAGTGTCGCAAGCCGATACGAGCAACCGTTGAGGGAGAGGGAAGAACTGTGCGCACGTCCGGCAGTCGGCTTTTCACCAGTGAGTCCGTGACCGAGGGTCATCCGGACAAGATCTGCGATGCCATCAGCGATTCCATCCTCGACGCGTTGCTCGCGGAGGATCCGCGCAGCCGGGTCGCGGTGGAGACCCTCGTCACCACCGGTCAGGTCCATGTCGCGGGTGAGGTCACCACGTCGGCATACGCCGATATTCCGCGAATTGTCCGGGAAAAGGTCCTGGAAATCGGATATGACTCTTCGGCAAAGGGTTTCGATGGGAATTCCTGCGGTGTGAATGTCGCAATCGGCGCGCAGTCGCCGGATATCGCGCAGGGTGTCGACACCTCGCACGAGGCGCGGGTCGGCGGATCCGACGACGAGATCGAGCGGCAGGGCGCCGGTGACCAGGGCCTGATGTTCGGTTACGCCACCAAGGACACCCCCGAGCTGATGCCGCTGCCGATCGCGCTCGCGCACCGGCTGTCGCGCCGGCTGACCGAGGTGCGCAAGTCCGGCGTGCTGCCCTACCTTCGTCCGGACGGCAAGACCCAGGTCACCATCGAATACGACGGCGACCGCCCGGTCCGCCTCGATACGGTCGTCGTCTCCACCCAGCATGCCGCCGACATCGACCTGGACAACCTGCTCGCCCCCGATATCCGCGAGAAGGTCGTCGACGCGGTGCTCGCCGAATTGGAAGTGTCGAGCCTGGACACCTCGGACGTCCGCCTCCTGGTCAACCCGACCGGCAAGTTCGTGCTCGGCGGTCCGATGGGTGACGCGGGCCTGACCGGCCGCAAGATCATCGTGGACACCTACGGCGGTATGGCCCGCCACGGCGGCGGCGCCTTCTCGGGCAAGGACCCGTCGAAGGTGGACCGTTCGGCCGCGTACGCCATGCGCTGGGTCGCGAAGAATGTCGTCGCGGCCGACCTGGCCGAGCGCGTCGAGGTCCAGGTGGCCTACGCGATCGGTAAGGCCGCCCCGGTCGGCCTGTTCGTCGAGACTTTCGGTACCGAGAAGGTGGATCCGGCGCGCATCTCCGCCGCCATCACCGAGGTGTTCGACTTGCGTCCCGGTGCGATCATCCGCGACCTGGACCTGCTGCGCCCGATCTATGCGCCGACCGCCGCATACGGCCACTTCGGTCGCACCGACGTCGACCTGCCGTGGGAGCACACCGACCGTGCGGACAAGCTGCGCGCCGCCGTCGGCCTCTGACCCGACCGGGCAGGAGTGAACGAACCCGCGGCGGATACCACCGGCACCTCGGCGGACGGTCCGGCCGCGGGCTCAGCGGCCGTGTCGCTGCCGATCGCCCGAGTGCTTCCGCTGCTGGCACCGGCGCACCTGGACCGTGACTTCGACTACCTGGTTCCCCCCGAACTGGACGAGCTCGCCCAGCCGGGGGTGCGGGTGCGCGTCCGTTTCTCCGGCCGTCTGGTCGACGGTTTCTTGCTTGCGCGGCTGGCACGCAGCGACCACGAAAGCAAGCTGGTCAAGCTCGAACGGGTCGTTTCCAGTGAGCGTGTACTGACGCCGGAAATCCTCGAGCTGGCCACCGCGGTCGCCGCACGCTATGCGGGCACCCGCGCCGACGTCCTGCGCCTGGCGATTCCGCCGCGTCACGCACGCACCGAATCCGCAGGGACGAAGATGCCCGCTGAATCCGCTGCGGCACATTCTATTTCGGTCGATTCCGGTGATCGCGCCGGTGCGCGCTCGGTGGGTGACGAGCCCGGCAGCGAACGCGTGGCCGACAGCGATGGCGCGTCGACATCGTCGGCGCAAGACGGCCAGTCGCCCGATGCGTCGGCAACGGTGCCGACTTCCACGCCGTGGCCGGATTCGGCTGCCACGGCCGAGACAGACGATGCCTCGGGCAAGTCGGCCATCGGAGCTACCGACGTGGTCGTACTTGGTGAGCCGCGCCAGACGAGCTCAGGGACCGGTGCACCGACCCGCCGGGCGACGACGGACATGGATGAGTCGTCAGGTCCCGACGGGTCTTCGGAGTCGGACGGGCCGCGCCCGGTCGCTGCCAACGGCAGCACGCAGCGGCACGTCGTTGCCGAGGGTCCGTCCGCGAACCGCATCCCGCCTGCCGATTTGTCGCGGCCACAGGTGCTTTCGGGCGTCGACGTGAATGCCGCTTCCTGGGAGCGGTATATCCACGGCACCGGGTTCGTCGCCGCCCTCGCGCAAGGAAAGGGGGCGCGCGCGGCCTGGCAGGCGCTACCCGGCGAAAACTGGGCACGGCGGTTGGCCGAGCTCGCCGCTGTGGTGGCCGGCCAGGGCCGCAGCGCGATCCTCATGGTGCCCGATCAACGCGATCTCGACCGGGTGCTGGCGGAATGCGTTCTGCTGGTGGGGGATTCGGCGGTCGGACTGTCCGCTGGGCTCGGTCCCGCGGCGCGGTACCGGCGCTGGCTCGCCGTGCTGCGCGGTTCGGCGCGCGTGGTGGTCGGTACGCGAAGTGCGGTGTTCGCGCCGGCGGCGGATCTGGGCCTGATCGCTGTGTGGGACGACGGCGACGACACCTACGCCGAACCACGGGCACCGTATCCGCACGCACGCGAAGTGGCGATGCTGCGGGCGCACGAGACCGGGGCGGCCTTCGTGGCAGCCGGTTTCGCGCGGACCGCGGAAATTCAGGCGGTGGTCGATTCCGGCTGGGCGCACGACATGGTCGCCGACCGAGCTGTCGTGCGCAACGCGGCGCCGCGGATCAGCGCCCCCGGCGACAGCGATATCGCGCTGGAACGCGATCCGGTCGCGCGCTCGGTCCGGATTCCCGGCGTCGCTTTCGCGGCCGCCCGCGCTGCGCTGAAAGAGGGGGCGCCGGTGCTGGTTCAAGTGCCGCGCCGCGGCTATGTTCCGGCGCTGGCCTGCGCGAAGTGCCGCACGCCTGCCCGGTGCAGGCGCTGCCGCGGGCCGCTGGCGTTGCCAGAGGCGCGCGGACGGCACGGATCGCCGGCCGAGTCCAGCGGGGCAGCCCAGAGTCCTGCTTGCCGCTGGTGCGGGATCGCCGAAGCGGCGTTCCGCTGCACCACGTGCGGGTCGCGCGCGTTACGCGCTGTGGTGATCGGTGCGGCCCGGACGGCAGAAGAACTCGGCCGCGCGTTTGCGGGCGTGCCGATCCGCGGTTCCGGCGGTGGCGCGGTGCTCGACACTGTGGAACAGGGGCCCCAGGTTGTGGTGGCGACGGTGGGAGCCGAACCCGTTGTTCCCGGCGGTTACGGTGTCGCGCTGCTGCTCGACGGCTGGGCCTTGCTCACCCGCGCCGATCTGCGGGCTGCCGAGGACACACTGCGTCGATGGATGTCCGCTGCCGCGCTGGTGCGCGCGCACGGCCAGGTCATCGTCATGGCCGAACCCTCGATCCCTACGGTGCAGGCGCTGGTCCGGTGGGACCCGGTGGGTGCGGCCCGTGCCGAGGTCGCCGCCCGTGCCGAGGTCGGCTTCCCGCCCGCGGTTCGCCTGGCCGCGATCGACGGCACCGTCGACACCATCACCGAATTGCTCGCGGCGGCCGAGCTTCCCGACACTGTCGACCGGCTCGGCCCGGTGCCGCTGCCGGACGGCGCTCGCAAGCCCTTCTCTGGCGATTCCCCTGCCGAGGTCGAGCGCATACTGCTGCGCGTCGACCGTGGCCACGGCGGAGCGCTGGCCAGGGCCCTGCGCGCCGCACAGGCAGTCCGCAGCACGCACCGCTCCGAGGCCCCGCTGCGCGTCCAGATCGACCCGATCGACATCGGCTGAGCGGTCCGCGACCACAACCGACGCCCAGTCGGAGAGGCGTCGAACGGCGGGCTCTGTCCGCCGATCGGGCTTGCGGTCGATCAGATGCGCCGTCATGGTCGCCGCATCGATGACGACGTGCCGGCCCACATCTCTCCGGGACACAGCGAGAACATCAACTTCGGCGCGATCGAGGTCGACATCGACGCCGAGCCAGCCGCACTCGGTCCGACCGGTTACCGGTCGCTGCGGGTCGGCGACACCCTCTGCTGATCAAGGGAGTTTTGACTGGCGAGAGCCGCGCATTTTTCTGGAGTAAGTCGTCGAGCTTCCGTCGGCTTCATTTCAGACCTCGGTTGTGTGCTCGCCCGCTACGCTGCCATCAGTTCCCGCACCCGCTCGCGCAGCCACGCGTGGGCGGGGTCGGCGTCGTGGCGCGGATGCCAGGCCATGGCGAACGGCAGTGACGGCAAGTCCAGCGGCAGGTCGAATACCACGAGCCCGACCCGCTCGGCGACGTGGCTCATCCGGGCCGGGATCTGGCCGACGAGATCGCTGCCGAGCAGCAGGAACAGCGAGGCCGGGGAGGTGCCGGTGATCGCTGCCACATTGCGGTGAAACCCCTGCTGCTCGAGCGCCGCATCGATGGCGCCGTAGCTGCGGCCGCGGCGTGACACGACCAGGTGCCGCGCCTGGGCGTATCGGCGTACGGTGATGCGCCGGGGCCGCAGCAGCGGATGACCGGGCCGGACCAGGCCGACCATCCGGTCTTGGTAGAGCGGCTCGCGGTGGATCTCCGGCGCGCGGCTGTCGATCAAGCCCACTTCGAGATCGGCTTCCCCTTGGCGCAGCACGGGGAGGTCGACGTGACTTTCCGGCAGGAATCGCAGGCGCACGCCCGGCGCCTCCGCAGCCGTGCGTGCCAGCAGTGCCGGACCGTAGGCGGCGATCACCAGATCGGGCGCGAGCATCGTCATGGTGCGCGCCACGCTGCGGATGTCGACGTTCGTTGCCGAGAACAGCGCCCGTGCCCGCTCCACTACGTCACGCACCTCGGCCTCGATGGCCAGCGCATGGGGGGTGGGCACCATGTTCCGGCCGGCACGCACCAGGATCGGATCGCCCAGTGCGCGCCGGATCCGTCCGAGCGCTCGGCTCACAGCGGGTTCGGACAGATGCAAGCGATCGGCGGCACCGGTCACGCTGCGTTCGGTCAGCAGGGCGTCAAGGGCTTCCAGCAGGTTCAGGTCCAGGCCACGCGGGCCATTCGATTGCGTTTCACGCATCTATTTCTTTCCAATATTGCATTTGAGTAATTTCGTAATTCACCCTAGCGTCGAATCCGCTGTGACGTGGCAGTTCCACGTCGAATTCGCGGCTCAGCGAATACCCGGATCGCCACACCGACTGCCGCGAAACACCCGAGTTGAATTCGCTCGCAAAGGATTTCATCAATGCCCCCGACCGTGACGCCCGCTGCGACGTACTCGGACACGCACCACGCCGTCTCGCGTCTCGTACTGTTCACCCTGTGCGCGTGTGTGATGGCCGCCCAGAGCATGGTGGCCGCAGTCAATCTCGCCATTCCGAAACTCGCCGCCTCAACGCTGCAGCCGACCGCGGAGCAGCAGCTATGGATCGTGGACGCCTACGTCATCGTGTTCGCCGCGCTGCTCATTCCGGCCGGAGCGCTCGGTGACCGGTACGGCCGCAGGGGCGCGCTACTGTCCGGGCTCGGTCTGTTCTCGGTCGGCGCTATCACCAGCGCGCTTGCCCCGCACGCGGCGGTGCTGATCGCGGGACGCGCGCTCTCGGGAGCGGGTGCTGCACTGATCATGCCCGCCACCATGTCGATCCTGGTGCAGTTGTCGGGCACGCCACAGGCGCGCGCCAAAGCCCTGGCTGCGTGGACGCTGTCGGTGGGTCTCGGTGGCGCACTGGGCAATATCGGCAGCGGCCTGCTGCAGCAGTACCTGCCGTGGCAGGCACTGTTCTGGGCGATCGCACCGATCACCGCGGCGCTGACCGTGCTGGTATGGCGGGTGACGCCGCGCACACCCCGCCGTGCGGCGAGCCCGGATCCGATTGGTACGGTGCTGCTCACCGCCGGGTCGACCGCGATCCTGTACGGCATCATCGAGGGCCCGGGCGATGGCTGGACCGCACCGGCGGTGCTGGCCGGCTTCGCGACCGGCGCGCTGCTGCTCGCGGCGATGGTGATCCATTCCCGGCGCGTGCCGCATCCGCTGGTCGATCCGGGCCTGTTCCGCTCCCACACATTGCGCGTCGCCCTGTTGGGCACGGCAGCAAGCTTTTTCGGGTTGTTCGCGCTGTTCTTCGTGAACGCCCAATACCTGCAGATCGTCAAGGGCTTCTCGGCGGCGCCCGCCGGGCTCGCGGTACTTCCGGTGACTGTCGGCATGATCCTCGTGCCGCGTCTGGCAGTGCGTATCGAGGCCCGCATCGGCCCGCGCCTGCCCGCGGCCGGTGGGCTCGCGGTGCTCGGCATCAGCTTGCTGGTGCTGGCCACCGCGTCGGCCGCCACACCGTATCCGGTGTACGCACTGTATCTGCTCGTGCTGTCGGCCGGCTTCGGACTGTGCGCCCCGGTGCTGACCGGCGGCGTCGTGACGGGGCTGCCCCGCGAGCAGTCAGGCCTCGGTGCCGGGCTGAACACCGCCGCGCGGGAGTTCGGTGCCGCGCTCGGCGTCGCGGTCATCGGCGTCGCGTTGGGCGCTCACGCCGGCCACAGGTTGGATGCTGTCGCGTTCACCGATGGCATGGGCCGGGGGCTCGGCCTCATCGGGGCCGTAGTGCTGCTGGCCGCCGCTGTCGTCGCCATCGGCTTGCGCCCCTCGAGAACACACGGCAGCGCAGGCCACCACCAGCCTCGTGCAACAGGCACCCAACCCCCAGCCGCTCCAACGCCGTAAGCACCTCACTCAGGGCAGCCGGACATCCGAGCCACAGAGCGCGCAGCTGTGTCTCGCGCGCAATGTGGTGTGGGTCGAAAACAACCGCCACCTGAACCCCGGACCCGCCCTCAACCAGCGACTACGGCAAATCCGCCCGATTTTCGGCGGAAGCCGGTGGGTGACCCCTGTGAGTTGGCGTCCCTCGACGAGAACGGCGCGACGGAAACCGAGCTGCTGGTCAAGCCTGCCAGTCCCGGAACCCCGATGCGGACACCGTCGCGCCCCTTGCGTTAGATGCATTGCCGATATATCGTCGATAGTGTGAATCGAACACGCAAGCCTTGGGAGGCTGACATGGAATACGGAGAACATCGAGAATTCGGACAGCGTGGCCGCGGTCCACTGCCGGGTCAGGAGGGTTTCGACCACGCGCGGCGGTTCCGCCGCGGCGGCAGGCATGGCTTCGGAGCGGAGTTCGGGCCGGGTTTCGGACCCGGATTCGGCCCGCACTTCGGTCGTGGTCGCGGTCGCGGAGGCCGGGGCAGGCGCGGCGACGTGCGCGCTGCGGTGCTGCTGCTGCTCACCGAGCGGCCGATGCACGGCTACGAACTCATCCAGCAGAT
Organism: Nocardia glycosmidis; assembly: GCF_052545115.1. Lineage (NCBI taxonomy): Bacteria > Bacillati > Actinomycetota > Actinomycetes > Mycobacteriales > Nocardiaceae > Nocardia > Nocardia glycosmidis. The sequence goes on along the minus strand of NZ_JBQWRH010000007.1, from coordinate 288,341 downwards.
CCGCGAACGTAGCGATGACCTCTGGCGTCCGAGCCCCGGGTCGATCTACCCCGCGCTGGCGCAGCTGGAGGATGAGGGGTTGGTGCTGATCGAGAAGGTCGCGGGGCGCAAGACCGCGAAGCTGACCGATACGGGCGCCGAGTATGTCACGGCCCACCGGGATGAATTGGGTGATCCGTGGGCCGAGGTCAAGCAGGATGTCGGCGCGCAGGCGATGGACCTGCGCGCGCTGGTGGGGCAGTTGATGGGCGCGGTCGCGCAGGTCGCCGCGGCCGGCACGCCCCAGCAGGCGGCGCGTGCGGCGGAGTTGCTCACCGAGACTCGCAAATCTCTTTACCGGATCCTCGCCGAAGACGAGACCCCGGAGAAGTAGGGGAGGCGAAACACCCCGACGCAGCGGGCATTTCGAGCCGATTGGGTGGATCATTGTGCTATGCGACAACCGACCGGTTCGGGAATTTGGGGTTATTCATACTTGCGGAGCGCCGTGCTGGCCTTCGTCCTCGCCGGAGCCGCGGCGCTCAGCCCCGGCGTGGCGTCGGCCGAACCGGCCGGATTCCGTCCAGCCGACGTACCGACCCAGGCCGCGCCACCGCAGCCCGACCATTTGGCCGCCGCGCGGTACCAGAAGAGCCATCCGCATGTAGCCCCGATGGGCACCAACGACTTCGGCTGCGTACCGAGCGCGACCCATCCGCGGCCGGTGATACTCGCGCACGGGACCGACTCCAGCGCCTACTCCGACTGGTCGGCCATCGCGCCCCGCTTGGCCGGGGCCGGATTCTGCGTGTTCGCGCTGAACTACGGCGGCGCACCCGGTGCGCAGAGCTATGGCACCGAGGATCTGGTGCTGAGTGCCTACCAGGTCGGCGCGTTCGTCGACCGAGTGCTCTCGGCGACCGGCGCGAACAAGGTCGATCTGGTCGGGTTCTCCCAGGGCGCCAGTGTGACCCGTTACTACGTCAACAAGCTCGGCGGTGCGCCCAAGGTCGGGCAGTGGGTGGGCCTGGCCTCGCCGACCTATGGCGGCGTGATGTACGGGCTGGTGCCGATCGTCCAGTCGATCCCCGGTGCCCTGGATGCCTTCGCCAGAGTGACCTCGCTCGCCGCGGTACAGCAAGCCGAGGGCTCACCGACCATGCTCGATCTGAACGCGGGCGGCGACACGGTGCCGGGAGTGCGGTACGTGACGGTCGGTAGCCGGGTGGACGAGATGATCCAGCCGTTCGGCAACATCGCCCTGCGCGGTCCCGGCGCGCAGAACATCGCCCTGCAGGATCTCTGCCCGGCCGATCTCACCGGGCACTTCCATATGGTGTACGACCCCTTCGTACAGGAGTTGTTGCTCAGCCTGCTCGATCCGAGTAGTCCGGCGCCGGTGTGCAGGCCGGTTCCGCTCGGCACCGGCATCCCCGAAGTGATCATCGCCGGGAATTCGTGACCGGGCCGCCGGGCGGAGGGATGGAAACTCCGCCCGGTTTTACGAAAAGTGCAGGTAGTCCGCCTTTTTGGGAACGTCGAGACGACCGGTGCCGATTCGCTTCTCGGGGCGCGACATGTCGACGATGCGCCCCGAACGGATTCGCACGACCGCGCGTTGCGGATCACGTGCTGGAACACTGGGGGTTCGGCTGAGCATGATGGTTGGCACGGAGCGGCCGGCTGTGGGTATCGCTGGTTGCTGTTCAGCTCGGCGTCAACTGGTGGTCGAGCTCGAACGGTATGCATCTTTGGTGAGAATTCGCCGTAGCACCAGAAGCGTGCTCGTCATGGTCGCCGTGTGTGCGACCGCTGTCCTGTCCGCCTGCTCGTCGTCGGGTTCGGGTGGCGGCTTCACCGCCACCAAGGATCAGCCACTGGTGATCTCGCTGGATGAGCTGCTGGCCGAGACCGGCGGCAGCGCCGCGGTCGGGATCGGCGATCCACAGCACGGCACGATCACCCGGCGCGCCGACGGTGCGGTGGTGTACACGCCGGCAGCGGGGTACACCGGGACCGACAGCATCACCGTCACCACCACCGACGCGGTGAAGCTGTTCACCACTGATATTCCGGCGCTCGGCGAGTTCGGCGGGGTGAGCCTGCCGGGCAGCGGTTACGGGTCGGCGTTCACGCCGGTGCCCGGATCGACCGACGAGTTCTACGGTCTCACCGACCGCGGTCCGAACGTGGACGGCAAGGCCAAGAACGAGAAGCTCACGCCCGTACCGGCGTTCACGCCTGCTATCGCCAAGTTCAAGCTGGTCGGCACCAAGGCCGTGCTGGAAACCACCATTCCCCTGAAGAATCCGGCCGGCCTGCCGTTCAACGGTTTGGTCGACATCTCCGCCACCACCGGCGAGACCATCCGCGACCTCGACGGGAAGATCCTGCCACCCACCGATCACGGGATCGACAGCGAGGGCTTGGTCGCGATGCCCGACGGCAGCTTCTGGGTGTCCGACGAGTACGGCCCGTTCATCGTGCACTTCGACGCAAAAGGCACCGAGCTGGAGCGGCTCGGGCCGGGACGCGGACTGCCCAAGGAACTTTCGCTGCGCACCCCCAACCAGGGGATGGAGGGGCTCACCCTGACCCCGGACGGCAACACGTTGGTCGGCATCGTGCAGAGCGCGTTGAATGAGCCGGGCGTCGCATCGGCACGTGAGGTGCCGATGACCCGGATCGTCACCGTGGATCTGCAGACCCGGGACGTCAAGGAGTTCGTGTACCCGCTGCAGGAACCGAAGCAGAAGCTCGCGGTCTCCGAGATCACGGCGCTGAGCGATACCACCTTCCTGGTCGACGAGCGCGATGGCAACAAGGCGCCCAAGGCCAACAAGAGGCTGTGGACCATCGACATCACCGGTGCCACCGATATCGGCCCGCAGGCGAAGGTCCAGGGTGCGCAATACGATCCGGAGAAGGGTCTGCTGGTCGACGGTAAGCCGCTGGAACTGCTGGTCGGCGCCGTGTCGACCACCGACGGCGTCGCCACGCTGCAGAAGGCGGGCATCACGCCGGTCACCAAAAAGTCCGATCTGGACCTGGGCGGCCTGCTGGACGGCCTGAACGCCGACGGCAAGTTCTTCGGCCACGACAAGATCGAAGGTGTCGCCACCCGCGACGGTGGCAAGACCCTCTACATCGCCAATGACAGCGACTTCGGCATCGAGGCCGCCACCGGCGATCAGCCGCCGTTCGGGCTGAAGGCGAAGATCCTGGCCAACGGGGTGCAGGACACGGGTGAGGTGCTGCTGGTCGACACCACCAAGTTGCCCGCCGAGACGCGGACGAAGACGATCACGCTCACGGTGAAATAGCCCACCAGTGGGTTGTGGGTGTCCCGTCCGCGGCTGGGCGGTGCACCCACAACCCGAACCCTGTCGGCGAAACCACTTCCGACGGAGTCCGAGACCGAGTGCGGGACGGGCCGCGGGGCGACGATCACCGTGCACGAGCTTCCGCCAGGAGTCCCGCGCTGCGGCTCGGGCGATCGAAATGTCGTGGCGGGCACCAGGAAAATGATCAGCGAAAGTCCGGGCGGAGCCCGAATTCGACAGGTCCGTCGACCGACGTGCGGACCCGCGGACGGTCCGATGATCGGAACCGATTCGCGGGAGAGCAGCGCAGTTAGTATCAGTGGATGTCCGGCGATGTGCTGATCCGACAACTGGAGTATTTGATCGCCCTCGCGCGCGACCAGCATTTCGGCCGCGCGGCCTCGGCGTGTCATGTCAGCCAGCCGGCATTATCGGCGGGACTGCGCAAGCTGGAGCGAGAGCTCGAAGTGACCATAGTCCGGCGGGGGCGTCGATTCGAAGGGTTCACGCCCGAAGGTCTACGGGTACTCGATTGGGCGCGCCGGATTGTCAACGAACGTGACGAGTTGCGCTCGGATCTCGACCGGATGCGTCGCGGGCTCGCCGCGACGATACGGATCGGGGCGATCCCTACGGCGGTGCCGGTGCTACCGCTGGTCACCGAAGCAGTTGCGGACCGGCACCCCTCTGCCCGCGTGCACATCGAAATACTCTCCTCGGCTGATATCGTGCGCAGAATCGCCGAATATGATCTCGACGCCGGACTTACCTATGTGGACGACGAGGTATCGCAGTCGTTGCTGATACTTCCGCTCTACTGGGAGAGATATATCCTGCTCACCCCGGCCGACGGGCCGTTGGCGGAATACGACCGTGTCGACTGGCCCGATATTGCGGGGCTGCCCCTGTGCGCCCTGACGACAACCATGCGCAATCGACAAATGCTCGATTCCGCCATGGCGGAAGCAGGTGTCCGGAGTACCGCAGTCGTGGAAACCGACACGGTGGAGGCATTGTATTCACATGTCGCGACCGGACGTTGGTCGAGCGTTATAGCGCATACCTGGATGCATGCGCGTGGCGTGCCCGCTGGTATCCGGGCCATTGACATCGCGCACCAGCCGGAGACGCCCCCGGTGGGACTGGTCACAGGTCCGTCCATCGTCTCGTCGGCCCTGCGAACCGCGGTACAGGAGTCCGATATCGCCAGCGAACTCGGGTACCCGGGGGCCGGCGGCGCGACCGACCCGAATTTGTTCTCCTCCAGGAGATTTGGTCGCTGACCTTGCCGCAGGCAGGTCTGCGCAGAGGCCGCCGCCGTCTTGCCGAGGGTGTTGGTCAGCCGGTCGTCTTCGGTTGCAGGCGTTCGACGGCGGTGTATATGTTCATCGAGTTGCCGCGGAGAAAGCCGACGAGCGTCAGTCCGTTCTCCGCGGCGAGGTCGACCGCCAGCGACGACGGAGCCGAGACCGCCGCGAGCATCGGGATCCCTGCCATCAGAGCTTTTTGCACGAGCTCGAAGGAGGCCCGGCTGCTCACCATGAGGATTGTCTCCCGTAACGGCAGCAGCCCCGACCGTAGGGCGTATCCGATAACTTTGTCCACCGCGTTGTGCCGGCCGACATCCTCCCGCAGGCACAACAACGTGCCGTCGGCGGTGAACAGCCCGGCTGCGTGCAGCCCGCCAGTGCTGTCGAACACCCGCTGGGCAGCACGGAGCCGGTCGGGAAAGGTGGTCAGCGCTGCCGGAGTGATGGCGAGCGGATCATCGGCCACGGACCACTTCGCCGAGGTCCGCACCGCCTCCAGGCTGGCCTTACCGCACAGCCCGCAGGAGGAAGTGGTGTAGAAGTTGCGCTCCAACGAGGTGTCCGGGGCAGCTGTGCCCGGCGCGAGATCGACGTCGACGATGTTGTAGGTGTTTCCGCCCTCGGCGGCGGCGTCCGAGCAGTAGCGAAGGCCGGTCAGCTGATCTGCCGCCCACACCGCCCCTTCGCTCACCAGAAATCCGGCCGCGAGGTCGAAATCATCGCCGGGCGTGCGCATGGTCACGGTGATCGGACGCCCGTCGATCCGGATCTCCAGCGGTTCCTCGGCCACCAAAGTATCCGGTCGTTGGGAGTGCTGACCGTCCCGTATGCGCACAACCGGTCGCCGTGTGGTCACTCGTCCCATGATTGCTTCCGCTTCTCGCAGCGTTGCTCCGACCGGACGCCGACCCTGAGCCGCCGGGTCACAACGCAGTATTTTCCAGCAGATCGGCGGCGGCGGCAACGTGGGCGTCGCACGCCTGGCCTTCGTGCGACACCTGATCCAGCAGTTGTGCGCGCATCCGCGGCTCCCAGTACCTGCGTATGTGCTCCGCGATGGTCGCAGCAGCCTCCTGAGGTGGCACGTGCCGGAACTGGGCTGCGATCTCAGTGGCCAGCCTCATCGCCGGTGAGATTTTCATCGTCACATCGCTCCGGAGGAGTGGACCAGGTCGTCGGACTGATCCCGTTGCGACGCGTTGCCCACCGCTGAGGTCCGCACGGCGACCTGCACCGCGGTGACCTTGTATTCGGGGCAGTTGGTGGCCCAGTCGGAGTTGTCGGTGGTCACCACGTTCGCACCCGTCACGGGGTAGTGGAACGTCGTGTAGACGACCCCGGGCGGCATCCGATCCGAGATCATGGCACGCAGTGTGGTTTCGCCCACCCGGCTGGTCAGCGCCACGTCGGCGCCGTCGGTGATACCGCGCACCTCCGCGTCGTGCGGATGGATCTCCAGAATGTCCTCTTGGTGCCAGACGACGTTGGCGGTCCGGCGAGTTTGCGCACCCACGTTGTACTGGCTGAGGATTCGGCCGGTGGTGAGGATCAGCGGGAACTTGCGCGTGGCGCGCTCGGTCGTCGGGACGAACGTCGTGGTGACGAATCTGCCCTTGCCCCTGACGAATTCGTCGACGTGCATAACCGGTGTCCCCTCGGGCGCCGCGTCGTTGCACGGCCACTGCACGCTCCCGAGTTTGTCCAGCTTCTGGAACGAAACCCCGGCGAAGGTCGGTGTGAGCAGGGCGATCTCGTCCATGATCTGGCTCGGATGGTCGTATGCCATCGGGTACCCCATGGCCTGCGCGATCTCGCAGGGGATCTGCCATTCGTGCTTGCCGTTCCGGGGGGCCATCACCGGGCGCACCCGGTTGATCCGGCGCTCGGCGTTGGTGAACGTGCCGTCCTTCTCGAGGAACGACGTCCCAGGCAGGAACACATGCGCGAATTTGGCAGTCTCGTTCAAGAACAGGTCCTGCACGACGAGCAGTTCGAGTGCGCCCAGCGCCGCGAAGACATGGCTCGTGTTCGGGTCGGACTGGGCGATGTCCTCGCCCTGAACGTAGAGTCCACGGAAGGAGCCGTCGATGGCCGAGTCGAACATGTTGGGGATGCGCAGGCCCGGCTCGGCCAGCAGCGGCCGCTGCCAGAGTGTCTCGAACACATCACGCACGGCGTCGTCGGAGACGTGCCGGTATCCGGGCAGTTCGTGCGGGAACGAGCCCATGTCACAAGAACCCTGGACGTTGTTCTGGCCGCGCAGTGGGTTGACGCCGACGCCTTCGCGCCCGATGTTTCCGGTGGCCATGGCGAGGTTCGCCATCCCCATCACCATCGTCGAACCCTGGCTGTGCTCGGTGACGCCCAGTCCGTAGTAGATCGCCGCGTTGCCGCCGGTGGCGTAGAGCCGGGCGACTGCCCGCAGTTCGTCCGCGGGCACGCCGGTGATGGCCTCGGTCGCCTCGGGGCTGTGCTCCGGCCGGGCGATGAATTCCGCCCATGGACCGAAGTCCTCACACCGGGACTCCACGAACTCCCGGTCGACCAGACCCTCGGTCACCACCACATGGGCCAGCGCATTGACGACCGCGACGTTGGTGCCCGGGTTGAGCTGCAGATGATGCTCGGCCTCGATATGGGGCGAACGGACCAGATCGATGCGGCGTGGATCGATGACGATCAGCCGGGCGCCGTCGCGCAGCCGCCGCTTCATTCGCGAGGCGAAGACCGGATGCCCGTCGGTGGGATTCGCGCCGATCAGCAGGATGACGTCCGCCTTGGCGACCGACCGGAAATCCTGGGTTCCAGCCGATTCGCCGAACGTCTGCTTGAGGCCGTACCCGGTGGGGGAGTGGCACACGCGCGCACACGTGTCGACGTTGTTGTTGCCGAACGCCGCGCGCACCATCTTCTGCACTACATAGACTTCTTCGTTGGTGCAGCGCGACGAGGTGATCCCGCCGATCGCACCTGCCCCATACCGCTCTTGGATGTCGCGCATCTTCTCGGCGACGTAGTTGATCGCGGTGTCCCAGTCGACCACACGCCACTCGTCGGTGATCTTCTCGCGGATCATCGGTTCGTGCACGCGGTCGGGGTGGGTGGCGTAGCCGAAGGCGAACCGGCCCTTCACGCAGGCGTGACCCTCGTTGGCGCCGCCGTTCTTGTCCGGCACCATGCGGACCAGCTCGTCGCCGCGCAACTCGGCCTTGAACGAGCACCCCACGCCGCAATACGCGCAGGTCGTCAGCACGGTGCGGGTCGGGATGCCCAGCTCGACGACGGACTTCTCCTGCAGCGTCGAGGTCGGGCACGCTTGCACACAGGCACCGCACGAAACACATTCGGAGTCGATGAAGTTCTCGCCTGCGCCCGCGGACACCTTGGATTCGAAACCGCGGCCCTCGATGGTGAGCGCGAACGTTCCCTGGATGTCGGCGCAGGCGCGGACGCATCGCGAACAACTGATGCACTTCGACGGATCGAAGTCGAAATAGGGGTTGCTGCGATCCTTTTCGAGGTTCAGATGGTTCTCACCCTCGTAGCCGTAGCGGACCTGCCGCAAGCCGACCACACCCGCCATGTCCTGTAGCTCGCAGTCGCCGTTGGCCGGGCAGGTCAGGCAGTCCAGCGGGTGGTCGGAGATGTAGAGCTCCATGACGCCCTGCCGCAGCTTCTCGAGCCGCGGCGTCTGGGTGCGCACCCGCATCCCTTCGGCTACCGGAGTGGTGCAGGAGGCGGGGGTCCCGCGCCGGCCGTCGATCTCCACCAGGCACAACCGGCAGGAGCCGAAGGCGTCGAGGCTGTCGGTGGCACACAGTTTCGGGATGTCGACTCCCGCCAGTGCGGCCGCGCGCAGCACCGAGGTGCCTTCGCCCACGGTCACCGGCAGGCCGTCGACTTCTACCGTCACCGCCGCGGCGTCCGCCGGGGGAGCCGGCGTGCCGAGATCACAATTCTTGGACAGTGTCATCGTGTCCCCTCCGGGTGTCGAGCGGTGAAGTCCTCGGGGAAGTGCAGGAGGGCACTCCGCACGGGATTGGGCGTCAGACCTCCCATGGCACACAGCGAGCCCTCGGTCATCAGCTCGCAGAGGTCGTTCAGCAGAGCAAGGTTCGAATCCGGGTCCTCGCCACCGACGATGCGGTCGATCACTTCCACGCCGCGGACCGAGCCCACGCGACAAGGAGTGCACTTTCCGCAGGATTCCTCGGCACAGAACTCCATGGCGAACCGCGCCATCGAGGCCATGTCCACGGTCTCGTCGAACACGACGATGCCGCCGTGCCCGAGCATCGCGCCGGCTTCGCCGAAGCCCTCGTAGTCCGTCGGCAGATCGAGTTGCGAGCCGGGGATGTAGGCGCCGAGGGGCCCGCCGACCTGTACCGCGCGCACCGGCCGGCCCGAGCGCGTGCCGCCGCCGTATTCGTTGACCAGATCGGCCAGAGAGATGCCGAAGGCGGTTTCGAACACGCCGCCTCGGGCGATGTTGCCGGCCAATTGGAACACCTGGGTCCCGCGCGAACGCTCCACTCCCAGCGCGGCGTACGCCTGCCCGCCGTCGGCGAGGATGGTGGGCACGCTCACCAGGGTGAGCACGTTGTTGACCACTGTCGGCTTGCCGAACAGCCCGGTGATGGCGGGGATCGGCGGCTTGGCTCGGACCACGCCCCGCTTGCCTTCCAAGCTCTCGAGCATCGAGGTCTCTTCACCGCAGATGTAGGCGCCGCCACCGATGCGCAGGTGGATATCGAAGCCGAATCCGGAGCCGAGGATGTTCTCGCCGAGCCAGCCCTGGGTGCGGGCGATCTCGATCGCCTCGCGGAGCACGGCAGCCGCGTCGGCGTACTCGGAACGCAGATAGATATAGCCCTCGCCGGCGCCGACCGCGTAACCGGCGATGGTCATGCCTTCGAGCAGGCTGAACGGGTCGCCTTCCAGCACTACCCGGTCGGCGAAGGTGCCGCTGTCGCCTTCGTCGGCGTTACAGCAGATGAACTTCAGGTCGCCCTCGGTGTCGGCGACGGTCTTCCATTTGATGCCCGTCGGGAACCCCGCGCCGCCGCGGCCGCGCAGGCCGGACTCGGTCACCTCGGCCACCACGCCGGCCGGATCGAGCTCGAAGGCTCGGCGAAGTCCGGCCAGGCCGCCGTGGCTCACGTAGTCGTCCGGCGACAGTGGGTCGGTGATGCCGACGCGGGCCAGGCACAGCCGTTGCTGATCGCGCATCCACGGGAGTTCCTCCACCAGACCGAGGCAGCGATCGTTCGGGGTCCCGTCGAGCATTCCGGCCTCGACCAGATCGGCGACGTCGCCGACTCGAACCGGACCGTACCCGACGCGACCACGCTCGGTTTCGACCTCGACCAACGGCTCGAGCCAGAGCATTCCGCGGGTTCCCGTGCGTACGAGCCGCACCGCACGACCGGCGGCCGCGGCCGCGCGTTCCACAGCGACGGCAACCTCGTCGGCGCCCACCGATGTCGCGGCGGAATCCCGCGGGACGTAGACCGTGATCATGACTGCTCCGCTCGCACGATGTCGATTACCTGTTCCTGATCGAGTCGCCCGTACACCTTGCCGTTGATTCGGGCGGCCGGACCCAGGGCGCAGTTGCCCAGACAGAAGACTTGATCCAGCGTCGTCGAGCCGTCGGAGGTGGTGTCTCCGACCTTGATGCCGAGGGTCTGCTCGAGCGAGGTCACCAACTGATCCGCACCCACGGCTTGGCACGCCTCGGCGCGGCATACTTGCAGCGTCGCCCGGCCTGGTGGTCGGGACCGGAAATCGCGATAGAAAGTCACGACCCCATGCACCTCGGCTCGCGACAGGTTCAGCTCGGTGGCCACCAACGGCACCACCTCGGGGTCGATGTAGCCCAGCCGATCCTGAATTTCTTGCAGTACCACCAGGAGCGGGCCACGACTGTGCCGATGCGTCTCGGCAACCGACCGGACGAGCTCCGGCAGATTCAGCGGTGCTTGATTCATGAAACGCTCCACACTTCGTTCGTTGCTGTCATCTCCGCGCTGTGATCTCCGCCGCTGCATGGCCGACCGTGAGGTAACCGGGCGTCCTCCCGAGCGCGTCGGCTCCACCGGTGAGGTGCGTCGCCTCTACGGGGTGGTGGAGAGACGAATTGCGGGTGGGTGAGACCCGGAGGGGCTGCACGAATGAACGGATGGCGCCCACGTCAGATGTCGGAAACCTGTTCATGGTCCACCTGCCCGACATCGCAAAGGGTCGCGTGGCGCGCTGCGTCACATTAAAAGAAATGTAGGTCCGGTTGGAATCCGCGTCAAAGTTCAAATTTGGATCATTTGATAAAGAGTGTCTATCACGATGCCGAGTCCGCCTCGGGGAGCGTCCAGCCGACCCTGCCCGGGAGGAACCCACGTACTGCACCTCTGCCCGGCGCTGCGGGCGCTCGACCGGGCTGATGGCTCGGGGCGCTGGGATGGGTTCAGGTGAGGCGTTGCCCACGATACGTGCGAGTAACACCCGTACGCCGTGCGCGGATGTGGGATGAGGGTGCACACTACGCGGTGACCGGAGTCATAAACCCTCGTCCCGACCGGGCCAGTGCTGTGGAGTGGAAGGAGCTGGCGAGTGTTCAGCCGCATCGCCATCGTGAACCGCGGAGAGGCCGCCATGCGCCTCATTCACGCCGTCCGAGACTTGTCCGCGGAGACCGCGCGACCGATCGAAACCGTCGCACTGCACACCGATGTCGACCGGAACGCGACGTTCGTGCGCGAGGCCGATATCGCGTATGACCTGGGTCCGGCCTCCGCCCGGCCGTACTTGGATCTGAAAGCGCTCGAGCGTGCGCTGGTGACGACCGGCGCCGACGCCGCCTGGGTCGGATGGGGTTTCGTCGCCGAAGACCCGGCGTTCGCGGAGTTGTGCGAACAGATCGGAGTGGCCTTCATCGGCCCCAGCCCGGAGGCCATGCGCAAGCTCGGCGACAAGATCGGCGCGAAGCTGATCGCCGAGGAAGTCGGTGTGCCGGTCGCGCCATGGAGCCGCGGTGCGGTCGAGTCCGTGGAGGCCGCCCTGACCGCCGCGGAAGAGATCGGCTACCCGCTGATGCTGAAGGCGACCGCGGGCGGTGGCGGGCGCGGTATCCGGGTGATCACGAACGAGTCCGAGCTCGTCGACGCCTACGAACGCACCCGCCAGGAGGCGGCGCGGGCGTTCGGCAGCGGCGTGGTGTTCCTCGAGCGGCTGGTCACCGGAGCCCGGCACGTCGAGGTCCAGGTGATCGCGGACGGCCAGGGCACCGCGTGGGCGTTGGGCGTCCGCGACTGCTCGGTGCAGCGGCGCAACCAGAAGGTCATCGAGGAATCGGCGTCACCGGTGCTGCGCCCCGAGCAGACCGCCGAACTGAAGGCTTCGGCCGAACGACTGGCGATCGCGGTCGATTATCGCGGCGCGGCGACCGTCGAATTCCTCTATCACCCCGGTGACGAGCTGTTCGCGTTCCTCGAAGTCAATACCCGTCTGCAGGTCGAACACCCGATCACCGAATACACCACCGGGTTCGATCTCGTCCGGGCGCAGCTGTCGGTGGCATCCGGCGGCCGCCTGGAGGGCGACCCGCCGGCCGAGCGCGGCCACGCCATCGAGGCCCGGCTCAACGCCGAAGACCCCGACCGCGACTTCGCGCCCGCCCCGGGCCGCATCGCGCGGCTGGACCTGCCGGCCGGGCCGGGCATCCGCGTCGACACCGGCGTCAGCGAGGGCGACACCATTCCCGCCGATTTCGACTCGATGATCGCCAAGATCATCGCCTACGGCCGTGACCGCGCGGAAGCGCTGGGCCGGCTGCGCCGGGCAGTGGCGCAGACCAGGGTGATCATCGAGGGCGGCGCGACGAACAAGAGCTTTGTGCTCGACCTGCTGAACCAGCCCGAGGTGATCGACGCCAGCGCGGATACCGGCTGGATCGACCGCGTCCGCAGTGCGGGCCGGCTCGTCTCGCACCGGCACTCCGCTGTCGCGGTGGCCGCCGCCGCCATCGATGCCTATGAGGAGGAGGAGCGGGTCGAGCGGCACCGGCTGCTGTCCACGGCGTCCGGCGGACGTCCGCAGGTGCAGCACGAGAGTGGTCGACCGCTCGACCTCAAGCTGCGCGGCATCGGCTACCGCGTGCGCGTCGCACGGATCGGTGCGCATCGGTTCCGCATCGGTATCGAGGCGGGCGGCGATATCCGCACCGCCGACGTCGATCTCGAACGCTTCGATCGGCACACCGGGCAGATCGTGGTCAACGGCACCCGGTACCGCCTGATCACCGGAACGCACGGGCCGGTCCACCTGATCGATGTCGATGGTGTGACGCACCGGGTCAGCCGCGACGAGGGCGGCGTGGTCCGCTCGCCCGCGCCTGCCTTGGTCGTGGCAACGCCGCTGGAGGTCGGCGCCGAGGTCGAGGCGGGCGCGCCGATTCTGGTGCTGGAGAGTATGAAGATGGAAACGGTGCTGCGCGCGCCGTTCAAGGCGCGACTGAAGGAATGCGCCGTATCCGTCGGTACCCAGGTGGAGGCCGGTGCGCCGCTGATGCGGCTGGAGCCGCTGTCCGACGAGGAAGAGGCCGAGGACACCGCGACGGTCGAGTCGGTCGAGCTGGACCTGCCCGCCGGGCCCGCGCAGGTCCAACCGCACGAGCGCACTACCCGCGGCCAGGAGGACCTGCGCAGCCTGCTGCTGGGCTTCGACGTCGACCCGCACGACGACCGTCGCGTGCTCGACGACTACCTCACCGCGCGCCGGGCCGCGATCCAGGACAGCCGGCGGCCGCTCGCCGAGGAGCTCGAACTCGTCGGTGTGTTCGCCGACCTCGCCGAGCTGAGCCACAACCGGTTGTCGGGCGAGGACGGCAGCCACGTGCACAGCGCTCGCGAGTACTTCCATACCTACCTGCAGAGCCTCGACGTCGAGCGGGCCGGGCTGCCGGAGTCGTTCCAGGCCAAGCTGGCCAAGGCACTCGGTCACTACGGTGTCGGCGAGCTGGAGCGTTCCCCCGAACTCGAAGCCGCGGTCTTCCGGATCTTCCTCGCCCAGCAACGACCGTCCGACACCGTCACGGTGATCACGACACTGCTGCGCGAATGGCTGCAGGAGCCGGTGCCGGATCGGGCGCTGCGCGAGCCCGTCGGCCTGGCGCTGGAGCGGCTGGTGGCCGCGACGCAGGTGCGCTTCCCGGTGATCGCCGACCTCGCGCGCGGCGTGGTGTACGCCTGGTACGGCCAACCGCTGCTGCGGCGCAATCGCGCCCGGGTGTACACCAACGTCCGCAAGCACCTGACCTACCTGGACGCCCACCCGGATGCGCCGGATCGCGCCGAGCGCATCTCCGACATGGTACGCAGCACCGAACCGCTGGTGCGGCTGCTCGGACAGCGTCTGGAGCGCGGCCACGCGGACAACACGGTCATGCTCGAGGTGCTGACCCGGCGGTACTACGGCAACAAGGGTCTCACCGGTGTCCGCACCCACGAGGTGGGCGGCTGCACATTCGTGATCGCGGAGCGCGGCGGTTCGAGCCTGGTGTCTGCCGCAGTGAGCTTCGACGCGCTCGACACCGTGGTACGCGGGCTCGTCGGGCTGGCCGACAGCGCCGCGTCCATCGACGCCGACATCTACCTCAGCTGGGAGCAGCAGCCCGGGGACTTCGACGCGATGGCAGCGCAGTTGTACGAGATCCTCAGCGCGCATCCGTTGCCGAATCAGGTGCACCGGATCACCGCGACCGTCGCGGGTAGCGGCGGCGCGGTGATGCACCACCACTTCACCTTCCGTCCGTCCACCACCGGCGTGGCCGAGGAGCGGCTGATCCGCGGCCTGCACCCATACATCGCGCAGCGGATGCAAATGGAGCGGTTGCGCAAGTTCGACCTCACCCGGCTGCCGTCCTCGGACGACGAGGAGGTCTACCTGTTCCGGTGCGTCGCGAAGGAGAACCCGTCCGACGATCGCCTCATCGCGTTCGCGCAGGTGCGTGACCTGGCCGCACTGCGCGAGCACGATGGCCGGCTGCTTGCGCTGCCCACGGCCGAGAGCACCATCGCCACCTGCCTGGACTCGATCCGTCGGGCGCAGTCGCGGCGGCCGTCGGCCAAACGCTTCAACACCAACCGCATCGTGATGTACATCTGGCCGCCGATCGACGTCAACCACGCCGAGTTGGCGACGATCGGCAGGCACGTGCAGCCGACGACCGCGGGCGCCGGGCTCGAGGAGATCCTGCTCATCGCGCGCCAGCGCGACCGCGAGACGGGCGAGTTGACCAAAGTCGCGGTGCGCATCGCGTTCGACGCCACCGGCGGCACCGAGGTGAGCGTCGGCGAGCCATCCGACGAGCCGGTCGAACCGCTCGACGCGTACCGGCAGAAGGTGCTGCGAGCCAGCAGCCGCAACACCGTGTACCCCTACGAGCTGACCGGTCTGCTCGGTGAGTTCGCCGAATACGACCTCGACGCCGACCACGCGCTGGTGCCGGTCGACCGGCCGAAGGGCCGTAACACCGCGGCGATCGTCGCGGGTGTGGTCACCACCCCGACCGAGCGGCATCCGCAGGGCGTCACCAGGGTGGTGCTGCTCGGTGATCCGACGAAGTCGCTGGGCGCGCTGTCGGAACCGGAGTGCCGCCGTGTGATCGCCGCCTTGGACTTGGCCGAACGGATGCAGGTGCCGCTGGAGTGGTACGCGCTGTCGGCCGGCGCCCGGATCTCCATGGAGTCGGGCACGGAGAACATGGACTGGGTGGCGGCGGCGCTCAAGCGGATCGTCGAGTTCACCCAGGACGGCGGTGAGATCAACATCGTGGTCGCGGGGATCAACGTCGGTGCGCAGCCGTACTGGAACGCCGAGGCGACGATGCTCATGCACACCAAGGGCATCCTGGTGATGACGCCGGACTCGGCGATGGTGCTCACCGGCAAGCAATCGCTGGACTTCTCCGGTGGCGTGTCGGCCGAGGACAACTTCGGCATCGGCGGCTACGACCGGGTGATGGGTCCGAACGGGCAGGCGCAGTACTGGGCACCGGACCTCACCGCCGCGCGGCAGGTGCTGATGTCGCACTACGACCACACCTATGTCGCACCCGGTGAGCAGGCGCCGCGGCGGTCGCGGACCAGCGACCCCGTCGATCGC
This sequence comes from Nocardia glycosmidis, assembly GCF_052545115.1. Taxonomy (NCBI): domain Bacteria; kingdom Bacillati; phylum Actinomycetota; class Actinomycetes; order Mycobacteriales; family Nocardiaceae; genus Nocardia; species Nocardia glycosmidis. The sequence continues at coordinate 272,569 of NZ_JBQWRH010000007.1, read as the reverse complement.
GACGTCTCCGATTTCCCGCATGTCGTGGCGAGCAGCGACTTCACCACCGTCGGCGAGATCTTCTCCGCCACCGCCAACCCGGATCGCAAGAAGCCCTTCGACATCCGGACCGTGATGCGCGCGCTCTCCGACCAGGACCATCCCGTGCTGGAACGCTGGGCGGGGATGGCCGACGCCGATACGGCGGTGGTGCAGGACGCGCATCTCGGTGGTATCCCGGTGTGCCTGCTCGGCATCGAATCGCAGGGTGTGCCGCGCCGCGGCTTCCCCTCCACCGACGGCCCGGACACGTACACGGCGGGCACCCTGTTCCCGCGGTCGTCGAAAAAGGCCGCGCGGGCCATCAACTCGGCCAGTGGCAACCGGCCACTGGTGGTGCTGGCCAACCTGTCGGGCTTCGACGGCTCGCCCGAGTCGATGCGCAAGCTGCAGCTCGAGTACGGCGCCGAGATCGGCCGCGCGATCGTGAACTTCCAGGGACCCATCGTGTTCTGCGTGATCTCGCGGTATCACGGCGGCGCGTTCGTGGTGTTCTCGAAGGCGCTGAACCCGAATATGACCGTGCTCGCGTTGGAAGGCTCGTTCGCCTCGGTGCTCGGAGGCGCTCCGGCCGCCGCGGTGGTGTTCTCCGGTGAGGTCGGTACGCGCACCGCGTCCGATCCGCGGGTGCGGGAGTTGGAGGCGCGCGCCGCCAACGCATCCGGCACCGACCGCGCAGCCCTGACCGCGGAGCTCGACGAGGTCCGGTCGTCGGTCCGCGCGGCGAAACTCGGCGAGGTGGCCGCAGAATTCGACCGCGTGCACAGCATTCAGCGCGCTGTCGAGGTCGGCTCGGTTGATGCCATCATCCGCGCTGCTGAACTGCGCCCGCGCATCATCGAGGCCATCGAGGCCGGGCTGCCTGGCTGACACTTCCGAACCCTGGGGGCTGAGTGACCACCTTCTGCCACGGACACGGCGGGCGTTACCGAGTCCGCCCCGTCCTGGCGGGAGACACGACGCGGGTCGCCGGCCAAGGCGTTCCCAGGCGGCTGGGCGGGGGATCGACACCCCGCCCGGCTCCCGGAAAGCCGAGGTCTACGGCCTTTCGGTACCCTTGTTCGGGTGCCGGGTCACCACCGCGGGCTCCAATCGCTTCTCGAGGCCACAACGCGCCTGAGTTGGCTCATTCGGTTAGTGCCTGAGGTTGTCCGTGTGTGAGGGTGTCGAGAAGGGCCCGTTGGTCGGGGTCGATGGCTGGTGGGAAGGTTTGCTCGGCCCCGTTGATCGCGATCGCTGAGCATAGGGCTCCGATGGCGAGGGCCGTGCGCCGCGTCCAGATCCGGCCCGGCCGGGACCGAGGACGGGTGGTGGCAGGTAGCCCATTGGCAGTCCAGGAATGTACAGGATTCTGTACAGTAAAGGTATGAAGCCGATGAACTACACCGAGGCGCGGGCCAACCTCGCCTCAGTTCTCGACAGCGCCACCGAAGATCTGGAAGAGGTGGTGATCACCCGCGCCGGACACGAACCCGCCGTGGTTATCGCCCTCAGCGAGTACCAAGCATTGAAGGAGACCGCGTACCTGCTGGGCAATCCGGCTAATGCGCGACACCTCGAACGTTCTATCGCGGAACATCATGGTGGCAGTGTCACACCTCGGGATCTGGTGGAGCCGGATGAGCTCGAAGACGACGAAGAGATGATGCCCGAAGGCAAGGTGGTGCGTCGCAAGGTGGCCGAGTGAAGCTGACGTTCACCGATGCGGCTTGGGACGACTACCAGTGGTGGCTGGCCAAGGACAAGCGCGTCTTGCGCCGCATCAACTCGCTGATCGAGGACATCAAACGTAACGGCTACGAAGGTAAGGGAAAGCCAGAAGCGTTGAGACACAATCTGGCTGGTTACTGGTCGCGACGCATCACCCAGGAACACCGGATTGTGTATGTGATCGAAGATGACGCGGTCGTGATCATCTCGTGCCGCTACCACTACGAGTGATCGAACCAGGATCGGCGACCAGCGGCCGACATTGTGGCCTAGACGAGTCATTCCGATGTGTGGCTGAGCACGCTGGTCGGCCACTGAGCGCCGTAGTTGGCCACTTCGGCGCCCGTTGCCAAGAGCATCTGTTCAGTCGAGGATCGCGGTGGCTTCGATCTCGACCAGGTGGTCGGGGACGTCCAGGGCCGCAACGCCGATCAGCGTGGTCGGCGGGGCCGGGGTGACCCCCAGCTTCGCGGCTGCGCGGGAGATCCCCTCCAGGAGCGGCGGCATCTTGTCGGGGGTCCAGTCGACGACGTAGAAGGTCAGCTTCGTCACGTCGTCGAAGGAGCCGCCGATCTCGGCCAGGGCGGTGCCGACGTTGAGATAGCTCTGCTCGACCTGGGCGGCGAGGTCGCCTTCCCCGATCGTGACTCCCTCGGCGTCCCATGCGACTTGCCCGGCGATGAAGACCAGCCTCGATCCGGATGCGATCGACACCTGCCGGTAGACATCGATCTCGGGCAATCCGCTGGGGTTTACAAAGGTGATGGCCATGCTGCCTGTCTCCTCGTCCTGAGCGCCTGCGGGCTCGCTTCCGCGACACCCCAGACGCTCGTGGTCTCTTGTGGTTACTGGGAAACTGTAGGAGAGTGTCCGCTGACGTGGAAGAACGCACTTTTCAGTGACTGGAGAACCTTATGGTGACCAAGCAGTTCACGGGCTCGCGCGAGGACGCAGACCTAGCGCGTGCGGGCTCCTTGGCGCGGGAGATCTTCTCCGACGTCGCCAACAAGTGGGCGTTCCTGATCGTCGAGGGTCTCGGTGATCGCACCCTGCGCTTCAGCGAGCTGCGGAACGAGATCGAGGGCATCAGCCACAAGATGCTCACCCAGAACCTGCGCATGCTGGAGCGCAACGGCCTGGTCGAGCGCACCGTGCATCCCACTGTCCCGCCGCGGGTCGAATACACCCTCACCGAGCCGGGCCAGGCTCTGCGAGCGACAGTCGACGGGATGTGCGGCTGGACCCGCCGGTACCTCGGTCACATCGAGGCCGCCCGCCGCCGCTCCGACGCCTGACCCCTGGAGCACGCGCACACGCCCCCATGGGCCGGACCTCGCTCGGGCGGTTCGTTGGGTCGGCTGGCTGCGATGCTCAGAGTGGCCAACCAGCGTGCTCGGTCACACGATGTGATCAGTGGTCGTAGGCGATCAGAGATCGCATGACCGGCTGTCCGGTCCTGTGGTTGTGCCAGATCGCCGCGCACAGCGCGAGGACGCGCTGTGCGACGTGGACCGCGACACCCTCGAAGGTCAGCCCGCCGTGCCGTTCCAGGTCGAGCTGACCCTCTGAGGGTGTCGTTCACCGACTCGATCAGCTGCCGCACCGACTTCAGCAGGGCCTCGCCCCTGCGGCGCTCCTCCCGCTTGAACGACGGACGCAGCAGCTCCGCCCCACGCCGGGCCAGATCGGCCTCGAACTCCTTGGAAGCGAAGCCCTTGTCGTGATCAGTAGCAGGCCGGGCCGGTCGGTGACCGCGCCCGGCTCGCGGTCCAGCATCGCCGTCAGCACCTCGCAGCTCGTCCAGCTTCGGGTTTGCCAGGGCCCACAGGATAGGCATGCCCGTCGGGGTGCACACCAGGTACAGCCGCAGCCCCCAGAAGAACCGTGAATGGCTGGTGCAGTACCCGTATCCCGCCCAGCCGGCCAGGTCCGATCGCTTCACCGTGGGCCGCGAACGGCCGCACTCCACCGGGGTGGAACCGATAATCCAGTGGTTGTCGAACCAGAAGTCGGTGTCCGCCGCCAGCAGCCGTATGGCCCGCTTGACCAGCGGCAGCGCCGCCCGCAGCCGCTTGTTCTAGCCTGGCTGCTTCGGGATGTACGGGAACATCCCTCCCAGGCGGGAGCGGACGAACCGCAGCCACCTGGACTCCGAGGCGAAGCCCAGCATCGCCTGAGCGACAGCGAGGCAGACGAGTTCGGAGTCCGTCAACCGCGGAGGCCGGCCCAGCCGTCGGGCATCTCCGATCTTGTCATCGATCTTCACGTACAGTGCGGTGAGCAGGGTGTCCAGGTCACTTGTCACAGAACGATCTTGGGGCACCCTGCCCACGTTTCCGGACGCACCGTCAGCATTCGGAATGACTCGTCTAGCTTGTCAACGGCATGCCAGTATTCGCGTGCCGTTGACACCTGACTGGTCAGGAGTCTTTCGTCTGCGTGCCCTCGGCAGGAAACGCAAGCATGGGCAACTGGAAAATGCCTGGTCATCGTGGGTACGTATCCCATATGAGGGATCGCGATGCCCTGCGGGCGCTGGTCAATCGGCCCAACTTTATGGCGCCCGGGCCGGTGCATGTTGAACATGAGAACGGGGACGACCTGCGGTTTTCGGGTGGGTGGCTGGTGATCGAAGTGGATTACCAGCTGTAGTGAAGGGGATGCCCCTTGTGCCAGTTGGACGTGGTTCCCGAGCTGTCGACGTCCGCCAGTCCGAATAGCGCCCGCGTCGACCGCGCAGGCCGACGGCCGCGCCGGGCGAACTGTCGTAGTCGAACTCGTGACGGTTCGTTTACACGGAAATAACGCAAAGAGGGAGCGCTCACTCACCAAGCGTTGTATGCTAGGTCACACCGAGCCCAGCGCACGCGAACGGACTCGAGCGTTGACGCTGAGGGGTGAAATGACCGAACGGCGGTGTCGCGGGCGCGACGAATCCGGTGACGCCGACCGGCAGATATATCCGATGTACCACACAACCCGCGAGCTCGGCTCCGCGTGGAGAAGTGACCGGGTGTTCTCCCATGCATGACCTTTCCAGTGAGCCCGTACTTCCCCTGGCGCGTTACCGACTCGCGGTCACCGGTTCCCCGGAGGAGATCCGGTCGATGGTGGGCCGCGAGATCAACGACTACGGGTTGTCGCTGGTCGGGCGAGACGAGCAGCTACGCGCACGCTTCCATGGGGTTTCGCTGCGCAATGCCGGTCTCTACTATCTGGCTTACGGTGCCACTGTGCGGCTGGACATTCTCGACGCGGGCGGATTCGTGGTTCAGATGCCTCTCGCCGGTTCGGCGGCGATCTCGATGACCGGAGCCGAACGCTTCGTCTCCCATTCTCTTCGCCCAGCTGTCCTGCAGCCCCGTACCAGGGCGGGCATCAGTCTGGACGCCGCCTGCGAGCACCTGCTCATCCGGCTCGATGAGGATCTGGTCCGGTCCGTGCTGCGGAAGAAGCTGTGCCGCGATGTGAACGGACCTCTGGCTTTCGCGCCGCAGATGGACCTGACGATCGGCGCGAACCGCGCTTTCCGGGAATTGCTGACTCTGCTGACGAGCATGCTGGACAACGACGTCAGCCATTCCTCCCTGGCGATCTCGGAGTTCGAGACGCTCCTGGCGGGACAGCTGCTGATCGGTCAACCGAACAGATACAGCGAGGAGCTGCACCGGCCGGCGCGACCCGCGGTGGCACGGACGATCTCCCGGGCCGCCGATCTCATCGAGGCCCACGCCGACCAGCACCTGACCGGCGACGACATCGCCGCCGCGGTCGGCATCAGCACGCGCTCATTGCAGGACGGATTCCGCCGCTATTTCGGCGTGACGCCGAGAACCTACATCCGCAACGTCCGGCTCCAGCGCGCGCGCCACGAGCTGCTCTGCGCTGACCCCGCCAGGGTCACCGTCACCTCGGTGGCTGTGCGCTGGGGTTTCTCGCATCTTGGACGTTTCTCCGCGTTGTACCGCACCGCGTTCGGCGAAAGTCCCTCGGATACCTTGCGGCTGAAGGACGACGCTCCGACGCACATCGAATGCGGTTGACACGCGGTCGGATCCCGCCGATGAGTTGGCGGCGGGGCGGGCCTGTCGGTCCCGCCGCCTGATCATCGGCGTCGTTCGGCGCCCGCGGTCCGGAGCCGGAGATCCGGCGCTGGAGGTTCAGCTTGCCGGGAGCATGCCACGCGTTCGATGACGTCCGCGGTCTCAGGGTCCAGGAAGTCGGGGTAGCGCCGGAGCAGCTGCCGGACCCGCGCGAAGAAGATGTCGTCCGCGAGCCCGAAGGTGACCAGGATGTCCTCGGCGTGACCGCCGCCGAAGCGTGCCCACCGCTCGGCGAAGACGAGCATCAGGTGGTGCTCGTCAGGGATTCCCGTCTCGCACTGCGGCCGCCGCCTCGCGCTCGTCCAACGGGCCATGCGAACGGTCACGCGGTCACGCCCACGAACGTACGCGTCAGCGCCGATTCGGCCGCCGTGACTGTGTTCTCCAGCAGCATCGCGATCGTCATCGGCCCCACTCCCCCCGGGACCGGAGATATCCAGCCGGCCCGGCGCGCCACCTCGTCGAAACGCACATCGCCGACGAGGCCCGCGACGGTGTTGTGAATGCCGACGTCGATGACGGCGGCGCCCGGCTTGATGTGTTCGGCACCTACCAGGCCGCGCCGGCCGGTGGCGACTACGACGATGTCGGCGCGTGCGGTGACGGCGGCCAGATTCCGGGTCAGGATGTGGGCGACGGTCACCGTCGCGCCGCGGTGCAGGAGCAATTCCGCGGTGGGATGGCCGACCAGCTCGGACTTGCCGATCACGACGGCCTCCGCGCCCTCGATGGTCACTCCGGCATGGTCGAGCAGGCGGATCACTCCCGTCGGGGTGCACGGCCGGAGTCCGTTGACACCGCGGGCCAGCTTGCCCTGATTCAGCGTGGTAAGACCGTCGACGTCCTTCTCCGGCGGGATCCGCTCGATCAACGCCGCTCGATCGAGGTGCGCGGGCAGCGGAAGCTGCAACAGGATTCCCGAGACCCGCTCGTCGTCGGCCAGCTCCTCGATGCATCGAGCGACCTCGTCGCCGGAACTCGTCGCGGGGAGGTGAACATGGAAATCCGCCATTCCCGCCTGGACCGCGGCGTAACGCTTGTTTCGTACGTAGACCTCGCTGGCCGGGTCGTCGCCGACCAGGATAGTGGCCAGTCCCGGAGCGAATCCCCTGGCGCGGACGACCCGATCCGCCCGCTCGGCCGTGTGCGCACGGCTCATGGCGGCAACGGTCTTTCCGTCGATGACGATGGCATTCATATGAACTCGACTCCCCGAGTGGTAGGAACGGGTGGCGGCGATCGGCCCAATCGCGAACGATCCACCGCACGCCGGCGACTGCCGTCAGGCAGTGCTGCCAATCCCCGTTGTTGTGGAAAAGTGGTCGCTTCCCAGCCGTTGCTTCGCGAGCTGGGAGGTGCGCGGTGCCGGCCGGGTGAGCTGCACGTTGTGCACGCGGAGGAAGGCGGTCCCGTTCGCCGCGCGCGGCTCGGAAGGCCGACGGAAACCGACTCTGTAACGGGCACAACCTATTACCGGTCGGGGTGTCTCCGCATTCCGCGCCGCGTCAACCGTGAATGGTCGGGAGATCTCCGCTTCGGGCCTTCGCCCTTCGGATGTCGACGGTACGAAAGCCATTCGGCAGGAGCTATCCAGCTGCCGCACGATCTATCCACGTCCCCGCCGCCGGTGAGCGGCGCGATCGGAATTTCTCGCGCAGTGAGAAGGCGATGGCTTCCGCATGTCGGCGCGCGCCATGCTGTGGCCCACGGATCGGTCCGAGAGGAATGCGCCAGTGGATCTGTACGAGAACGAGGAAGCCCGGTCGAATGAGCCGGATACGGGCGCCGTTGCCATGCCGGGAGCGAGCGAACTGGTGGTTCGCGAGCGCCGGTCCATCGCCGAGGGCGTGGTCTGCCTCGATCTGGCGAGGCCCGACGGGAATAGACTGCCCGATTGGACGGCCGGATCGCACATAGACCTGGTCCTACCGAACGGGGTGGTGCGTCAGTATTCCCTGTGTGGCGACCGCTGGGACGCCCACAGCTACCGAATCGCGGTCCTGCGCGAGCCGGACGGCAGGGGCGGCTCCGCCTACGTGCACGATCGGCTCCGAGTGGGTGACCACGTCGGAGTGGGCGGCCCGCGGAACAACTTCCATGTCGTTCCGGCGACGAAGTACTACTTCATCGCCGGCGGCATCGGCATCACCCCGCTGTTCGCGATGATTCGCGAAGCCGAGCGCGCCGGAGCCGAATGGAGCCTGCTCTACGGCGGCCGGACGAGGTCGTCCATGGCGTTCGTGGACGAACTGTCCTCCTACGGGGATCGGGTCACTATCGCGCCCCAGGACGAATGCGGGCTGCTGGACCTCGCCGGATACCTGTCGAAGCTGGCGGACGGCGACAAGGTGTACTGCTGCGGACCGGCTCCGCTGCTCGACGCCGTAGCGGGCCTCACCGAGGTCATCCCGCCGAACGCGCTGCGCATCGAACGCTTCGCGGCGGGGGAGATCGCGCCCGCCGTACGTGACGAACCCTTCGACGTCGAGCTGGCCCGCAGCGGCTTCGCGGTCACGGTCGATCCCCGGACCTCGGTGCTGGAGGCGATCGCGGCCGCCGGGGTCTCCGTGCTGACCTCCTGCCGGATGGGGGTGTGCGGTACCTGCGAGACGACCGTGCTGTCCGGCGAGCCGGACCACCGGGACTCGATTCTCGACGACGTCGAGCGGCGCGCAGGCGACAGCATGTACGTCTGCGTCTCCCGGTCGATCGGCGATCGGCTCGTTCTCGACCTCTGATCGCAGCACACCAGTTCGAGCACAGGAGATAGTCATGCCAACGATCACCGACGAACCGAAGATCCCGGTGAGCAGCCGTGATCCGTTCGACCTGAACATCTTGCGGAATCCGCACGAGTTCCACCGTGAGCTCCGCGACGCCGCGCCCATTGTTCACCTTCCGGCGTACGACGTCTACGCGATGGGCCGCTACGAGGACGTCCATCAGGCGCTCACGGACTGGCAGAGCTTCCAGTCCGCTGCCGGGGTCGGGCTGAGCAACTGGCGCTACGAGAAGCCCTTCCGTCCGCCGAGCCTGCTGCTGGAAGCTGATCCGCCGAAGCACGATTCACCGCGACGGGTGGTCGAGGGCATCCTCGGGCCGCGTGCGCTGCGCCGGCTGCGGACGGCATGGTTCGCCGACGCCGAGACGCTCGTCGACGAGGTGCTGAGCGAAGGCCACGAGTTCGACGCGGTCACCCACCTGTCGGAGGCGTTCCCGCTGCGGGTCTTCCCCGATGCTGTCGGGCTGCCCGCCGAAGGACGCCGGGAGAACCTGCTGCCGTACGGCGACCACATCTTCAACGTGGTGGGGCCGAACAACTCCCTGGTCCAGTCCGGAGCGAACGACTTCCCGGGGTACGCGGCGTGGGCCGAGGAGCGTTGCCGCCGGGAAGTATTGTCGCCGAACGGTTTCGGCGCCCAGATCTGGGCGGCGGCGGATCGCGGTGACATCCTGCACTCGCAGGCGCCGCTGCTGGTGCGGTCGCTGCTGTCCGCCGGGGTCGACACCACCATCACCGGTATCTCGGCGATGCTGTACGCCCTCGTCTCCCATCCGGACCAGTGGCAGAAGTTGCGAGACGATCCGCGCCTCGTGCGAACGGCCTTCGACGAGGCGGTTCGCTGGCATTCCCCCGTCCAGGTCTTCTTCCGCACGGCTACCCGCGACATCCGCCGCGGCGACGTTACGATCCCGGACGGGCGCAAGATACTGATGTTCCTCGGGTCGGCCAATCGCGACCCGCGGCGCTGGTCCGATCCCGACCGGTTCGACCTCGAGCGCGACCCGTCCGGGCATGTCGGGTTCGGTATGGGCATTCATCAGTGCGTTGGTCAGCACATCGCCCGGCTGGAGGCGGAAGCCCTGTTCACTGCCCTGCTGAAGCGCGTGCGCGCGATCGAGCTCACCGGCGAACCGGTCATCCACGTCAACAACACCCTGCGCGGGATCGATTCGCTGCCGGTCCGGCTGCAGATCGCCTGATCGATGCTTCGCCTGCACGATCGGAGACGATTGTGTATCGCGACGACCTGGCGACGATCGGCACCGGCGGCGGAATAACGATTCTCTCGGATCCGGGTGCGGAACTCGCCGAAATGAAATTGAAGGCCGGGCCCTGCTGGATGCGATGACGACGGGCGCCGCTGTGCGCGAATTGCGGCGGACGGGAAAGTGGGACAAGGTCTGCGCTGCGCGGATAGTCGCCCGAATAGCGAGCTGAAAGACTCGGAGAGCGAAAATAATTCGGGCTCGGGCCGCATCGATTCGGTGACAAGGCATAAATCTGAGGAGTCGCACAATGCGCACAATTACCATTATCGGAGCCGGACAAGCCGGCTTGCATCTCGGCATCGGCCTGGTCGACGCGGGCTATGAAGTGCGAATCGTCTCGAATCGCTCGGCCGAGGAGATCGCAAACGGGCGGGTCACCTCCAGTCAGGTGATCATGGGCGTCGGCCGGGCTCGGGAGCAGGCCCTCGGTCTCGATTTCTGGAAGTCCGAGGCCCCGGTGATCACCGGTACCGTCACCGATATCACCGACGGGAACGGCGCGCGCGTCATGTCGTACGGCGCGCGATTCGATCTTCCCGCCCAGTCGATCGACCAGCGGGTCAAGATGCCTCGCTGGATGGACGAGTTCACCCGGCGCGGCGGACAGCTCGAGGTGCGGGACGCGAACGTCGACGACTTGGAGGGGTACGCGAAGTCCTCGGATCTCGTGATCGTCGCTGCCGGCAAGGGTGAGATCGCGCGGATCTTCGAGAGGGACGCGGTGCGTTCCACTTTCGATGTCCCGCAGCGGACCTTGGCGGTCGCCTACTTGAAGGGCATGCAGCCTCGTTCGTCCAGTCCGCAGGTGGTCTTCGGAATCCACCCCGGCGTCGGGGAGTACCTCGCCGTGCCTGCGCTCACCACGTCAGGCCCCTGCGACATCATCATTCTCGAGGCGCTCCCGGGCGGACCCACCGACGTTTTCGCGGGGATGACCGACCCGCAGCAGATTCTCGAGCAGATCCGGTCCATCGTGAACGAATACATGCCCTGGGAAGGCGAGCGCATCCGCGATGCCGAGCTGACCGACGCCGGTGGTGTTCTCACCGGCGCGTTCGCCTCGGTGGTCCGCAAGCCGGTGGGAGTTCTCCCCTCCGGCGCGACGGTACTCGGCATCGCCGATGTTGTCGTGCTGAACGATCCGATCACCGGCCAGGGGTCGAACAACGCCGCCAAGGCCGCGGCCTCCTATCTGGCGAGCATTCTCGAGCACGGTGACCGTCCCTACGACGACAAGTTCAAGATCGATACCTTCGAGCGCGCATGGGATCACGTGCAGTACTCCGCCCGGGCAACCGACACATTCCTGCTGCCGCCGTCGCAGGAAATGCTGAATGTGCTCGGCGCCGCCGCTGAGAGCCCGCGGGTGGCCGCCCGATTCGTGAACAGCCTCGACGAGCCGCGTGATTTCGGCCTGTGGCTGCTAGACCCCGGACGCTCGGCCGAATACCTCCAGGAACTGTCTCGCTGACCGCACAACCCCGCTTGTACCACGGAAGGTAATCACCATGCGCACCATCACCATCGTCGGGGCCGGGCAAGCCGGTCTACAGCTCGGGATCGGACTGGTCGACGAGGGCTACGACGTCAGGATCATCTCGAATCGCACCGCCGAGGAAATCGAGAACGGACGAGTGATGTCCAGTCAGGTCATCTTCGGCAACGGTCGCGCCCGCGAGGCCGCGCTGGGTCTGGATTTCTGGAACGACGCTCCGGAGATGGACACGATCTCGGTGACCATTCCAGACGGTCAGGGCGGCAAGGCGCTGTACTGGTCCGCCCGGATGGACCTGCCCGCCCACTCGATCGACCAGCGCGTGAAATACGCCCGCTGGATCCGCGAATTCATTGCCCGCGGAGGCACTTTCGAGGTGCACACGGCGACGATCGACGACCTCGAGGAATACGCGCGGTCGTCGGATCTCGTGCTGGTCGCCGCCGGTAAGGGAGAGATTTCCGGGTTGTTCGAGCGCAACCCCGAGCTGTCGCCCTACGATTCGCCGCAGCGCGCGGTGGCCGTAGCGTATCTCAACGGTGTCGACACCCGCGCGGGGGAGACGCCGTCCACCTTCAGCTACAACGTGATTCCCGGAGTCGGGGAATTCATGTTGCCGCCCGCGCTCACGACGACGGGGCCCTGCCGGATCGCCGTGGTGTCCGCGGTGCCGGGCGGCCCGTTCGACGTCTTCCGGGGTCTGACCGACCCGCAGGAGCATCTGAGCCGGCTCCGGACGATACTCGGCACCTTCCTTCCGTGGGAAGCGGAGCGGGTACGCGACGCCGAGCTGACCGACGACCTCGCCGTACTCGCCGGCGCGTTCGCGCCGACCGTGCGCAACCCGCTCGGCGTGCTTCCCTCCGGCGCGACCGTGCTCGGTATGGGCGATGTGCTCGTGCTGAACGATCCCATCACCGGGCAGGGCTCGAACACGGCGAGCAAGTGCGCCGCGACCTACCTGGCGAGCATTCTCGCGCGCGGCGATCAGCCGTTCGACGACGACTTCAAGAGCCGTACCTTCGAGCGCTTCTGGGATTACGCGAAGTACGTCACCGAGTGGACCAACGCTTTCCTGGCGCCGCCGCCGCCGCACGTCATGCAGATTCTCGGAGCTGCCGCGGGCAGCCCCCGGATCGCCCGGCGATTCGTGAACGGCTTCGACGAACCACGCGACTTCTTCCTGTGGTTCACCGATCCGGCCCTCGCCGGCGCGTATCTGCAGGAGGCGGCCGGCGCACCGGCACTGGAACACGTGCCCGCCTGACCCCACGCGGGTCTGCCGCGTCGCGGTGCCCGCTGCCCCGCCCATCGAATCAGCAAGCGGAGCTGCCGATCCGGACCAGCAGCGGAGCTGTCGCCGGCACCCTCGGTGCCGGCGTCGCGTCGTCCCGGCTGCTCAGGGAGTCAGCAGTGCGTGGACCATGCGCCGCCACAGCTCGAAGTGCCGTTCCCGGTCGTATCCGGGAGAGCTCTTGCCGATCAGATCGCGCACCGTCGGCATGTACGACAGTGCGGAGACGAGCAAGGTCGCGGTGGCATCGGCGTCGATGTCTCGAAAGACACCGGCGGTGATGCCGCCGTGGATGATCCGCGCGAAGCGACCGAAGACGTTCTGCTCGATCACCTCCCACAACCGATCCAGCCCGGGGCCTTCCTCGAGCTCTCGGAAGACGATCCGCAGCAGGTTCCGGTTCTCGCTCAGCCCGTCGAGAACGACTCGGGCGGCCGTCTCGAGATCCTCGAAGGGGTCAGCGGAGCTGGATCGCGCCGCGTCCATCACGCGGGAGATGTACCCGATGTGATGATCGATGACCGCGGTCAGCAGGTCGTTCTTCGAGGAGTAGTGCTTGTAGAGCGCGCCGGAGCCCGCGGTCAAGCCCGCCGCGGCCTGGATGCTTCCGACGGAGGTGCGAGCGTAGCCGTGCGTGGCGAACAGTTCGATGGCGGCATCGAGGAGACGGTCGCGAGTCCGCGGCGCGTTCTCCTCGGCAACCTGTGCCGCGCCGTTTTCCCTGGGCACGGGGTCTTCCTCGGTTCGGCTCATGCCTGCAGAACCATCCCCCGCGTGTCGTTGAGTCGAGCCTTGGCCACCGTCGGTGACCCTACTCCCCTCGGGGACCGATCCGGGCTCCGGCCCGCCGAGGGGCCGGAAATGCGATTCGCCGACGGGCCGTGTGGATAACGGGATAAAGGTCGCGCTGGCGGGATAGAGGCGAACCGATAATCGCGGTAACTTTTTCCGCACGATCCGAACAATGGCCGCGAACACAATTCGAGGTGCGGTATTTGCCGTCGCGAATTGAAATTTATTTCTCGGCCGCAGGCGCCATTTCGGATTCATACGTGGTTCGACGCTGCTGCCGACTCGGTCCCGCAGAGTGTCGGCGAACGATATACCGTGCCAATGCGGTGCAACCACAAAGGAAGGTCGACGATGCAGAACTCCGAATCGAATTCCCCCGAGCAGGCGGCTCCACGGTCGCTCGAGGATTTGATTGTGGCCGCGGGTGATCCCGTGACCCTGCTCCGTACGAACAAGCTCGGCCCGTACGTCTTCCCCGGGGTGCCGCCCGAGTTCACGAACTGGCGCAGCGAGCAGCGAGCCTGGATGGAGGGCGTCGCGCTGCTCGAGCTCTCTTACCACATGGACGAGCTGCACCTGCGGGGCACCGAGGTGATTCCCTTCCTGTCCGAATTGGTCGTGAACAAGCTCGACCCGTTCCCGGTGAATCGCGCCAAGCAGATCGTCATGCCGAACCCGCGGGGGCAGCACATCTGGGACGGCATTCTGTTCCGCGAGGAACAGGAGTTCTTCCGAATGGTCAACAGCGTCCCCTGGCTTCAGTTCCACCTGGAGCAGACCTCCTACGACGTCGAGGGGACCTTCGAACCGAGCTGGAATATCGCCGAGCGTCCGCGGGACGTGTACCGGATCCAGCTGCAGGGACCCTCCGCGCTACCGCTGCTCGAAGAGATGACCGGCGGGGCGCTGCCGGAGATCAAGTTCTTCGCGATCGGCGAATTCCAGATCGCGGGCAAGCCCGTGCGGGCGTTGCGGCACGGCATGGCCGGCACTCCGGGCTTCGAGATCTACGGCCCGTGGGACGATCAGCACGCGGTGCGTGAGGCCCTGATGCTCGCCGGAGAGAAGTACGGTATCCGCAGGGTCGGTGAGAACGCATACGGGCCGACGGCCCAGGAGTCGGGGTGGATGCCCCTTCCGGTGTCGGCGATCTACACCGGCGACGATCTGAAGGCCTACCGGCAGTATCTCACCGAGTACCACCTTCCCTCGATCGCCTCTCTGGGCGGAAGCTTCGTCTCCGACGAGATCGAAGATCACTACGTGGATCCGATCGAGCTCGGATACGCCGGCCATATCGACTTCGACCACGACTTCATCGGTCGTGACGCACTGCTGCATCGGATGAAGAATCAGCAGCGCAAGAAGGTCACGCTCGTCTGGAACCCGGACGATGTGCTGGACGTGCAGCGCGCGGCGCTGTTCGGCGACCGCCCGGCGCGCTACATCAACACCCCGCACACCACCTACGCCACACACCTCAACGACAGCGTGGTTCGCGACGGCCGAAACGTCGGCATCTCGATGCAGGGTTCGTACTCCGCGAACGCGCGAGCCTACATCTCCAATGCCCTGGTCGATATTCGCGACGCCGAGCCCGGCACCGAACTCACGCTGCTGTGGGGCGAACCGAACTCCAAGCGCCCGATCGTCGAGGAGCACGAGGTCAGCGAGATCCGAGTGACGGTCGCTCCGGCGCCGTACTTCGAGAAGAAGATCAAGACGCGGGACTGACAGCGGCCGCTGCACCGATGCCCCGCCGAGCCAGGTTTCCGGCCGCTCGGCGGGGCATTGTGTTCGGAGCCGGAATTCGACGTTCACCGTACGGATGGTTAACGGGTTTGTCACCGAAAAGCTCCACACGGCAATGCCGGGAGAATATTCTGGACCGGTATTACAATCAGATGAAGTGGTGGAGACGATGAAGGGTGAGCCGAAAGGCGACTGTTATCTCGACCGGGTGGTGCGAATCCTGGAGGCATTCGGGCCGGGCGACCGGTCACTGGGCGTATCGGATATCGCGCGCCGGAGCGGGCTGCACATCGCCACCGCGTCCCGCATCGCCGCGAGCCTCGTCGACTCCGGCCTGCTCGAACGCGATCCGGATCGGCGCCTGCGCGTCGGGCTCCGCCTCTGGGAACTCGGGGTGCGCGCCTCGCCCGCGCTCGAGCTGCGGTCGGCGGCGCTACCGGTGATGGAGGATCTGCAAGCGGTGGTCCGCCAGCACGTGCAGCTCAGCGTGCGTGAGGGCGACGAGGTGCTGTTCCTCGATCGGCTGTCGGCGCCCGGCGCCGTGTCCCCATTCAGCCGGATTGCGGGCCGGCTTCCGCTGCACGCCTCGTCGTCGGGCCAGGTTCTGCTGGCCTACGGTCCGCAGGAATTGCAGTCCAAGTTCCTGACTACGCCGCTGCGCGGCTACACCGCGCACACCATCACCGATTCCCGGCGGCTCAGGGTCACACTCAGTGACATCCGTCAGCGCGGGCACTCCCGCTGTATGCGGCACCTGGACGAGTCCGCGCAGAGCATCGCTGTGCCCATCAACGTTCCGCGCACCGGTGTCGTCGCGTCGCTGTCGGTCGTTCTCCCGGCAGACATCCCGGACGCAAGCGGCAATCTGCTGCCCGCACTGTATTCGGCGGCCCGAGCGATCTCACGTTCGCTGACGCCCGCCGCACGCGAGATCGGGCAGGTCGGCTGATTCCCATCCGGCGTTCCATCGTCGCAGGTCTCCCGGCCGGCTTCAACAGATCTGATCGCCGGGCGCCGAAAAGCAGGTGAAGACCCACTCGGCCGGGCTTCCTGCCGAGTGGGTCACGATTCTGCTCCCCCGGGACCGCTACACGACCGCCGCCGTGCGCCAGCCGGCCTGGTACTGCTCGCGAGCGGTATCCGCGTACGGAACCGGGCTCACCGTTGCCCGGACCGTGATCTGCTTGTGCGGGCTCACCGTGAGTTTGCGGCTGCCGCCGTCGGGTTCGCCCCACACGAGAGTCACCTCGGTGCCGATCGGAACATCGGGGTCGATCGTGGCGAGGGAGAGCGCGCGACGCTCATTGGACGTGTAGCCGCTGAACAGCGCGTATCCGATATTGCGCCCCTCGGCGTCGTAGACGGCGTCGTAGTTCGACGATCCGTAGTTGGCGACGGGGAGCTCGAAGAACTGCCCACTCGGGCCCTCGGGATCGGCAGGCGCGGCCAGCACCTTCGCGAAATCCTCGGGATGCCATGCGAGGGTGACCTTCCGGCGCTGCGTGGCCGGGTCGATCGCCTCGAGCGCCGCGCGACCGATGAAGTCGTGATCGAACTTGATGAACGATCCGTAGCCGATCTCCCACGGCGTCAGGTAGTAGTCCTCGATGTTGTCCGACACGAAGCTGCCGGCGAGCGCGTTCACCGCCTCGTAGGTGCCGGTGCCGAGCCACTCACGGTAGCCGCGCAGCTCCTCGCCGGTGTAGATCCCGGGCAGGGGGGACGGGATCCAGCCCGATTCCAAAGTATTGGAGGCGTAGGTCCGGGAGCCGCACGGCTCCAGGCCGAATTCCTTGCCGCCCTCGATGATCGCCTCGCGGATCTTGCCGTGCGATTCGTAGGGACCCCACAGCTCGAGCCCGGGGGCGCCCGCCATGCCGTGGCGCAGGGTCGACACCTGCTCGCCGGCGATCGTCATGGTGCCCATGCGGAAGAACCCGAGCTGCTCGACGGGACCACCGTTGAGCTTCTCGATCACCTTCCACGCGTTGGGGCCCTGGATCTGGAAGCGGTACAGCGTCCGGGTGACGGCCTTGCCGTAGGGCCTGGACGGCGACCGGCTCTCCACTCGCACGTCCGCGTCGTACCCGCCGGCTTGGGCATGGTAGGCGATCCAGTTCGCGAGCGGCTCGCGCCCCACCGAGACGTACTCGTTCTCGGCCTCCCGGAACAGAATGCTGTCGCCCACCACGTGGCCCGCGGGAGTGACCGCGACGAGCTGCTTCGCCATTCCGACCGGGAAATTCGCGACACTGTTGATCCCGATGTCCGAGATCAGCTTCAGCGCGTCCTTGCCGGAGATGAAGACATCGAACATGTGGTGTGTCTGATCGAAGAGAACGGCCGCTTCGCGCCAGGCCCGCTGCTCCCGCCGCCAGTTCGAGAACTCCGGCGGCACCACCGGGTAGATGTAGGCACCCAGCTGCGAATTGCGCAGCAACTGCACCGGATTGGCTGCCTGATCCAGCAGCTCCTGCACGTTCCGTGCGTTCATGATTTCCTCTTTTCCTGATTGCGAACTGTGTCTCGATGCCTCGGGTGGACGGGGTCGGCGGGGAGCGACACCGGCGCCCCCGGGAGTACGAGTCCGTCGGACGGCTCGCCGTCATCGGGTCGTTACTCGGTGCGATCGGGAGTTCCGATCCGGCGGTGGCTTTCGCCGGCCTCTTCGGATGTCGTGGCAGCTGCTACATCCGGGATGCTCTCGCGCCGAGCCCGACCTGTCGATGATGCGCCGCCGAAGGGTTCTGCGCCCAGGGCGTTCTCACGGCGCGAGAGCTGAAGGTCGCTGTGCTCGTGGGTCGGGCGGAGCCGGCTCGTCGCCGCGACCGCGGTGATCGGCTCGTCGAGCGTCTGCGCGAGCGCGTCCGCATCCTCGTCGAATTCGATCCAGCGCGGGTCGTGTTCATTTCACCACTCTCCGAGATGTATTCGAGCCGATGGATTCCCGCTTACCCTCGGCGCGCATCGCGCCGTGCTGCGCAATCGGTCTGCGCGCGGCCGGGTAATGGCCTGAGGTCGAAGCGGAAGGGGTTCGAAGGTGCCTGCTGCGGCGCGTAGCGGCGTAACTCACGCTAACTGCGGGTGCGATTCACCGAACCAGTTGTCTCGCGTGGTGAGAATCATCTGTCGAGCACCGAGGGGCTGTCTCGATAATTCTTGCCAAGCTGGCGATCAAATGCGGAGGTGCCGAAATGACAGCAACCCGGCTCGATGGAGTGCAGCCGGAGACGAGCGGTCGGCGTTTCGCCGTGGTGCCGAACGCGCCACGTGCGTCAGGGCGATACGCCCACGTCCTGGAGGCCAACGGCCTGATCTTCTGCGCCGGGCAGGGCAGCAAGGATCCCGTGACGAACATCGAGGCCGGCCTGGAACTCGACAGCGCCGGAAACGTGCTGAGCTATGACATCTACGCGCAGGCTCGCGGTTGTTTCCGCAATCTCGCATCGGTGCTCGCGGCCGTGGATGCCACTCTCGCGGATGTCGTCGAGGTCAACGTATATCTCAAGGACATGAATGACTTCGAGGCGATGAACGAAGTCTTCGCCGAAACGTTCCCCGGCTTGCAACCGGTCCGGACGACCATCGGCGTCGCGGACCTTCCCGGCAGAAATTTCATCGAAGTACGTGCGACGGCCGTGGCGCCGTCGAAGGCAGAAGGTGAAGGAAAATGACAGTAGAACCCCGTGAGGTCATGGCGCCGCTGGAGTCGTTCTCCCTGGACGCCTGGTTGGAATTGAATCGGCCGAATATGTTGCCGCCGATCACCAACCAGACGATCTACAAAGGCAACGACACCTTCATCGTGATGGCTGTCGGCGGCCCGAACAATCGCAAGGACTTCCACTACAACGAGAGCGAAGAGCTCTTCATCCAGCTGAAGGGCGACATCGAAGTCGGGCTCTACATCGATGGCAAGATCACCTCGCAGGCGATCAAGGAAGGCGAGATCTTCCTGATGCCGCCCCGGGTGCCTCATCAGCCGCGCCGTTCGGCGAACACCATGGGCATCGTGATCGAGAAGCACCGGCTCCCCACCGAGCGCGACGGCTTCCTCTACTTCTGCGAGAACTGCGATCACAAGCTGTTCGAGCAGTACTTCTTGCTCGAGGACATCATCAAGCAGCTGCCGCTGGTGCAGCGGGCCTTCTACGATTCGGTGGAGAACCGCACCTGCGACAAGTGCGGCCACGTCACCGAGCAGCCCGAAGGGTGGTCCGAGGAGGTTGCCGTGCTCGCGAAGGACAACGAGTACGCCGACGATCCGCTGGCGAAGCTGCACGGCCGCTCCTGGTGAACGGCTGAGTTGCCACCGGTGTCCGGCTGGCGGCACGACGGGCGCGGTGGGCCGATCTCGGCCGCCGCGCTCGTCGTGCAGATTCACCACGCGGCGGCCGCGGTGTAGTTCGAGCAGGCGCGGGGGGCCTGGTCATCGGGTGCCCCGCCGCACCCGCACTTCGTGGCGATTCAGTGTGCTGCCTCGCTCCGGCCATGCGGCCCCGGCAGGTGCGAAGCAGGTCAGAGGTCACGGTCAGGTTGCTGACCAGGGCGTTTCCGGGCGGCCGGGCGGGGGGATCGACACCCCGCCCGGACCGCATAGGAGTTGTACCAGCTTCTGGCCGGCGAATCGGGGATTTGCGGACGCTTCACTAGAATGAATCGACCTGTTCGTCCGCTCCCGGGAGCCAGCCGTGACCATTCAGCCCGTTCGCCTGTTCGGTGACCCCATTCTGCGTGCCCGCGCAGCGGAGGTCACCGCCTTCGGCCGCGATCTGCGGCAGCTGGTGATCGACCTGACCGAGACCATGCACGACGACGGCGGAGTCGGTATGGCCGCGCCCCAGATCGGGGTCGGGCTGCGCGTTTTCGTCTACGACACCGGCGACGCTGCCGGTCACCTGGTGAACCCTCAGTGGGAAGTCGTCGGCGACGAAGAACAGGTCGGCCCGGAAGGGTGCTTGTCGATTCCCGGCCTGCGCTACGACACCCGGCGGGCATCGCGCGTGCGCGCGTCCGGGGTGGACTTCGACGGCGCTCCGGTCGCGTTCGAGGCCGAGGGTCTCTTGGCGCGATGTGTGCAGCACGAAACCGATCATCTCGACGGAGTGTTGTTCATTGATCGTCTCGACCCGGCCCAGCGTAAGGAGGCGATGCGGGTGATCCGCGAATCCGACTGGTTCGCTGATGGGGTGACGGCGCGTCCCGCCCGGTCGATGAGCGGCGCGGGCCGGCCCAATCCATTCGGGCTGGGTGGCTGATGCGCATCGTGTTCGCGGGGACCCCGGAACCGGCGGTGCCGTCGTTGCGGCGTTTGCTGCAATCGCCACGCCATGAGGTGGTCGCGGTGCTGACTCGGCCGGATGCGGTGGCGGGACGTGGACGGAAGGTGACCCGATCGCCGGTCGGCAGGCTGGCCGATGAGCACGGCGTACCGGTGCTCACTCCTGGGCGGCCGTCGGAGCCGGAGTTCATCGCACAACTCACCGACCTGGCGCCCGACTGCTGCCCAGTCGTGGCGTACGGCGCGCTGCTGCCCCAACCGGTGCTCGACATTCCGCGCTTCGGCTGGATCAACCTGCATTTCTCACTGTTGCCCGCGTGGCGTGGCGCGGCGCCGGTGCAGGCGGCGATCGACGCGGGTGACGAGATCACCGGCGCGTCGACCTTCCAGATCGAGACCGGACTGGACACCGGGCCGGTGTTCGGCATGGTCACCGAGAAAATCTGCGTCACCGATACCGCGGGCACGCTGCTGGAGCGTCTCGCCGACAGCGGCTCCAGGCTGCTGGAAGCCACGCTGGACGGCGTGGAGGACCGCACGTTGCAGGCTGTCGCGCAGTCGAACGAGAGCGTGTCGTACGCGCCCAAGGTCGGTGTCGAGGCGGGGCATGTCCGGTGGGACCAGCCCGCACTGGCCATCAGTAGACGTATTCGCGCGGTGACCCCCGCACCGGGGGCATGGACCGAGATCGACGGCACCCGAGTGAAGCTCGGCCCGGTCGAACTGGTCGAAGAGGTGTTGCCGGAGCGGGTGATCGAGGTCCGTAAGTCCGGCGTTTTCGTCGGCACCGCTACGACTGCCGTGCGGCTCGATATGATTCAACCGCAAGGTAAGCGGATGATGGCCGCGCTCGACTGGGCGCGGGGCGCGCGTCTGCGGCCCGGCGCGGTGGTCGAGTGAACTCGCGTGGCGGTCGCGACGACGACGTGCGCGGCGAGCGGCGGGACGAATCGGATGCCGCGTCCGGTCGCGTGAAACGTCCCCGCGGCGCGACGCGGTCCGGCGAGACGGACCGGTCACCAGGCCAGGATGCGCCACCGAAAGCCGCACGGCAGCGCAGCGCCGCCGGGGATGCTCGGCGGGAAGACGAGAACCAGGACCGCAACGGTACCGGCCGACCGCGCGCTGCCGCTCGGCGCGCCGGTGGCGGCGCAGCGGCCGGCGGGCGCAACCGCGACGAGCGGCGCACTTCCGCTGGGCAGCGTTCGGCGGGCGGACGGGCCGACCGCCCCGCTGAGCGGCGTCCGGCGCGTGCCGATGCGAAAAACGGTGCGCGACAAGATTCCCGGGGTCGTGATCGATCAGCCCGACGGGAACGGATCGATTCGCCGCGGGCGATCGCCAAGGATGTGCTGCG
Organism: Nocardia glycosmidis; assembly: GCF_052545115.1. Taxonomy (NCBI): domain Bacteria; kingdom Bacillati; phylum Actinomycetota; class Actinomycetes; order Mycobacteriales; family Nocardiaceae; genus Nocardia; species Nocardia glycosmidis. Next base: position 250,693 of record NZ_JBQWRH010000007.1, on the reverse strand, counting down.
AGCGGTCCGCGAACGCGACGCCTACGCCAATCTGGTGCTGCCGACGCTGCTGCGCGACGGCGGGTTGTCCGGCCGGGATGCGGCGTTGGCGACCGAACTCGCCTACGGTGCGTGCCGGACCCAGGGTCTGCTCGACGCGGTGATCGCGGCTGGGGCGGGCAGACCGGTCGAGGAGATCGACGGACCGCTGCTGGACGTGCTCCGGCTCGGCGTCTACCAGCTGCTGCGAACCAGGATCGGCGCGCACGCCGCGGTCGACACCTCGGTGGCGCTGGCGCGCGCGGAGTTCGGCGCGGGCAAGGCCGGTTTCGTCAACGCCGTACTGCGCCGGGCCGGGGAGAAGACCACCGAGCAGTGGGTGGCGGAGCTCGCACCCACCGATCCCGTGGGGCGGTTGGCTTTCGAATACGCCCATCCGGCCTGGATCGCGCAAGCGTTCGCCGATGCGCTCGGCTCGCGAGCGGGCGAATTGCGTGACGTGCTCGCTGCCGACGACGCGCGCCCGCTGGTGCACCTGGTGGCCAGGCCGGGCGATATCACCGCGGAGGAACTCGCGCTGGTGACCGGCGGCGAGGAGGGTCGATGGTCGCCCTACGCGGTCTACCTGGACGGTGGCGATCCCGCCAAGCTCGAACCGGTACGCGAAGGCATGGCAGCCGTGCAGGACGAAGGCAGCCAACTGGTGGCTCTCGCGCTGACCAGGGCCGCGCTCGAAGGCCCGGACCACGGACGCTGGCTCGACCTGTGCGCGGGACCGGGCGGTAAGGCCGCGTTGCTGGGCGCGATCGCCGCGATCGACGGTTTCCGGGTGGACGCGGTCGAGCCGGCGGCGCACCGCGCCGAACTGGTACGCAAGGCCGTGCGCGACCTTCCGGTGGACGTGCATGTCGCCGACGGTCGCGCCAGCGGACTGTCCCCGGGCTACGACCGCATCCTGGTGGACGCCCCCTGCACCGGCCTCGGTGCGCTGCGGCGCAGACCCGAGGTGCGCTGGCGGCGCACTCCGGCCGACGTTCGCGATCTGGTCGTGTTGCAGCGCGAATTGCTCACCGCGGCATGGGATCTGCTCCGGCCCGGTGGTGTCGTGCTGTACTCGACCTGCTCACCGCATCTGCCGGAGACCGTGTCGATCGTCGCGGACGCCGTGCGCCGTCTCGGCGCGGAACAACTGGACACTCGTGAGCTGCTGCCCGGCGTCACCGACGTCGGCGACGGACCGGGGGCGCAGCTGTGGCCGCACCGGCACGGCACCGACGCCATGTTCCTGGCCGCGCTGCGCAAACGGCACTGACATTCGATCCGTTCGAGCTGGAAGCGGTGGCCTGCCGCACCCTCGGATCATGACAATGACCTGGCCGGAGGTGGTGCGGCCGGGAGCCGACTCCCGGACGTCGAAGAATCGACCTGGTGGCGGAGTCCGGGGTCGACGTTCCACGGGCTGCCTGAATTGCTCGACGACGCTTGGTGGCTCACCGCACCAGTGAAGGTGCGCAGCGTGCGCGACCGCGACGCCTGGTGCAGACCGTCATTCCCGACCGGACTGTTCACGCAGGCGGGCAAGGGTTTTCGCGAGGATACGCGAGACGTGCATCTGGGAGATGCCCATCTGCTGGGCGATCTGGGTCTGGGTCATCGATTCGAAGAACCGCATGGTGAGAATGCGCCGCTCCCGCTCGGGCAGCCCGGCCAGCAGCGGCCGGATCGCGACGTACTCCTCGACCCGGTCGAACTGGGACTCTTCCTCGCCGAGAGTGTCCAGCAGCGAGGCGTCGGTGTCGCGGCCGAGCGTGGCCGCGTCGATCGAAGTCGGCTGGTAGGCGTTGCCCGCGATGACTGCCTGGGTCACCTCGTCCGGGTCCACGTCCAGCTCGGCCGCGATCTCCTTCGCGGTCGGTGAGCGGCCGAGCTTCTGGGATAGGGAGTCGATCGCCGCGCCGATGCGTAGGTGAGTCTCCTTGACCCGCCGGGGGACTCGCATCGCCCAGGTGTTGTCGCGAAAGTATCGGCGGACCTCGCCCATGATGGTCGGCACCGCGAAAGACAGGAAGTTCGAACCGCGCTCGACGTCGAAGCGGTCCACCGCGTGCACCAGGCCGACGCGCGCCACTTGGGTCAGGTCGTCGAACGGCTCGCCCCGGCCGCTGAACTTGCGCGCGATATGGTCGGCGAGTGGAATGCAGTGGCTGATCAGTTCCGCGCGCAACGCCGCGTGCCGCGCCGTTCCGGCCGCACTGGCCGAAAGTTGTTCGAAGAGCCGTCCGACATCGTCGTATCCCGGGACCGCGTCCGCGGCTTCGAGCGTTTCTTCTTCGTCGACGGCGTCCTCTGTGGTCAGCGTGTCGGCGTCGTCGTCGTGCTGAGCGTCGAGCACGGTGTCTTCGTCCGCCACTACGCCTTCCCCCGGACCCGACGGAACTCTACCGTTGTCGGATATCCGGAAACTGTCGCGTCGAATGAATCCTGCGTCGCGTCCACCGCGTCGGTGAGTGTGCGCAGGACGTGCCAGCCGAAGCTGCGCTGGTCCGGTAGCCCCGGCTTCTCCGCGATGCCGTCGACCCGGACCAGCAGTTCGGTGTCACCGACGGTGAATCGGCAGTTGAGGCTCGTTTCCGGGGCGGCGACCGCGATCAGCGTCGAGCAGACCTCGTCAACGGCCAGGCGGACGTCGGCCACCTCGTCGAGCGTGAAATCGCTGAGTAGGACGAGGGTTTCGGCGAGCCCACGCACGATGGGCAGTTGTGTCACCGAAGCGGCCACCCGAATCTCCACGGGGGTGCTGTACAGCCCCTGTTCCGCCGAAAAATTGATCACCCTATGCAGGCTACCCACTCCCGCGCTGGGCAACCCTCGCGGCCACTAGACTGCGGCGTTGTGTCCAACCCGAGTTACCCGCGTCCGGCCGCGCCGATGATCGCCCCTTCCATCCTGTCCGCCGACTTCGCGCATCTCGCCGACGAGGCGGATGCCGTCACCGGCGCCGACTGGCTGCATGTCGACGTGATGGACGCGCACTTCGTGCCCAACCTCACCATCGGCCTGCCCGTGGTCGAGAGTCTGCTGAAGGCCACCGACATACCACTGGACTGCCACCTGATGATCAACGATCCGGGCCGTTGGGCGCCGCCGTACGCGGAGGCCGGGGCGTACAATGTGACCTTCCATGCCGAGGCGACGGATGACCCGATCGCGGTCGCGCGCGACATCCGCGCCGCGGGCGCCAAGGCGGGGCTCTCGGTGAAACCCGATACACCGATCGAGCCGTATCTGGAGATCCTGCGCGAGTTCGACACGCTGCTGGTGATGAGCGTGGAGCCAGGGTTCGGCGGGCAGTCCTTCATACCGGAGGTGCTGCAGAAGGCGCGCATCGTGCGCAACCTTGTCGATTCCGGTGAGCTTCGGCTGCTGGTCGAGATCGACGGCGGCATCAACGCCGACACCATCGAGGCGGCGGCCGAGGCAGGCGTCGACTGCTTCGTCGCGGGGTCCGCGGTCTACAACACGGCCGATCCCGGGGCCACCGTAGCGGCTTTGCGCAGACAGGCCGCCGCGGCGCAGTTACGCTGAAAAGCTCTACCTGGCACGGATTTTCCCTGCGGCGACGCCGCGAATCGCCGCGATCACCGCGGCCAGTGGCGGTCGATGCGCCGCGGCCTCGGGCGGCTGGATCCAGATGCGGTAGCCGGTTCGCTCGTCGTCCGGCGAGGGCAGCACGACCTGGCTGCCCGCACCGGCCACGGTCGTGTACAGCCGGAACAGCTCGGCCGAGACCGCGGTGCTGATCGCGTCGGGTCCGGCCGGGCCGGTGAGGAAAGTCCAGCGCCGGGCACGCGGATGGTCGACGACCGGCCCGGCGATGCCGTCCTGGCCGAGTCGTCGCAGCACCTGTGCACCGAGTTCCGCCGGCATGCCGACGGCTCCGTAATCGAGGCCGATCTGCAGGAGAATGCGGCCTGATCCGGGGTCCACCGATGCGGGCAGTTGGAATTCACTGCGGTATCGTACGCAGCGCACTTCCGGCGTCGAATCGAGAAATGTGGTCACTGCGCACCCCCAACCGTGTCGAACTCGATTTGTCCCACTGGGCTCCGGCTTCCTCGAGGAGTGAACATCATGCTGGCGAGCTTATCGGCAGGACGTGTGCCCTGGTCGATCTGTTACATCGAACTGCTCATGCGCGAAGTTGAACGGGAGAAGTCAGCCCGATAACGATATCGCTCGATGGTCGCGTGCGCCCAAATTCGCATTGATGACCGTGTCGCGATGGGGTACCGGTCATGGAAATGGTTCACAACGCCGTAGCAATGGCTGTGAATGGTGTCGAAAATTATGTCGAATACTTATGCCAGGCGGGTGCGATGGAAAATTTCCGCAGCTCTGGACATATTTTGTTCCACTTTCCATGACACCGGCTTGTCACCGGCGTCGGTCGGCTCGGTCGCGGTCCGATTCGGGGTCCGTGAGCAGCGGTCGGTTTCTTCCCGTGCCGCAGTGCCGGTGTCGGCTACGACCCGGCGTCGTTAGGCTGAGCAGGCGCGGGAATAGCGGCCGGTGCCCGCGCTGTTGGCGTAACCGGACGACAACGACGCGACAGGGAGTCGAAGCACATGTTCACAGGCATCGTCGAGGAACTCGGCGAGATCGTCGCCAGCGAGCAGCTGGCCGACGCCGCGCGGCTGACGATCAAGGGCAAGCTGGTGACCTCCGATGCCGGACACGGGGATTCGATCGCGGTGAACGGGGTGTGCCTGACCGTCGTGGACGTGGTCGGTGGCGACTCGTTCACCGTGGACGTCATGGCCGAGACGCTCAACCGTTCCAGCATCGGAAAGCTCGACATCGGCGCGAAGGTGAACCTGGAGCGGGCTGCCGCGCTCAACAGCAGGCTCGGCGGCCATCTGGTGCAAGGCCACGTCGACGGCACCGGCACGGTGCTCACGCGGACCCCGTCGGAGAACTGGGAGGTGGTGCGGATCGCGCTGCCGGAGAACCTCGCCCGCTACGTCGTGGAGAAGGGGTCGATCACCATCGACGGTATCTCGCTCACGGTGTCCGGACTCGGGCGCTCCGACGAGCCCACCGACACCGGGACCCGGGATTGGTTCGAGGTCTCCCTGATCCCCACCACGCTTTCGCTCACCAACCTCGGCACCGCCGCTGTCGGAACCACGGTGAACCTGGAAGTCGACGTGATCGCCAAGTACGTCGAACGCCTCCAGCAGCGCGGTTAGCCATGGCCCACCCGCCGTCCCGGCCTGCAGGAGAGGGCGCAGGGCCGTGAGTGCCGTCCGTGCCGTCCACGGGCGGCGCATGCCGCTGGTCGCGGGAGGGGTGGACGCGCCGTTCGGCCTGATGCACAAGTTGCGCCCGGGTCTTCGCGCGATGGGCGCCGTACCAGCGACAAGCTCGCCTGGGTTGGCAGCCACGCGCCCGCCGTTCACCGGCCCACGGCGAACGACGAGGTCCTGCGTTACCGTCGGTCGCGGCCAGTTCGGGCCCGGCTCCCGTTTTCGAGGGCGGCGGGACCGAACCTGTGCTGCGAACACGCCCGCGCCGCAGGCACGCCGAAACACACACAGTACTGTGGTGAGGCAGCTATTTCGAGATGGAGCACAGCAGAAGTGACCAGGTTCGACAGTATCGAGCGCGCAGTCGCCGACATCGCCGCAGGGAAGGCGGTCGTCGTCGTCGACGACGAGGACCGTGAGAACGAGGGCGATCTCATCTTCGCGGCGGAGAAGGCCACCCCGGAGCTGGTCGCCTTCATGATCCGCTACACCTCCGGCTACATCTGCGTGCCGCTCACCGGTGCCGACTGCGACCGGCTCGGCCTGCCGCCGATGTACGCGATGAACCAGGACAAGCACGGCACCGCCTACACCGTCTCGGTGGACGCGCGCGAGGGCGTCACCACCGGAATCTCCGGTGCCGACCGCGCCACCACCATGCGGCTGCTGGCGGATGCCGAAGCAAAGGCCGACGACTTCACCCGTCCCGGTCACGTGGTGCCGCTGCGGGCCAAGGATGGCGGGGTGCTGCGCCGTCCCGGTCACACCGAGGCAGCCGTCGATCTGGCGCGCATGGCCGGTCTGCGGCCCGTGGGCGTGATCTGCGAGATCGTCAGCCAGAAGGACGAGGGCCACATGGCTCGCACGGAGGAGCTGCGGGTCTTCGCCGACGAACACGAGCTCGCGCTGATCTCCATCGCGGACATGATCGCCTGGCGGCGTAAGCACGAGAAGCATGTGGTGCGCGTCGCCGAGGCGCGTATCCCCACCGCGCACGGCGATTACAAGGCCGTCGGCTATCAGAGTATCTACGACGAAGTGGAGCATGTCGCGCTGGTGCGCGGCGATATCAGCGACGGCGAGGACGTCCTGGTCCGCGTGCACTCGGAGTGCCTGACCGGTGACGTGTTCGGGTCGCTGCGCTGCGACTGCGGTCCACAGCTGGACGCCGCGCTGGAGATCGTCGCGGCCGAGGGCCGCGGGGTAGTGCTGTACATGCGCGGTCACGAAGGGCGTGGCATCGGCCTGATGCACAAGTTGCAGGCCTATCAGCTGCAGGATTCCGGACACGACACGGTGGACGCGAATCTGGAGCTGGGACTGCCCGCGGATGCCCGCGATTACGGCACCGGCGCGCAGATCCTGGTGGATCTCGGCATCCGTTCGATGCGGTTGCTCACCAATAACCCGGCCAAGCGGGTCGGCTTGGACGGCTATGGCCTGCGCATCACCGAGCGGGTGTCGATGCCGTTGCGCGTCAATGCGGAGAACCTGCATTACCTGCGCACCAAGCGGGATCGGATGGGGCACGACCTGATCGGGCTGGATGAGCTCGATCTCGGCGAGACGGCGCACTGAGCTGCGAGCGGACCGGAAAGGCGGACATCGATGAGCGGTACCGGAGTACCGGCTTTCGCGTTGGCGGATGCCAAGAACCTCACCTTGGCGATCGTCGCGTCGCGCTGGCACACGCAGATCTGCGACACGCTGCTCGCGAATGCCGAGCGGGTGGCCAAGGACGCCGGCGTCCAGCACATCACGGTGGTGCGCTGCGCGGGCGCCATGGAGCTGCCGGTGGTCGCCCAGGAACTGGCGCGGGCGCATGACGCCGTGGTCGCGCTCGGCGTGGTGATCCGCGGTGACACACCGCATTTCGACTACGTCTGCGACGCGGTGACCGCTGGGCTCACTCGGGTTTCGCTGGACGAGGGCACGCCGGTCGCGAATGGTGTGCTCACCACCGACAACGAGCGGCAGGCGCTGGACCGGGCCGGCCTGCCCGATTCGCTCGAGAACAAGGGCGAGCAGGCGGCGGCCGCGGCGTTGGACGCCGCGCTGACCCTGCGTGCCCTGCGGCAGTCCGCGTAGCGATGCCGGTTGTCCGTATCTTCCGCAGGAGCGCGGGCGCGCCCGCGACGTCCGGCGATACGCCCGAGTGGGAGCTCGAGATTCGCCCGCGGCGGGCGGTGCGGACGGCCGGGGTCGTCGCGGTGCTCGTCGCGGCCGTGTTCACGGCGGGCGGTGTGTGGCTGCGCAGCGGGGCCACCGGCGTCAACTTTCGGGTAGTCGACCAGATCGCGATGATCGGGATCGGTCTGCTCGGCGCCGCTGCTGTGCTCTTGTTGACCCGCCCACGGGTGCGGGTGGGTCAGCGTGGTGTGTCCGTGCGGAACATCCTGGGCGACAACAATTTTCCGTGGGCCTACATTCATGGTGTGTCGTTCCCGGACAGAAAGTCTTGGGCGCGTCTGGAATTGGTCGACGACGATTACGTCCCGATGCTGGCGATCCGCTCGAACGACAAAGAGTACGCGGCGCGGGCGATGGATCGGCTGCGCGAGCTCGGCGCGAAGTACGCCGGAAGCAAATGATCGCTGGGAGACCACGGCGGGCCGATCGGGTTCGGTTCCGCTCGCGCGTCTCGGCGGTGATCTGGCGTCGTCGGGCTGGAGCCGGTGTGTTCGTCACCCGGCAGCGGACCGAGGCCCTGTCCGCTGTTCGGTGATTCGCGCATCGCGTTGTGCAGGAAGAAATAGGCTGGTCGACACCCTCGACTGCGGCGGAAGGAATCTCGTCTGCGTGGCTGTCGGGTGTCGAAAGCGCTGACTTTGCTGTGTGCCGCACGTGGAGCACAGTGGCGGCGGGGAGGTGGCTGCTCGTTTCCAACGACGGCAACGCCAGGCCACTCGCGACGCCGGGCTTCGGCACGGTGGCCATCGACCCGGGGCGCGCGGCGAGTTATGCCGGGCGCTGCGACCCGTAACCCTCGGTGAGGCGAGAGCGCGGCCGGTTCAGCGGGTGTCGCCGAGGACCACGCCCTCGCGGCGCGGGTCGGCGCCGCCGATCCACCCGTCCGCGCTATTGCGTTGCAGGGCGCTGAGGCCGCTGCTTTGCGGCGCGACCGACACCTGGTGACCGAGTTGACGGAGGCGCAGTACGAGCGGGTCGTGGTCGCCGTTGTCGGCGGCGTTGATCGCCGGGTGCTCGCCGCCGACACCGGTGGACGGGCTGTTCCCGGCGCCGAAAGCGACCGCGGAGACGGCTTGTTGCGGGTCGAGGCCCCAATCGAACATGTTGATCAAGGATTTCACCACGAACTGGATGATCAGCGAACCGCCGGGCGAACCGGCGACATCGGTGAGCTCGCCGCGCGCGCCGTCGGGGCCCCTGTCGAATACCAGCGTGGGACTCATCGAGCTGCGCGGGCGCTTGCCCGGCTGAACGCGGTTGGCCACCGGTATGCCGTCGAGGCCCACCGGGTCGGCGTTGAAATCGGTGAGCTGGTTGTTCAACAGGAAGCCATCGACCAGGTGGAACGAACCGAACGCGGACTCGATGGTGGTGGTCATGGCCGCCGCGTTGCCGTATTCGTCGACCACCGAGACGTGGCTGGTGCCGTGCTCCGGCAGTTGCGGGCCGACGCCGAGGGGAACCGGGCCGAAGTCGCCGGGCTGCGCCGTACCCATGCTGTGGTCGGGATCGATCAGCCCGGCGCGTTGCCGCAGGTAGTCCTTGTTCAGCAAGGTCTGTGCCGAATTGCCGGGCAGCGGAACGAAATCCGTGTCGGCGACGTACTTGTTCCGGTCGGCGTAGGCCAGACGCTCGGCCTCCGCGATGAGGTGCACGGCTCGAGCGTTCGGCCGTCCACCGTTGCGATCGATATTGTCCGGCCGCAGGGTGGCCAGGTCGAAGTTCTCCAGGATGCCCAGGGTGGCAGCGACGGCGATGCCGCCGGAGGAGGGGCTGGGCATCCCGCAGATCTCGTGCTCGCGGTATGCGCTGCACAGCGCGGTGCGCTTCTTCGCCTGGTAGCCGGCCAGGTCCTCGGTCGTGATCAATCCCGGCGTGCGCCCGCCCGACGACCGGCTGGTGGCCTCGGCGATGTCGCGGGCGATGGCGCCGGTGTAGAAGGCCTGCGCGCCGTCGGTGGCAATCGCTGCGAGCGTCTTGGCCATGGCCGGATTGGTGAGCAAGGTCGCAGCAGCTTTCGGGCTGCCATCCGGATCGAGAAAGTACGCCTTGGCGTCTTCGTCGAGCGCGAGGTCCTTCGCGGACTCCGCGATCTGACCGGCGAGGCGGGGACTGATCGGGAACCCCCGATCGGCCAGGCCGATGGCGGGGTCGAACAGCTCACGCCACGCGGTCTTGCCATGGTCGCGGTGCGCCAGCTCGAGCATGCGCAACACGCCGGGCACTCCGATGGAGCGGCCGCTGGAGCGCGTGTTCGGCGTGGGCTCGGTGGGCTCGGTGTCACTGATCCAGCGCAGGTAATTCTCGGTCGCGCCCGCCGGAGCCACTTCACGGCCGTCGTAGGCGTCCACGGTCTTCGTGTTCGCGTCGTAGTAGAGCAGGAACGCGCCGCCGCCGATACCGGACGCCTGCGGTTCCACCAGCCCCAGCACCGCCTGCGCCGCGATCAGGGCGTCCGCCGCTGTCCCGCCGTCGCGCAGCACCTCGCAGGCGGCCTTGGTCGACACCGGGTTCGCGGTCGAGACCGCGAAAGTGTGGGTGCGCACCGGAGTCATGTTCGTGCGATAGCCGCTCGCTATTTCCGGGTTGGTGCTCAGATTTTTGGCGCCACTGCTCGGGCCGGCCCCGGCTGCGGTGATCGGCGTGCCGCTCGGGACCGTCTCGCAGACGCCGCCGGCCTGATCCTCGCCGGATGAACAGGCCGTCACCATCCCGATGGTGAGCACGCATGCCGCCGTGGCGGCGACCCAGGATCCTCGCTTGCGCCCCATGCGGGGACTCTATCGTTTCGACACGACCACTTACGTGGCATTCCTTTTCACGGACGAAATAGCCCTGGCCGCAGCGAGTGTCGACAACGGCATTGCTGCGGCCGGCTACACCTGCTGCGCCGGCCCGAAGAGGCATGGTGCGGCGTGCCGGGGGCACTGACATCGTCGCGCGGTGCCGGACTGTCCACACCGGGCGATCCGGCGCGCCGCCTCCGCTCGGCCCGGGGCGGTCTGCGAGCGGACTTCGTCCGGTAGCGCCCATTAGGCTGAATGCGTGGCAGATCCAGCGACGTACCGGCCCGCGCCGGGCACGATTCCCGTCGAACCCGGTGTCTACAAATTCCGGGATGCCCATCGACAGGTCATCTACGTCGGCAAGGCCAAGAGCCTGCGCAGCAGGCTGAACTCGTACTTCGCCGACGTGGCGAATCTGCACCCGCGCACCAGGCAGATGGTCACCACGGCGGCGAGCGTCGAGTGGACGGTCGTGTCCACCGAGGTCGAGGCACTGCAGCTGGAATACAACTGGATCAAGGAATTCGATCCACGCTTCAACGTCCGCTACCGGGACGACAAGTCCTACCCGGTGCTCGCGGTCACGTTGAACGAAGAGTACCCACGGTTGTTCGTCTATCGCGGTGCGCGGCGCAAAGGCGTCCGGTACTTCGGCCCGTACGCGCATGCCTGGGCGATCCGCGAGACCCTCGACTTGCTGCTGCGGGTGTTTCCCGCTCGCACCTGCTCCAACGGAGTCTTCCAGCGGCACAGCCAGATCGGGCGTCCCTGTCTGCTCGGCTATATCGATAAGTGCTCCGCGCCGTGCATCGGACGGGTGAGCGCCGACGAGCACCGCGAGATAGTCGACAACTTCTGCGACTTCCTCGCCGGTCGCACCGATCGCTTGGTCCGCGAGCTGGAGCGGCGTATGCACGACGCCGCCGCGGCGCTCGATTTCGAAGTTGCCGCTCGGTTGCGCGATGACGTGCAAGCGCTGCGTCGCGCGCTGGAGAAGCAGGCAGTGGTGCTCGGTACCGGGACCGATGCCGACGTGATCGCCTTCGCCACCGACGAGCTGGAGGTCGCCGTGCAGGTCTTCCACGTGCGCGACGGCCGGGTGCGCGGCCAGCGCGGCTGGGTGGTCGACAAGTCGGGCGACGCGGTCGACGTCCCGCAGGCGGGCGGCGAGCTCGCCGCCCTGGTCGAACAGTTCCTCACCCAGTTCTACGGCGAGCAGGTCACCGTGGCCGAACAGGGTGCCGACGACCGGCCCGCCACCGTGGTACCGCGCGAAGTGCTCGTGCCGGAGCTGCCCGGCGACGCGGAGCAGCTGCAGCAGTGGCTGTCGCAGCTGCGTGGCTCGGCGGTGCAGCTGCGGGTTCCGCAGCGTGGGGACAAGAAGGCGCTCGCCGAGACGGTGCAGCGTAACGCGACCGAGGCGCTGGCTCAGCACAAGCTCAAGCGAGCCGGCGACCTCACATCGAGATCGCAAGCGCTGCAGGATATTCAGGATGCACTGGAACTCGACACCGCGCCGTTGCGCATCGAATGCGTGGACGTCAGTCACGTGCAGGGCACCGACGTGGTCGCGTCGCTGGTGGTCTTCGAAGACGGACTGGCCCGCAAATCCGAGTACCGCCACTACACGATCAAGGAGGCCGCGGGCGAAGGCCGCTCCGACGATGTCGGCAGCATCGCGGAGGTGACCCGCCGCCGATTCCTCAAGCTACGCCGCGAACGTGACATGGTGGAGCACGAAGATCTCGCCGCGAGCGACGGCGACGGCGACGCGCTGGATCTCACATCGCGGCCCGGGATAGACCCGCACACCGGACGGCCGCGCAAGTTCGCCTACCCGCCCAACCTGTATGTGGTCGACGGCGGCGCGCCTCAGGTCACGGCGGCCGCCGAAGTGCTCGACGAACTCGGCATCACCGACGTCGCGGTGATCGGCCTCGCCAAACGGCTGGAGGAGGTGTGGGTGCCGGGGGACCGTGATCCGGTGATCCTGCCGCGCAACAGCGAGGCGCTGTATCTGCTCCAGCGGGTCCGTGACGAGGCGCATCGCTTCGCCATCACCTTCCACCGCAGCAAACGTTCGCGCCGGATGACCGCCTCGGAGCTGGACTCGGTGCCGGGTCTCGGCTCGGCGCGCCGGACCGCGTTGGTCACCCATTTCGGCTCGGTGGCCAAGCTGAAGCAGGCCACGGTCGAGCAGATCGTCGAGGTTCCCGGCATCGGGGTGGCAACCGCGAAAGCGGTCCTTGCGGCGCTCCGGTCCGAATAGTCACTCGGACAGTGCACCGGAAGTTTCGGTTTCGCGTACGTTGTGTGTCTGCGCCCGATACCGAGACCGGTGCGCGATGATCGGAAGGCACCCGAGAGACGGATCCGGTAGGACATGACACGCGTCGAATCGAACAGCAGTGCGGGCTCCGCGCCGACGAGCGCGGGGCGAGTGGACTCCTCCGGCGGGCTCGCCGGGGTGAACCCGCAGGTCGAAGTGGTGATCGTGACCGGGCTCTCGGGCGCGGGCCGCGGTACCGCCGCCCGCGTGCTCGAGGACCTCGGCTGGTATGTCGCGGACAACCTGCCGCCCGAGCTGTTCGGCCGGATGGTCGAGCTGGGCGCGTCCGCGAAGCCGCCGATTCGGCGTCTGGCCCTGGTGATGGATGTGCGCAGCCGGTTCTTCACCGGCGATCTGTCGGTGGTCATCGAACAGCTGCGGACGCTCGGCGTGCGCACCAGGGTGCTGTTCCTGGAGGCTTCCGACGATGTGCTGATCCGCCGCTTCGGCTTCGCTCGGCGCAGGCATCCGCTGCAGAGCGAGAGCAAGGATGGCACACTGTCGGCCGGCATCGCCGCCGAACGGGTACGTTTGTCGGCCGTGAAAACCGCTGCGGACCTGGTGATCGACACCACCGAGCTGTCCATTCACCAACTGCACCGGAAGCTGGAGGAAGCCTACGGCGGCGGCGCGCCCACCGCGCTGCAGCTCACGGTGCAGTCCTTCGGCTTCAAGTACGGGGTTCCGCTCGACGCCGACATGGTGCTGGATGTTCGTTTTCTGCCCAACCCGCATTGGATCCCGCAGCTGCGGGAACATACCGGTCAAGAGGCCGTGGTCAGCGAATACGTGCTGTCGCGCCCGGGAGCGGACGATTATCTGCGCACCTGCCATCACCTGGTCGAGCTGACCATAAACGGCTACCGCCAAGAGGGGAAGCGATACATGACGGTCGCAGTGGGCTGCACCGGAGGCAAACATCGAAGCGTCGCGATAGCCGAGGCACTGGGCGAATTGATGAGTGAGGTCGCCGGCGGGTCGGAGGAATCCGGCGACGTGGTCCGGGTCGTGCATCGAGATCTGGGGCGCGAATGACCGGCTGGGAATCCAATCCCAGCGTCGTCGCGCTGGGTGGCGGGCACGGCCTGTACGCGACATTGACCGCGGTGCGCCGGCTGACCGAGAAGATCTACGCGGTGGTCACCGTCGCGGACGACGGCGGCTCCTCGGGTCGGCTACGTGCCGAATTGGGGGTGTTGCCGCCGGGGGATCTGCGCATGGCCCTGGCCGCCCTGGCCGCCGACGCCGACGGTCTCTGGACACGAACCGTCCAGCATCGCTTCGGTGGCACCGGCGCCCTGGCCGGGCACTCGGTCGGCAACCTGATCCTGGCCGGACTCGCCGAAGTCCTCGGTGACCCGGTCGCTGCGCTCGATGAGGTCGCCAAAATGTTGCGTGTCACCGGACGGGTGCTGCCCATGTCGCCGATCGCGCTCGACATCGAGGCGGATGTTTCTGGGCTGGAAGCGGATCCGCGGGTGAGCCGCTGTATTCGCGGCCAAGTTGCCATCGCCACGACGCCGGGTAAGGTGCGGCGGGTGCGGCTGATTCCGTCCGACCCACCGGCGAGTGCCGAGGCCACCTCGGCGATCGAACACGCCGACGTCGTCGTTCTGGGCCCGGGATCGTGGTTCACCAGTGTTATTCCGCATGTGCTCGTGCCCGAATTGCGCGAGGCGCTGGTGTATACCCGGGCACGTAAAGTGCTGGTGCTCAACCTCGCCGCCGAGCCGGGGGAGACCGCCGGGTTCTCCGCGGAGCGGCATCTGCATGTATTGTCCCAGCACGCACCGGAATTCGTGGTCGACGAGGTGCTGGTGGACTCCGGCTCGGTGCCGGAGGGCCGCGAGCGAGAACATGTGGCCAGGGCTGCCGAACAGTTGCGGGCGCGCGTAACCTTCTCCGATGTCGCCGAAGCGGGAACGGCCCGGCATCATCCCGGAAAGCTCGCCGCCGCACTGGATCAAGTGATCCGGCAACCTCGGCCGCAAATGACAGGGCTTCGAGTCGAGGGACGGCACATGGGTCAGGATGTGCGTTCCGGGTTGGGTGGAAAGGAGCGCGTCTCGTGGCGATGACAGCCGATGTGAAGGACGAGCTGAGCAGGCTCACGGTCGCCCAGGTCAGTTCCCGCAAGGCGGAACTGTCCGCCCTGTTGCGTTTCGCGGGCGGCCTGCACATCGTCGGCGGCCGAGTGATCGTCGAGGCGGAGGTGGACATGGGTTCCATCGCGCGCCGACTGCGCCGGGAGATCTTCGAACTCTACGGCTACGGGTCCGATGTGCACGTGCTCGGCGCGGGTGGGCTGCGCAAGACCTCCCGGTACGTGGTGCGCGTGTCCAAGGAGGGCGAGGCGCTGGCCCGCCAGACCGGTCTGCTCGACGTCCGCGGACGGCCGGTGCGCGGCTTGCCCGCGCAGGTGGTCGGCGGCAGTATCGCCGACGCCGAAGCAGCCTGGCGTGGGGCGTTTCTCGCGCACGGCTCGCTCACCGAGCCGGGGCGTTCCTCCGCGCTCGAGGTCAGTTGCCCCGGCCCGGAGGCGGCGCTGGCGCTGGTCGGCGCGGCCCGGCGGCTCGGGATCACCGCCAAGGCGCGCGAGGTGCGCGGCACCGACCGGGTCGTGGTGCGCGACGGCGAGGCGATCGGCGCGCTGCTGACCAGGATGGGTGCGCACGGCACCCGGATGGTGTGGGAGGAGCGCCGGCTGCGTCGTGAGGTCCGCGCGACCGCCAATCGGCTGGCCAACTTCGACGACGCGAACCTGCGCCGCTCGGCGCGGGCCGCGGTCGCCGCGGCGGCCAGGGTGGAGCGCGCGCTGGAGATTCTCAGCGACGACGTCCCCGACCATCTCGCGGCCGCGGGCAGGCTGCGCGTGCAGCACCGTCAGGCGTCGCTGGAAGAACTCGGCCAGCTCGCCGATCCGCCGATGACGAAGGACGCGGTGGCCGGCCGGATTCGGCGGCTGCTGTCGATGGCCGACCGGCGCGCCAAGGAAATCGGCGTGCCCGACACCGAATCCGCCGTCACCGCCGAACTGCTCGACGAAGCCTGAGCCCCCCACCGCCGCAGTTCGAGAAGTTCCTCATCGACCGGGACGGGAAGGTGGCGGGCCGCTTCCACCCGACCGTGACGCCCGAGGCGCGGGAACTGCTCGCGGCGGGCGGGGGGTTCGAGGTCGAAACGCGCTCGGCTGGGCTTCTGACCAGGCACGCCGTTATCGCGAATGCGAGGTGCGTGTCGGCGGGGTCGCGGCAGGGCATTAGGGTGAGTAGCGCATCGGAATGACCCGCTGGAAAGTTGAGGAGCGAAAACGTGACTGTCCGGGTAGGCATCAACGGCTTCGGTCGTATCGGACGTAACTTCTTCCGGGCGGTGGAGGCGCAGAAGGCGCTCGGCACCACCGACATCGAGATCGTCGCGGTCAACGACCTCACCGACAACGCGACCCTCGCTACCCTGCTCAAGTACGACTCGATCCTCGGCCGGTTGCCGCAGGATGTCTCGCTCGACGGCGACGACACCATCGTGGTCGGCGACCAGCGGATCAAGGCGCTGGCCATCAAGGAGGGGCCGGCGGCGCTGCCGTGGGGCGAGCTGGGCGTGGACGTGGTCGTGGAGTCCACCGGCATCTTCACCGACGCCACCAAGGCCAAGGGCCACCTGGCCGCCGGCGCGAAGAAGGTCATCATCTCCGCCCCCGCCAAGGGCGAGGACATCACCATCGTGATGGGCGTCAACGACGACAAGTACGACGGCAGCCAGAACATCATCTCGAACGCCTCGTGCACCACCAACTGCCTGGGCCCGCTGGCCAAGGTGCTCAACGACGAGTTCGGCATCGAACGCGGCCTGATGACCACCATCCACGCCTACACCCAGGACCAGAACCTGCAGGACGGCCCGCACAGCGACCTGCGCCGCGCCCGCGCCGCCGCGCTGAACATCGTGCCGACCGGTACCGGCGCCGCGAAGGCCATCGGCCTGGTGCTGCCCGAGCTGCAGGGCAAGCTGGACGGCTACGCGCTGCGCGTGCCGGTGCCGACGGGTTCGGTCACCGACCTGACTGCCACGCTGCGCAAGTCGGCCACGCTCGAGGAGATCAACGCCGCGTACCGGGCCGCCGCCGAGGGCCCGCTGAAGGGCATCCTCAAGTACAACACCGACCCGATCGTCTCCAGCGACATCGTCACCGACCCGGCCTCGTCGATCTACGACGCACCGCTGACCAAGGTGATCGATGATCAGGTCAAGGTCGTTTCCTGGTACGACAACGAGTGGGGCTACTCGAACCGTCTCGCCGATCTCATCGGCCTCGTCGGGAAGTCGCTCTGACGCGAATGGCTGTCAAGACACTCGCGAACCTGCTCGACGAGGGCGTCGAGGGTCGGGGCGTGCTCGTGCGCTCCGACCTGAACGTCCCTCTCGACGACCATGGACAGATCACCGACCCCGGCCGGATCATCGCCTCGGCGCCGACCATCAAGGCGCTGGCCGAGGCGGGCGCCAAGGTCATCGTGACCGCGCATCTCGGTCGGCCGACCGGCGAGCCGGATCCGAAGCTCTCGTTGGCGCCCGTGGCCGCCAGGCTCACCGCGGAACTGGGCCGCAACGTCCAGCTCGCCGGTGACGTGGTGGGTCAGGACGCGCTCGCGCGGTCGGAGGGCCTCACCGACGGCGACGTGCTGCTGCTGGAGAACATCCGGTTCGACGCGCGCGAGACCAGCAAGGACGACGCCGAACGCGGCAGGCTCGCCGCGGCGCTGGTCGAGCTGGTCGGCGATGACGGTGCGTTCGTCTCCGACGGTTTCGGTGTGGTGCACCGCAAGCAGGCGTCGGTGTACGACGTGGCAAAGCTGCTGCCGCACTACGCGGGTGCGCTCGTCGCGGCCGAGGCCGAGGTACTGGCGAAGCTGACCGAGAACGCGGACCGGCCCTACGCGGTCGTGCTCGGCGGTTCCAAGGTCTCCGACAAACTCGCCGTCATCGAGGCGCTCGCGCCAAAGGTGGACACGCTGGTGATCGGCGGCGGCATGTGCTTCACCTTCCTTGCCGCGCAGGGCCTCTCGGTGGGCGGCTCGCTGCTGCAGGAGGAGATGGTGGACACCTGCAAGCGCCTGCTCGAGCAGTATGCCGATGTCATCCACCTGCCGCGCGACATCGTGGTGGCCGACAAGTTCGCCGCCGACGCCGAGTCGAGGGTGGTCCCCGCGCACGAGATCCCGGACGGTTGGCTGGGTCTGGACGTGGGGCCGGATTCGGTGGACCGTTTCGCGGCGCTGCTGACCGAGGCCCGGACCGTCTTCTGGAACGGGCCGATGGGCGTCTTCGAGTTCGACAAGTTCGCCG
The DNA here is from genome assembly GCF_052545115.1 of Nocardia glycosmidis. Lineage (NCBI taxonomy): Bacteria > Bacillati > Actinomycetota > Actinomycetes > Mycobacteriales > Nocardiaceae > Nocardia > Nocardia glycosmidis. Next base: position 232,757 of record NZ_JBQWRH010000007.1, on the reverse strand, counting down.
CGGGCACCCGCGGGGTCGCCGAGGCCATCGTGACCGCCACCGGCAAGGGTGCGTTCACCGTCGTCGGCGGGGGCGACTCGGCCGCGGCCGTGCGCGCGCTGAATCTGCCGGAGGACGGTTTCTCGCACATCTCCACCGGCGGCGGCGCCTCGCTGGAGTACCTCGAGGGCAAGGAACTGCCCGGCATCGCGGTGTTGGAGGACTGAGCATGGCACGCAAACCACTTATCGCGGGCAACTGGAAGATGAACCTCAACCACCTCGAGGCCATCGCTCTGGTGCAGAAGATCGCATTCGCCCTGCCGGAGAAGTACTTCGACAAGGTCGACGTGGCGGTGCTCCCGCCGTTCATCGACCTGCGCAGCGTGCAGACGCTCATCGAGGGAGACAAACTCCTGCTCAGCTATGGCGGGCAAGATGTCTCGGTGCACGAGTCGGGCGCCTACACCGGCGAGATCAGCGCGAGCATGCTCGCCAAACTGGGTTGCACCTTCGTCGTGGTGGGTCACTCCGAGCGGCGCCAGTACCACAACGAGGACGACGCGACTGTGCTGGCCAAGGCCAAGCAGGCGCTGAAGCACGGCATCACCCCGATCGTGTGCATCGGCGAGGGCCTGAACATTCGCGAGGCGGGCACGCATGTCGGGTATAATCTCGAACAGCTGCGCGGATCGCTGAAAGGCTTGACGGCGCAAGAGATCTCGAAGATCGTCATCGCCTACGAGCCGGTGTGGGCGATCGGCACCGGCAGGGTCGCCACACCCGCCGACGCGCAGCAGGTCTGCGGCGCGATTCGTGGCGAGTTGGCATCGCTGGCCTCGCCCGAGGTCGCCGCACAGGTCCGCGTGCTCTACGGCGGTTCGGTGAACGCCAAGAACGTCGGCGAGTTGGTCGCCCAGACCGATATCGACGGCGCACTGGTCGGTGGCGCTTCGCTCAAGGGCGACGAGTTCGCCACCCTCTCGGCGATCGCGGCGGGCGGCCCCTTGCCCTGACCCGCTCGAGGGGACTGTGCACTGCAGCCCGGCATCGCTCGCCGCGATGCCGGGCTGCAGTGATTTCGGCATGCGAAGCGCGAATCACGGACGACGGTGCGCGCGTTTCGGTGGCGCCCGGACGCCGAAGGGCCGTAGGGCCGGACACCCCGACCGGCAGCCGCGGTTAGCGGGACTAAGCTTCGGCCCGTGACAACTGCGACGACGCCCTCTGGTTCAACCTGGGCGCCGTTGCGTTCCCCGATATACCGGGCGCTCTGGGTGGCCCAGCTGGTGTCGAATCTGGGCACCTGGATGCAGACGGTGGGGGCGCAGTGGCTTGTGGTCGACCTGCCCAACGCCGCCGCTCTGGTGTCGTTCGTGCAGACCGCGATCGCACTGCCGGTGATGCTGCTGGCCATTCCGTCCGGCGTGATCGCCGATCTGACGGATCGACGCAGGCTGTTGCTCGGCGCGCAGTCGACGATGGCGGTCCTCGCGGCGATTCTCGCCGTGTCGACCGCGACCGGGCACACCACGCCCGCGGTGCTGTTGACGCTGCTGTTCCTGCTCGGCTGTGGGCAGGCGCTGACCGCACCCGCCTGGCAGGCGATTCAGCCGGAACTGGTCTCGCGCGAGCAGATCCCGGCGGCCGCGGCGCTGGGCAGCATGAACATCAATATCGGCCGGGCGGTGGGGCCCGCGTTGGCCGGTGCGCTGGTCGCGCTGTCCGGACCGACGTTGGTGTTCGCGCTGAACGCGGCGTCCTTCGGCGGAATCGTCGCGGTGCTGACGGTCTGGCGTCGGCCGGCGCCGGATCGGCGGCTACCCACCGAGCGTCCGCTGGCGGCGTTGCAGGCCGGCACACGTTTCATCCGGGCGGCGCCGGCGATCCGGCGGGTGCTGTTGCGCTCGATCGTGTTCATCGCGCCCGCCAGCGCACTCTGGGCGCTGCTACCGGTGATCGCCCGCGATCGGCTCGGATTGTCGTCCACGGGATACGGCCTGATGCTCGGCGCGCTCGGTGTGGGCGCGGTGGTCGGCGCCGCCTCGTTGTCGCGCCTGCGGCGATTGCTGAACCCGACCCAGCGGCTGAGCACGGCCGCGATCCTGTTCGGACTCGCGACCGTGGGCACCGCGTCGCTGCGCGTCGTGCCCGTGATTTTGCCGCTGCTGGTCTGCGCGGGCCTGGCCTGGCTGCTGGCGATGTCGACGATGAACTCGACCATGCAGCTGTTGCTACCGGCCTGGGTGCGTGCGCGGGGACTGTCGGTATACCTGCTGGTCTTCATGGGCGGCCAGGCGATCGGCTCACTCGTGTGGGGCCTGGTCGCCGGTGCCATCGGGTCGGTCTCGGCACTGTTGTGGGCCGCGGTGCTGCTGGCATTCTGTGCGGTGAGCACCCTGTGGCTGCCGATCCGGCACGATGCCGAGCAAATCGATCTGACGCCGTCGGCGTTCTGGCCGGAGCCTCAGCTGGTGGTCGAACCCGATCCCGACGACGGCCCGGTCCTGATCCTGCGCGACTATGACGTGCCATCGCAGGACGTCGAGGAATTTCTCGCCGCCATGGTCTTCGTCGGCCGGTCCCGGCAGCGCACCGGAGCGATGGAATGGCGGCTCTACCGCGACGTCGGGGTGATCGACCGCTACGTGGAGGCATTCGTCGTGCGGTCCTGGGCCGAGCACATGCACCAGCACCAGGTTCGGCTCACCGCCCAGGACCAGCAACGGGAGCAGGCCGTCGCGAAGTTCACCACCCCGGAGGGCGACCGGCTCACCCACCTGGTGGCGGTCGAGCGCCGCTAGGCGCCGATCGCGACGCCGCCGAGTGCCTGATTCGGTGGGATCGCGGCGACCACATAGACTGTCCGGCATGCGGATGTTCCTGGATATCCTCCTGATCATCACCAGCGTGCTGCTGGTGCTGCTGGTGCTGCTGCACCGCGCCAAGGGTGGAGGTCTGTCCAGCCTGTTCGGCGGCGGCGTGCAATCCAGTCTGTCCGGCTCCACCGTCGTGGAGAAGAACCTCGACCGCATCACCATCTTCACCGGCGTCATCTGGCTGATCGCCATCCTCGGCATCGGCCTGGAGATCAAGTTCGCCTGATCCGGGTCAGCACGCCCGCCGTTGGTGCGTCGGCACCGAGCAAGAACGCCGCGACGATGGCCGTAGCGGGATAGCCAGTTCCGCGAATTCATTTTGCGCGTTGTCGCCCGCGGTGCTGCTGGCTTTCTGTGCGGTGAGCACCCTGTGGCTGCCGATCCGGAACGGCCGAGCACCCGGGGTGTCGGTTGGTTCACATGTCGATGCGGCCGACCGTACCTGTCGGCTGCGCGGAGGCGGGGTAGCCGCCTACCGGTATTCCGCGGTCAGCTTCGGGTAATCCGACCACCGCGGTAGCGGCTGGTAGTCGAGGTAGGCGGTGAGCCGGTCGAGCACGTACTGCCAGCGCGGGCCGATGGCACCCGCGTCGGCGAAGCAGACGTGACGGCGGGTCAGTTCGACAGTGGTGACCACGCCGACCTGGGTCATGCGGACTTCGAGTAGGCAGCCATCGATATGGACCACCAGTTCGTGCGGAGCCTGACAGTCGGCGACGCGTACCGCGACCGGACCGGGAACGGGACCGTCGAGCAACTCGATGGTCAGGTTGCCGTTGCCGCCGGAGACCGCGCCGAGCCAGCGGGCCAGCTGGCCGCGCTCGGTGGCCGCCGACCAGACCTCCAGCACGGGCTTGTGGAAGGAACGCAGGTAGTGCAGGAGCACCGAATCGCCGCCGGCTGTGTGCTCGTGCTCCGGCCGCACCTCTCCGAGCATGGACATCGTGGTCATTGCCGTGTCCTTCCGCTGCAGGTCACCGTCAACTCACTGTATTTCCACTATTCCCCGCCCGAATCGGATTCCCAGGATTGCTGCGCTTCGGCGTGCCGCCGGCACCGGGCGGCTTCTTCGCCTTCGCTCGGTCCGGCGCGGGTCTGTCAGCGGATCTCGGGCGGCGGTGCCGTTCGTGCGGGGATCTCTGTGCGGGGATCTCGGTGCGGGGATCTCAGCCTTCGTTCGGTTCGCCGCGCGGCCGTCGTCGGATTGCGTCCGGCAGCCCTCGTCATGCCGGGTCGCCCATGAGCGCGCGGGCTGCGGCCTCGATCCGGTCCTCGTCCAGCAGCACCGTCGCGGCGGCGGGGCCGAGGGGTACGAAGCTGTCCTCGCTGGTGACGCGCGCGAGGCGACCCGGGTAATCGGCATCGATCAGCGCCGCGCAGATCGCTTCGGACACGCCGCCGCTGCGGCGGGTCTCGTCGGCGACGAGGACGCGGCCGGTCGCGCGGGCGTGCGCCAGCAGATCGTCCAGCGGTAGCGGAGCGAGCCAGCGCAGGTCGAGCACCCGGGCGTGGATACCGCTGCGGGCCAGCCGCCGCGCCACGCGCAGGCCCATCGGTACGCCATTGGCGAAGCTGACCAGGGTCAGGTCCATTCCGCCGCCGTAGACGCGGGCTCGGCCGATCTCCACGTGCTCGGTGGCGGATTTGCGCGCCAGCCAGCCGTCGTCGCCGGGTGCGTACAGGTCGCGGGTGTGATACAGCGCGATGGGCTCCAAGAACAGGCATACCCGGCCGTCCACGCGGGCGGCGGATACACAGGTGCGTAGCATTGCCGCGGCGTCGTCGGCGCGGGACGGGGAGGCCAGGACCACGCCGGGGATGTCGCGCAGTGCGGCGACCGAGTTGTCGTTGTGGAAGTGGCCGCCGAAGCCCTTTTGGTAGGCGTATCCGGCAACCCGCACCACCATCGGATTGCGGTAGCGGCCGTCGGAGAAAAACGAGAGCGTGGCCGCTTCGCCACGAATCTGGTCCGCGGCATTGTGCAGGTAGGCGAGGTATTGGATCTCCGGGATCGGCACGAAGCCGGCCAGTGCCGCGCCGAGCGCGGTGCCGAGGACACTCTGCTCGTCCAGCAGGGTGTCGAACACGCGGCGCGCGCCGAACATGTTCTGTAATCCCTTGGTCACGCCGTAGACGCCGCCTTTACGGCCGACGTCCTCCCCGAAGACGAGCACATCGCGGTCGCGAGCCAGCAGGTCCGTGAGCGTGTGGTTGATCGCCTGCGCCAGTGTCATCGGATCACCCTGCGCGGCAGCGTCATTCGCGGAATATGACGCATCGGTCCGGCGGGGCGCTCGATCGCCGGCCACCCGGTTGCGCGAGACCCCGTGATGGTCGTCCACGGGTTCTCTGCGTGCCTCCGCGCGCACCAAGGCGGGACGGGACCGGCCGATCGGGGCGATCACCGCCGCAGCGGAGGCGAGTTTCGGCTCCAGGCACACGATTTCGGCTGTCTCGGCGACCCGGCGGCCCAGATCGGCGTAGCATTCGAGCACCTCGGTGGGCGTGACCACGCCGGAGTCGACCAACAGTCGCGCGGTCGTCAGCACGGGATCGCGCGACAGGTCGGCGGCGATATCCATTGGACGACGGTAGGCCGTCTCCACGTCCGAACCCGCATGACCGAGCAGCCGGACGGTCCGTAGCCGCAGGAGCGCGGGCGCCCGGTTGTCCCGGACCCACTGTACGGCGGCGGTAGCGGTGGTCAGCGCGTCGACGGCGGCGCAGCCGTCCGCGCTGAAGTACCGCAGTCCGGGCCGATGACCGTAGGCCTTTTCGATCCAGTCCGGCGGTGTGGGAACGCTGATCCCGATGCCGTTGTCTTCGCAGACGAACAGGATCGGTAGCGGAATCCCTTGGCGGGCGGTATGGATCGCCGCATTGATCGCTCCAGCCGCGGTGGAGTGGTTCGCCGACGCATCGCCGAAACTGCACAGCACCACCGAGTCCGGTGGCCACGGATTGGAAAGTCCGAGTCGCGCGGCGCGATCGATCGCGAAGGCCAACCCCACCGCGCGGGGAAGGTGTGACGCGATGGTCGAGGTCTGCGGGATGACGTTCGCCGCCGCGCTGCCGAACACCTTGTGCCGCCCACCCGAAATCGGGTCGGCCGCCGCGGCGACGACCCCGAGCAGCACGTCCCGGATCGGGTCGAGACCGGGTACGCTCCGAGCGCGGTGCACGAAGAATGCCCCCGACCGGTAGTGCAGCAAAGCGGGGTCGCGGTTCCGCAGGGCCGCCGCCAGCGCGGCGTTGCCTTCGTGGCCGGACGATCCGATGCTGTAGTAACCGCGCCGGGCGCTGCCGAGGCGCCGTGCCGCGAGGTCGAGATGCCGGCTGGTCGCTTGCGATTCGAAGAGTTCGAGGCAGGCCGCGCCGGTAACCGCGCTGCCGGGCACGATCGGCTGACTTGCCGGACGGCTCGGCTGCGGCGTGAGTGCGGCGATCGCGGTGCGAAACCGTTCGTCCAGATCCACTGCCTGATCGGTCACTGCCCGATCATGCCGCAAAGGTACGTCAATCGGAGGAATATCGGTCAGCATTATTCCTGCTTTTATCCCTGATTCTGCACAATAATTCAGGAATCGCGGATACGGCCTACGGGTGCTGCACCGCTCGCGCCGGAGCGTCGATCGGCCGCGGCCCCGCACGGTATCGGGCAGCCAGCTGGTGCCGCCCGACTGCCGGCGCCGCGCGCCGACGAGCCGGCCGCACGGCACGGCAGGCGGGCCCAGCCGCCTGCGCGCTGGTTGCGGCAGGCGCCGCGGGGACCGCACTCAGCGCAGCGCTGCTGCGGCCTGCTGATCGAGTAGCCAGGTGGTGGAGTCGATGCCGGTCGCGCCGGCCGCAGGGATGTCGAGTGGTTCCGCGCCGCCGATGGCCGCGGCCACCGCCTCGGCCTTGGCCGCGCCGCCGACTACCAGCACGACGTGGCGAGATCGGCGGATGGCGGGCAGGGTGAGAGTCACCCGCACGGGGGGCGGCTTCGGCGAATCGGTCACGGCGACAACGAACTCGTGCTCTTCGCGCACGGCGTCGGTGTGCGGGAACAGCGAGTTCACGTGACCCTCGCCGCCCATGCCGAGCAGATGCAGATCGAACGCGCCGTGCTCGGCGAGGTAGGCGTGCACGCCGGCCGAGTACTCGGCGGCCGCCTCCACCGGGTCGGGGTACTCGCCATCGGAAGCGGCCACCGGATGCACTCGCGCCGGGTTCACCGGCACGCCGTCGAGCAGGGCTCGGCGGGCTTGCAGGTCGTTGCGCTCTGGATCGCCCGCGGGCACGAAGCGCTCGTCGCCCCAGAACACGTCGAGCTGGGACCAGTCGATGTCGCCGGGCGCCTTGCGCACCTGTTCCAGCAGGGCGATGCCGGTGCCGCCACCGGTCAGCACCACCGACGCCGCACCGCGCTCGGCTTGGGCCGCGACGACGATCGACACGAAGCGGGCCGCGGCGGCGGCGACCAGTGATTCGGTGTCGAGATGGACCTCGACGGTGTCACTGGGAAACGGCGAATCGGTGTGGTCACTCATAGATCACCTTCTCGATTCCGGCCAGCGCCTCCGCGTAGATCTCGTCGGCGTCCAGCCTGCGTAGTTCCTCGGCAAGACAGTCGCGTGTCTCCCGGCGCGCCAGCGCGATCCGCTGCACCGGGTCGCCGGTGCGGGTCAGCGTGGCGGTGCGGCCGGCTTGCGGTCGCTCGATCGCGATGGAGACCATGCCGCGATGCAGTTCCACGTGCAAGGGACCGGTACAGCGGCGAACCGGGCAACCCAGCCGGGCGGCGAGCCAGCCAGCCAGCATGTCGAGGGCGGGTTCGTCGCGCAGCCCGGACACCGTCGCCGACTCCACCGGCTCGAACGGAGGCTCATCCATGGCGGCGGCCAGCAGTGCCCGCCAGTAGGTGATCCGGCTCCAGGCCAGATCGGAGTCGCCCCTGGCATAGGAGCCGAGCCGCTTCTTGATCGCCGCCTGCGGATCGGGCGCGAACGTGGCGTCGGTGATCCGCCGGGTCGCGAGTCGTCCTACCGAGTCCTTGGACGGGAACTCCGGGGCCCCGCGCGGCCACCACGCGACCACCGGTGTGTCCGGCAGGAGGAACGGGATGACGACGCTGCTCTCGTGGTTGATCAGCTCGCCCTGCAGGCGCAGCACGATCACCTCGGCTGCTCCCGCGTCGCCGCCCACCCGGATCTGCGCGTCCAGCCGCGTGGCGGCCCCCCGGTCGCCGCGGGCGAGCACCACCACGCGACAGGGGTGCTCTCGGCTGGCGTCGTTCGCGGCGTCGATCGCGTCCTCGGCCTCCGAGCTGTCGAGAGTGCAGACGACCAGGGTGAGCACTCGGCCCATGGTGATCACGCCGTTGCTCTCGCGCAGCTGCACGATGCGTTTGGTGACCTCGCCGGTCCTGGTATCCGGCATGTCGACGATCACGGTCGCCGCCATTCCCGCCCGGTGCGGGCGAGCATCTCCTCGGCCGACGCCGGACCCCAGGTGCCCGCCTGGTACGGCTCCGGTTTGCCTTCGGTGGCCCAGTGCTCCAGCACCGGGTCGAGGATGCGCCAGGACAATTCGACCTCCGCGTTGACCGGGAACAGCGACGGGACCCCGAGCAGCACGTCGAGGATCAGGCGCTCGTAGGCCTCGGGAGACGATTCGGTGAACGCCTCGCCATAACTGAAGTCCATGTTGACATCGCGCACTTCCATACCGGAACCCGGCACCTTCGAACCGAACCGCGTGGTGATGCCCTCGTCCGGCTGCACCCGGATGACCAGTGCGTTCTGCCCGAGCTCCTCGGTCATGGTCTGGTCGAACGGCAGGTGCGGCGCCCGTTTGAAGATCACCGCGATCTCCGACACCCTGCGCCCCAGCCGTTTTCCGGTGCGCAGAAAGAACGGGACGCCCGCCCAGCGGCGGGTTTCGACCTGCAGGCTGATCGCGGCATAGGTCTCGGTTCGCGAATTCGGATCGAAACCTTCCTCGTCCAGGAGGCCGACCACGTGCTCGCTGCCCTGCCAGCCCTCCGTGTACTGCCCGCGCGCGGTGGTCTCGTCCAGCGGTTCGATGAGCTTGGTCGCCGAGAGCACCTTGATCTTCTCGGTCTGCAGTTGCTTGGGTTCGAAGCTGATCGGCTCCTCCATGGCGGTGAGCGCCAGCAGTTGCAGCAGGTGGTTCTGGATCACGTCACGCGCGGCGCCGATGCCGTCGTAATAGCCGGCGCGACCGCCCAATCCGATGTCCTCGGCCATGGTGATCTGCACGTGGTCGACGAAATTGGCGTTCCAGATCGGCTCGTACAACTGGTTGGCGAAGCGCAGCGCCAAAATGTTCTGCACCGTCTCTTTACCGAGATAGTGGTCGATGCGGAACACGGTCTCCTCCGGGAACACCCGGTTGACCAGCGCGTTGAGCTCGTGGGCGCTGTCCAGGTCGCGTCCGAACGGCTTCTCGATCACCACCCGGCGCCACGGCCTTCGGCCGCCTTCGTGGGGTCCCTTCGTCTGCGCCAAGCCGCGCCCGGAGAGCTGATCGAGCACCAACGGGAACGTCCTCGGCGGGATCGACAGGTAGAACGCGTGATTGCCACCGGTGCCGCGTTCCTTGTCCAGGGTGGCCAGGGTGTCGGCGAGCCGGTCGAATGCCGCGTCGTCGTCGAAGCTGCCCTGGACGAACCGGATGCCTTCCGCGAGTTGGTCCCAGACCTCCTGGCGGAACGGAGTGCGCGAATGTGTTCGCACCGCATCGAGGACTACCGCGGCGAAGTCCTCGTCGGCGTAGTCGCGCCGGGCGAATCCGACCAAGCCGAAAGCCGGGGGCAGCAGCCCCCGGTTCGCCAGGTCGTAGATGGCCGGCATCAGCTTCTTCCGGGACAGGTCACCGGTGACACCGAAGATCACCATGCTGCACGGTCCCGCTATGCGCGGAAGTCGTTTGTCCCGTCTGTCGCGCAGCGGGTTCTGCCAATCGTTCTCGGCCGGCCGACCCGTGGACGCTGTACCGGCCATCGGTCAGCTGTTCCCGGACTCGGCAGCCGCCTTCAGCTCCGCCGCCGTGGCGGAAAGCAGCTCCTCCCAGGACTTCTCGAACTTGTCCACGCCTTCGCGCTCGAGCACCGCGAAGACGTCGTCCAGGTCGACGCCTACCGCGGCGAGCTGGTCGAAGATCCGCTGGGCCGCCGCGGCCGTGCCGGTGACGGTGTCGCCACGGGTCGTGCCGTGATCGGCGGCCGCCTCGAGGGTCTTCTCGGGCAGCGTGTTCACCGTGTTCGGCGCGACCAGCTCGGTGATGTACATGGTGTCGGGGTAGTCCGGGTTCTTCACGCCGGTCGACGCCCACAGCGGCCGTTGCCGATTCGCGCCGGAGGCGGCCAGAGTCGTGTAGGTGGAGGTGTGCTTGCCGCCGTCGAACACGTCCTGATACTCGGCGTAGGCCAAGCGGGCGTTGGCGATACCGGCCTTCCCGCGCAGTGCGAGTGCCTCCTGCGTGCCGATCGCCTCCAATCGCTTGTCGATCTCGGTGTCCACCCGGGACACGAAGAACGACGCGACGGAGTGGATCTTGGCCGGATCGTGCCCCGCGACTTTCGCCTTCTGCACGCCGTCCAGGTAGGCGCCCATCACGGCGCGGTAGCGCTGGACCGAGAAGATCAGCGTGACATTGACGCTGATGCCCTCGGCGAGCACCGCGGCGATCGCGGGCAGACCCGCCTCGGTGGCCGGGATCTTGATGAACAGGTTGGGCCGATCGACGATCTTCCACAACTCGACCGCCTGCGCGATGGACTTGTCCGCGTCGAACGCCAGGCGGGGATCCACCTCGATGGACACCCGGCCGTCGACACCACCGGTCGCTTCGTAAACCGGAGCGAACACGTCGCAGGCCGCCCGGACATCGTCGGTGGTGATGGTGCGGATCGCGGCCTCGGCGTCGGCGCCTTGGGCGGCAAGCTCTTTCAGCTGGCTGTCGTAGGTGTGGCCCTGGCTGAGCGCACCCTGGAAGATCGTCGGGTTGGTGGTGACCCCGACGACGGAACGGGTTTCGATCAGCTCGGCCAGGTTGCCGGACCGGATCCGGTCCCTGGACAGATCGTCGAGCCATACGGACACTCCCGCCGCCGAGAGGGCGACGAGGTTTTCGTTCTGAGCCATGGGCGCTATCCCTTCACGTTCTCGAGCGTGCGCTGCGCGGCGGCAACGACGGCTTCCGGAGTGAGGCCGAATTCGCGGAACAGGGTCTTGTAGTCGGCCGAGGCGCCGAAGTGCTCGATCGACACGATCTCGCCCGCGGCACCGGCGAACCGGTGCCACGGCATCGCGATACCGGCCTCGACGACGACACGAGCGGTGACCGCGGGCGGGAGTACCCGGTCCCGATAAGCCTTGTCCTGCGCGTCGAACCACTCCACGCACGGCATCGACACCACCCGGGTGGCGACGCCCTGCGCCTCCAGCGTAATGCGGGCGGCCACGGCGAGCTGGAGCTCGGAACCGGTGGCGATCAGGATCACCTGCGGGGTGCCGGTGGACGCCTCGGCGAGGACGTAACCGCCCTTCGACACGCCCTCGTAGCTGGTCCCTTCCAGGATCGGCAGGTCCTGGCGGGTCAGCGCCAGCCCGGACGGTCCGTCCTGGTGCGGCGGCTGCGACACCGAGAAATGCGAGGTGTGCTCGCTGCTGTCGCGCTCGAGGATGGTGCGCCAGGCGTAGGTGGTCTCGTTGGCGTCGCCGGGACGGACCACATTCAGACCCGGGATGGCGCGCAGCGCCGCCAAGTGCTCGATCGGCTGATGCGTCGGGCCGTCCTCGCCCAAGCCGATCGAGTCGTGGGTCCACACGTAGATCGCCGGCACCCGCATCAGCGCGGCCAGGCGGACGGCGGGGCGCATGTAATCACTGAACACCAGGAAGGTGCCGCCGTAGGGGCGGGTGGGGCCGTGCAGTGCGATGCCGTTGAGGATCGCGGCCATCGCGTGCTCGCGGACGCCGAAGTGCAGCGTGCGGCCGTACGGGTTGGCCTTCCACATGCCGGTCGAGATCGACTCCGGCCCGAAGCTGGGCTGGTCGGGCATGGTGGTGTTGTTGGACTCGGCCAGGTCGGCCGAACCGCCCCACAGTTCCGGCAGCACGGGCGCCAGCGCGGCGAGCACCTTGCCGGACGCCTTGCGGGTGGCCATGCCCTTCGGATCCGGCTCGTAGGTGGGCAGACTCGCCACCCAGTTCGCCGGCAGCCGCCGCGCGCTGAGGCGGTCGAACAACGCCTTGTTCTCCGGGTTGGCTACCGCCCACGCGTCGAACGACTGCTGCCACTGCGCATGCGACTGCCCGCCGCGCTCGACGACCTTGCGGGTGTGCGCGATGACCTCCGGGTCCACCTCGAAGCTGCGATCCGGATCGAAGCCGAGGACCTTCTTGGTCGCGGCGACCTCGTCGGCGCCCAGTGCGGCGCCGTGCGCGGAGCCGGTGTTCATCTTGCCGGGTGCCGGGTAGCCGATGATGGTGCGCAGCACGATGATCGAAGGTTTGTCGAGCTCGGCCTTGGCGGCGGCCAGCGCGGCCTCGATGGCGACGACGTCTTCACCGCCCTCGACCACCTGCACGTGCCAGCCGTAGGCCGCGTAGCGCTCGGCGACGTCCTCGGTGAACGCGATGGTGGTGTCGTCCTCGATGGAGATCTTGTTGTCGTCGTAGACCACCACCAGATTGCCCAGCTGCTGGGTGCCCGCGAGCGAAGACGCCTCGGAGGTGACGCCTTCCTCCAGGTCACCGTCGGAGGCGATCACGTAGATGAAATGGTCGAACGGGCTCGTGCCGGGCGCCGCGTCCGGGTCGAACAGTCCGCGCTCGCGCCGCGCCGCCATCGCCATGCCGACCGCCGATGCCAGGCCCTGGCCGAGCGGGCCGGTGGTGATCTCGACACCATCGGTGTGGCGGAACTCCGGGTGGCCCGGGGTGAGCGAGCCCCACTTGCGCAGGTTCCGCAGGTCGTCCAGTTCCAGCCCGAAACCGGCCAGATACAGCTGGATGTACTGGGTGAGACTGGAGTGGCCGCACGACAGCACGAACCGGTCCCGGCCGACCCAGCTGGGATCGGCGGGGTCGATGCGCATGGTGCGGTGGTAGAGGGTATAAGCCAACGGCGCCAGGCTCATAGCAGTACCGGGGTGACCGTTTCCGGCGTTCTGCACCGCATCGGCGGCGAGGACCCGGATGGTGTCGACAGCTTTGGTGTCCAGTTCCGTCCAGTCGTCCGGGTGGTTCGGCTGAGTGAGGGCGCGGATGTCGTCTGTGATCGACACGACCGAGATTCTCCTGACATTGGTTCGTCGACGGCGGGTGGGTTCGCGGGTGGGCTTCTGACGGCGATGATCGCGCGGCAGCTGCGGCGGGCATACCGGGGTTTTATCCACCTACCCTAGATGTGCCCGGTGACCGGCACAGCAGTAACCCTGGGTAGTTTCGCCGTGCTGTTGTGCGCGGCGCCCGTTCTGCTGGGTGCTCGCGCAGGCTTGGCGGTCCGTATCGGAGCAGCCGATTTGCCCAAGCGGGTCATACGCGCTCGGGCGGTGCGGGGCGGCAGGCGTCCCGAGTGCGGCCGGTTCGACGGCGCGGAATGGCTGGTCCTGTTCGCCACATTCCTCTGCCGTTGCGCGGGGGCGAGCGAAAGGTCCGGGACGGCAGGGGACTACCATCCTTTGTAGTAGTAGTCGCGTCGCACCGGTCGCAGGGGCGCCGGGGCGGACAACGGTCCGGCACGGGCACGTCCGTACCAGTCGGAAAGCGCTGCTGGTCCATGCCGGATGCGATGCACAGCGTGCGAGGAGAGACAGTGCGGATTGGGCAACAGCCGGGTGGCAATGGTGCGCACGGCTCCTCCGCGGCGACGCTGGCCGACCGGTTCCCGGGGCCCGGCCTCCCGTCCCGGTTGCTGCGGCGAGTGCTGGCCTACATCGCGCTGACCAAGCCGAGGGTGATCGAGCTGCTGCTCGTCGCCACCATCCCGACCATGCTGCTGGCCGATCGCGGCACCATCGACATCCGCCTGATCCTCGTCACGCTGTTCGGCGGCTGGATGGGCGCGGCGAGCGCGAACACACTCAACTGTGTCGCCGACGCCGACATCGACAAGGTGATGAAGCGCACCGCGAAGCGGCCGCTGGCCCGGGCGGCGGTGCCGACCAGGAATGCCTTCGTCTTCGGCGTGGCGCTCGGCGTCGGCTCGTTCGCCTGGCTGTGGTGGCAAGCGAATCTGCTCAGCGGCCTCCTTGTCGTCGCGACGATCCTGTTCTACGTCTTCGTATACACGCTGGGCCTGAAGCGCCGTACCGCACAGAACGTGGTGTGGGGCGGCGCGGCGGGCTGTATGCCCGCGCTGGTCGGCTGGTCGGCGGTGACCGGAGGAATCGGCTGGCCGGCTGTCGCGCTGTTCGGCGTCATCTTCTTCTGGACGCCGCCGCATACCTGGGCACTGGCCATGCGTTACAAGGAGGACTACCGCGCGGCGGGCGTGCCGATGCTGCCGGTGGTGGCCACCGAGCGGACCGTCACCCGGCAGATCGTCATCTACACCTGGTTGACCGTGCTCACCACGCTCGCCCTCGTGCCGGCGACCGGTGTCGTGTACGCGGCCGTCGCACTGGTGGCCGGAGCGTGGTTCCTGCTCATGGCCCATCAGCTGTACGCGGGCGTGCGGCGCGGCGAATCGGTGAAGCCGCTGCGGCTGTTCCTGCAGTCGAACAACTACCTGGCCGTGGTGTTCTGCGGCCTCGCGGTGGACTCGGTGCTCGGCTGGGACACGATCGGCAGCTTCTTCAGCTGATCGACGGCGCCGGGATATCCGCCTTCGCGCGGAAGCGCGCACCGGTCTGGTCAGCGTGGAATGTTTACCTGGCCTTGGGGGCCGCCCGCTCGAGTGGCCCCGCTCGGGCTTCACGGAAGCAGAACGATGGACCCGGTTGTCTTGCGGCCCTCCAAGTCGCGATGGGCCTGCTCGGCCTCAGCGAGCGGATAGGTCGCGCCGATCCGGATATTCAACGTGCCATCGGCGATGGCGTCGAGAACATCGCTCGCGCGCCAGACGAGTTCGGCGCGGTCGCGGGTGTAATGCGCGAGGGTGGGGCGGGTGACGAACAGCGACCCGGAGGGGCTGAGCCGCTGCAGGTCGAACGGCGGCACCGGCCCGCTCGCCGCGCCGAACAGCGCGAGCATGCCGCGCACCCGCAACGACGCCAGGCTGGATTCGAAGGTCGCCGCGCCCACGCCGTCGTAGACGGCGGCCACGCCGATCCCGTCGGTGAGTTCGCGCACCTGGCCGGCGAGCTCGTCGCCGTAGCGCAGCACCTCGGCAGCGCCCGCAGCACGGGACAGCGTCTGCTTGTCGTCGGAGGACACGGTCGTGATCACCCGCACGCCGCGGGCCGCGAGGAGCTGGGTCAAGATCAGGCCGACACCACCCGCGCCCGCGTGCACCAGCACGGTCTCCCCGGGCTCCGGCCGGTAGATGGATTCGACGAGGTAGTGCGCGGTCATGCCCTGCAACAGCGCCGACGCGGCCACCGGCGGATCGACCCCATCCGGCACCGCGATGGCGACCGCCGCGTGCACCGCGACTTCAGCTGCGTAGCTGCTCGGCGCGGCCGCCCACGCGACCCGGTCGCCAACCGAGAACTCGGTGACGTTCGTGCCGACCTCGGTGACGACGCCGGAGCCCTCCGCTCCCGGGATGTAGGGGACATCCTGTGGGTAGCGTCCGGTGCGGATATAGGTGTCCAGGAAGTTGACGCCGATCGCTTGCGTATCGACCAGCACCTGGTCGGGCCCGATCTGCGGATCCGGGACCTCCACGTACCGCAGGACCTCGGGACCACCGTGTCGGGAAACCTGAATGGCACGCATGGGGTCCAGTTGTACACCCGAGCGGCCGGATCGCGTCCCACCGGTCGGTAAACTGCGTGCCATGAGTGATCGAACCGCCACGGCCCCGGCGAAGCTGTCGGGCGCTGTCGTGCAATCCATCCAAGGATTCGTCGCTGATCACGGCGGTCGCGCCACGGCCGTGCTGCAGCCGATCGGGCGCAGCGGCGTCCGGATCACCCTGGTCGGCGCCGATGGTGTCCTCGGTGACCGGGTGGTCCCCGACCTGAACACCGCGAAGGAGCTGATCGCCATTGTCGACGGCCTCACCGAAGCCGATGAATGGGATCGCGAGCTCACTTCGATTGTCACCCCGCGCGAGGGTCACTGGGCCAAGATGGCGGGATGGGTCGCGGAGCAGACTCGTTTCCCGAAGGCGCGCAACGAACAATGAGCGCTGCGTAGCGAGATGATGCGGCCGTGGAGCCGCCTCGATCGCCGGATCAGGTGTCGCTGGAACGATTTCGCCGCTGTCCGACACCCCAGTACACCAGCCATGCGGACAGGGCGACGTAGAGACCATCCGCGGCGATCACCATGATGCCGTAGTCCACTGCCCACCTGGGAATCCTGACCACCGCCACGAGTCCGGTAGCGATCATCGCAAGGCCGAGTACCACTGCGATCGGCGCGAGAGGAGCGAGGTTGGTGTCGCGGTCGTCGGAAGGTTGCTGGTGGGGCATACAGTCGAGGTCCTCTCGAGGTTCTAGTGTTCTCGGCAGATGACAACCGGGTTCGGCGCGTGGTGTAGCAGATTCTGGCTGGTCGATCCGACCAGGAGCCCGGTGAAGCGGTTGTGGCCGCGGCTGCCGGTCAGCACCAGCTGGGTGCTCTCGGCGAATTCGAGCAGCGCCGGTGCAGGCGCGTTCTTCCGGATCACTTTGGTGACGGTCACGTCGGGATACTTCTCGCTCCATCCCGCCAAGCGCTCGGACAGCAGTTCCTCCTCCCGCTGGGCCAGCGTCTCCCAGGCGTCGGGCACCGGAGTCCACTGCAGCAGGTCGGGATCGTTCCACGCGTGCAGTGCGATGACCTCGACGTTCAGCGCCGCCGCCAGCTCGAACGCCTCGCCGACCGCCGCGGTGCCGGCGGGGCTGCCGTCCACGCCGACCAGTACGGGACGTCCGTCCGGCAGCGGCCGGCCGGTCTCGCCGCGCCACACCGTCACCGGGCAGGCCGCCTTGTTCGCGACCGTGAGCGCGGTGGATCCCAGGAGCAAGGTGGCGAGCCGGTCACCGAAGTTCGCCGCGACGACGACCATGCGCGCGACAGCGCTGTGCTCGATCAGCTTGCGTGCGGGCATGCCGTCTTCGAGCTGCTGGTGGATCTCCAATCGCGGCTGATCGGCGCGCACCGCCTCGAACGCCTCGTCCAGCTTGTTCTTCGCCGCGGCTCGGAGTTCGGGGAGCAGATTGATCCCGGTCGACGAGGTGAGCTGATAGTCGAGGGCAGGCGCGACACCGAGCAGCACGAGCGGGCCGTGCAGGCGGTTCGCGACGGCCCCGGCCCAGCGGGCAGCCGCGAGCGCGGTGGGGGTGCCGTCGATTCCGACGACTATCGACTGGCGGTCGACGAGCCTGCTCATCTGGTCTCCGGTTGATTGCTTGTTCTCCGGTTGATTACTGCGGCGTGTCGACTTTCACGTTCGCAGTCGTCGCGTGCGCGCAACGGGGTCGGCGGGCCTTGATGGCGGGGACCTTAGACCCTCATTTCGCGGGATAGCGTCATGACACCGGCGCTGAGCCGGGGTGACGGGCTGGTCTCTGCCCGTTACCCGCGCTGTCGAAAGCTAGCGGGCGAACCGGTCGACGGCTCGCAGCACGGCGGAGCGCATAGCCGGGCTGCCAGTGTGCCCGGAATCCTCGATGACCTGGAGTTCGGCCTCGGGCCAGGCCTGCGCGAGCTGCCAGGCGGTGTACAGCGGGCCGCTCAGGTCGAGCCGGCCATGGATCAAAACGCCGGGAATGCCCGCGAGCCGGTGGGCATCGCGAAGTAGTTGTCCGTCCTCCAGCCAGGCGGCATTGGCGAAGTAATGCGTGCAGATCCGCACGAAGGCCAGTTGCGCGGCGTCGGGCTTGGCGCTGTACTGCCCTGGGTTGCCGAGAGTCTCGTGGGCGATAATGGCGTCTTCCCAGGCACACCAGCGCCGCGCTGCCAGTTCTCGGGTAGCCGCGTCAGGGTTTTCCATCAGCCGGCGATAGGCCTCGACGAGATCGCCGTCGCGGTCGTCGCGGGGAACACCGGCGCGGAAGGTCTCCCACTGCTGCGGCAGCAGTCGTGCGACGCCGCGATAGAGCCAGTCGATCTCTTCGGGCCGGGTCATGGTCACTCCGACGAGTACGATCTCGCTGACCCGGTGCGGGTGCCGCTGGGCGTACGCGAGGATCAGCGTCGAGCCCCAGGAACCACCGAACAGCAGCCACCGATCGATACCGAGGTGCTCGCGCAACCGTTCCATGTCGGCGATCAGGTGGTCGGTGGTGTTGTGTGCCATGTCGACCGTGGGGTCCGAGGCGTGCGGGAGGCTCGCCCCGCACCCGCGCTGATCGAACCGGACGACTCGGTAGACCTCAGGGTCGAACGACTTGCGCGCGCCGGACCGTCCTCCGCTGCCGGGGCCGCCGTGCACGACCAGCGCCGGTTTGCCGGTCGGGTTGCCGCTGATCTCCCAGTAGATCTGCTGGCCGTCTCCGACGTCGAGCAGCCCGTGAGCGTATGGCTCGTGGTCGGGAAACGGCTGGCGTGCTTCGGATTCCGGGTCAGGCGTGGCCACGAGCGACCACGGTACCTGCGGTCTCGCTCCGGTCGGCCGCGCCGGGGGTGGGCGCGATCTGCTCCCTGGTGCGCAGCGCCGCCCAGAGCGCCGCGGTCGCGGCGGTGCAAGCCGCCGCTGCGCCCACGTGCACGACGACCAGCGCCGCCGGGACATCGGTGAAGTACTGCACGACGCCCACCAGCGCCTGGGAGCAGACCAGCGCGAGCAGCACGAACAGCCGGGTGCGCACCGCGGGCGTGATTCCGGCGGCGAACAGGCCGAACGCCAGGCCGATGAGGAGTGCGAGATACCCGACCAGTAGCTGCGAGTGCAGGTGTACCAGGGTGACGATCTCGACTTGGAGGCGCTCGACGGGACGCTCGATGCTCTTGTCACCCGCGTGCGGACCCGCCGCGGTCACCAGCGTGCCCGCGACCAGCACGGCGCCGAGCGCGACACCGGCGAGTCCGGTGAGCCAGCGCAGCGGCGCGGGCGCCTGCGCGGTGTCGATGCCGTCGTCGGGTTGGCCGATCTTCGCGTACAGCACCACCGCCAGCCAGACCATCACCATGGACGCGAGCAGGTGCGTCGCGACGGTCCACCACAGCAGTCCGGTGCGCACCGTGATGCCGCCGATGATCGCCTGCGCGACGGTGCCGCCGGGCATCAGCCACGCGTACACCAGCACCTCGCGGCGTCGCCGCGCCCGGGTCACCGCGAGCACGATCAGCGCGGCGCACAGTGAGACGACGAAGGTGAGCAGCCGATTGGAGAACTCGACCGCCTGGTGGATGGCCGGGACCTCCGACACCGCGACCGGTGTGAAGCTGCCGGGGAAGCACTGCGGCCAGGTCGGGCAGCCGAGCCCGGACGCGGTGACCCGCACGACAGCGCCGGTCACCGAGATGCCTGCCTGCGAGAGGATCACCGCGACCGCGATCAGGCGCTGCACCCGCAGTGCGGGCAGCGGCAGCTTGTCGACGAGTCGCAGGAACGCGCGATACAGCACGTCGAAGATGGTAGCCCGGCCGGTTCCGGCGGCTGCACCCGGTCTACTACATCTCGTCGTGGGATGCTTCAGTGGAAGCGGAACAGTCGGGTCGCCAGGCCACCGGACACTGCGCCCCACACCGCGAGCACAGCCAAGCCGAACCAGTCGACGCTGTCGCGCATCGCGTCCTCCAAGGTGACCGCCAGCGCGCCGGAGGGCACCAGCCGAGCTACCACGCTCACCGCAGGCGGCAGGTCTTCGGCGGCGAACACGACGCTGGCGACACCGAGCATGACGAACCAGAGGATGTTCGCCAGGGCGAGCACCACCTCGGCCTTGAGGGTGCCGCCGAGCAGCAGGCCCATCGCCGCGAACGTGGCGGTGCCCAGCGCGATCACCGCGGCGCCCAGCAGCAGCCCGAGGGGTTCGGGCCGCCAGCCCAGCGCTACGCCGATCAGGCCGAGCAGGATCGCTTGCAGCACGACGACGATGAGCACCGCGGCGCTCTTGCCCGCGATGGCACCCCAGCGCGGCAACGCCGTCGCGCCGAGCCGCTTGAGCGCGCCGTAGCGGCGGTCGAAGCCGACCGCGATGGCCTGACCGGTGAACGCGGTGGACATCACGGCCACCATCATCACCGCGGGCACGATTTCGTCCACCCGGTGCGCGCCGAGATCGCCGAACGGCAGCACACTCATCCCGACCAGCAGGGTGATCGGGATGAACATGGTCAGCAGCAACTGTTCGCCGTTGCGCAGCAACAGGATCAGCTCGAGCCGGGTCTGCGCGAGCATCATCGCGGCACGGGAACTAGGACGCGGAGCGGGGGTGAAGGTGCCCGGCTCGAAGCGGTTGGTGGCCGAATCGTGCGTGCTCATCCGCGCAAATCCCGTCCGGTCAGTTCCAGGAAAACGTCTTCGAGGCGGCGCTGATCGATCCGGATGTCGGTAGCCAGCACGTTCATTCGCGCGCACCACGCGGTGACGGTGGCGAGCACCTGCGGAGTGATCTCGCCCTCCACCAGATACGTGCCCGGCGCGGTCTCCCTGGGGGCGAAGCCTTCCGGCAACGCCGTCTTCAGCAGGTCCACGTTCAGGTTGGGTGGCGCGCAGAATCGCAGCTGCCCGGCGGCCCCGTGGGCGGTGACCTCGGCCGGGGTTCCGGAGGCGACAATGCGGCCGTGGTCGATGATCACCAGCTGGTCGGCGAGCTGCTCGGCTTCGTCCATCATGTGCGTGGTGAGCACGACGGTCACGCCGTCGCGGCGCAGGGCGTCGATCAGTTCCCAGACCATCAGCCTGGCCTGCGCGTCCAGACCCGCGGTCGGTTCGTCCAGGAAGATCAGTTCCGGCTTACCCACCAGGGCGCAGGCCAGCGCCAGCCGCTGCTGCTGGCCGCCGGACAGACGCCGGTAGGGCGTGCGACGGTTGTCCTGCAGACCGAGCGTGCGCAGCAGCCAGTCGGGATCGAGCGGATCGGCGGAGTAGGCGGCCACCAAGTCGAGCATTTCGCCGGCCCGCGAACCCGGGTACGCGCCACCACCTTGCAGCATGACACCGATCCGGGGACGAAGCCGCTCGGAATCGGCGACGGGGTCCAGCCCGAGCACCCGCACCACACCCGCGTCCGGTGCGGCGAATCCCTCGCACATCTCCACCGTCGTGGTCTTGCCCGCCCCGTTCGGTCCGAGCAACGCGAGCACCTGCGCCGGTTCGACCTCGAAGGTCAGACCATCCACCGCCGTCGTCTCGCCGTAACGCTTGACCACCCCGTCGACGCTGACAGCGGGCCCGGAAGCGGGCGTCACGACGCCGCCTCGCCGGCGCTCGGCTGCCGCGCGCCCATCGCCGCTGTATTGATGGCACCCTCGTTGATGGCACCCTCGCCGAGCTCGGTCACGATCTCACACCGTAGGAGGTGGCCGCCTGTGACGGAGCCGACACCCCCTGTTGCCCCCGCCAGGGCAGCGCATTGCGGGTGACCACGATGAACAGAACCCCGACGATCACCGTGGCGATGGCGGCGCCAACGATCTGGAAAACTTCGAGATCGGCGCCGCGCGGCATCAGGATCACGCTCACCACCGCCGAGAACGTCACCGCCGGAAGGCGGAACACCGGCTGGGTCGCCCACGCGGCCATCGGCACGATGGCCCACAGCAGATACCACGGCTGCACGACCGGAAACAGCAGCACGATGGCGCCCAGCGCCACGCCGAGCGCGCCCACCGCATGCAGCCGCCCGGTGCCGGTGGCCACCAGCATGCGGACCGTGAAGAAGCCCGCCACCACCGCCGCGATCGGCCGGGTGATGCTCAGCAGCGCCGTCGTATGGTCGCCGAGGCCGAGCAGCACGCCGCCGAATCCGGTGATGATGCCCAGCACCGTCGGCAGCGACATCCAGCTGCGCACCACGCTGGCTGTGTTGAGGGTGTAGATCCAGCCGAAGCCGAGGCCGCTCACCGAACTGATGAAAAGCGTCGTGCTGATGGCGATCGCACCGAGCATCGCGGCCGCGGTGGCGACGGTGCGCAGCGTGGCGCCCCAGCGCCGTGCCAGCGCCATCCCGACGAACCCGAGCGCGATGATCGAGGTGAATTTGATCGACGAGGACAGCGTGATGATGACCGCGCCGCTGATCAGCCAGGCGTAGGCGCGCCCGTCGAACGGATGGGTGTCCTCGATGGCGCGCAGGCAGAACTCGAGGCCGGCCAGCATCAGCCCGAGCATCAGCGCGTCGTTGTGCACGCCGCCGACCAGGTGGAACAGCACCAGCGGGTTGGCCGCGCCGAGCCACAGCGCGCTCACCGGGGCGACGCCGCAGCGCACCGACAGCCGCGGCAGCGCCCATACGATCAGCGCGACCCCGCCCAACGCGAGCAGCCGGTGCACCCAGACGCCCGCGATGATGTTGTCGCCGGTGAGTTCGGCGATGCCGCGACCGAGCCAAAGGAACAGCGGACCGTAGGGCGCGGGGGTGTCCCGCCAGATGGTGGGAACGTTGTTGGTGAGAACGTTGTCGATCCCCAGCCCCGCGACCGGACCCTGCTCGTACGGATTGATGCCCCGCGCGGCGATCTCGCTCTGTGCCAGATAGGAGTACACGTCGTTGCTGAACAGCGGCGGCGTCATGATGAGCGGGATGATCCACAGCAACAGCGTGCGGTCCAGCTGCGAGCGGGTCAGCCGATGGATGGGGGAGCCGCCGATACTGCCCACCGCGAACCGGCCGAGCAGCAGCCAGGCCAGCACCACCACGACGGTGCCGATCATGCACATGGCCAGCGAACCGGTGTGCGCACGGGCGAAGATGCCGAGCACCCGTACGCCGGAGGTCGGGTTCTGGTGCACCGGCTGCGCGCCGATGCCGAGCGCGCTGATCGCCATCAGCACCGTGCCCGTCGCGCCCATCAGGCGGATCCGGTCCAGCTGCGTGAGCTCGGTGCGATCGAGACCGGGCACTTCTGATTCGTCGCTGTGCAGCACCGCGATCGTGTGGTCGGGCGTGGGCACGTCGAGTCCGAGTGCCCGGCGCCCGAATGCCAGTGTCCTGCGCCGCGCGCCCTCCAGTACCGCCACGAGACGAAGCCTAGTTCGGGTGGCGGTCGCCGACCCGAACGGGCATCGTCCGTTCCGGTCGGACCCCGTCCCGTTCTCAACTGTGACGGATCGCACTCCGGGTGCGGCGCGCGCCGTCGACGATCGGGTCGGTGGTGCGCACCGAGAGCGATGACGGTCGGCGAACGGCGGGTGCCGGCCGACCGAATTCGTTCCCTGCGCGGCATTCCGCAGGTCAGCCGGGAGGGCTCGCCGAGTTGCGCGTTCTGGTCGGTTGGCGCCGGTGTCACCCCATCTTGCGCGGACGCCTGACACCGCGCAATCCGCGCAGGTCGGTCCAGGTGACGAAGTCAGGGGACCCTTATTAGATTTCGGGAAGGAATTCCGCCACACTGATGTTGTGAAAACCGTGGGTTTGCGGAGAGCTGACACAGGAGCCGGTCGCGGGACCGGTTCCGAGTCGGTCGCCGCGCTCGCGACGGCCGGTGGCGAGGGCCATACCCGAGCGGCCATCGTCCAGTTGTTGCTGGAGGAAGGGCCGATCACGGCGACCGCCATCGGAAGCAGGCTCGGTCTTGCCCCGGCCGGCGTGCGCAGGCACCTGGACGCCTTGATCGACTCCGGTCAAGCCCGTGCCGCCCGATCGGCGCCGTGGCAGCAGAAGGGCCGCGGCCGCCCGGCCAAGCAATACCAGCTCACCGCGGTGGGCCGGGGCAAACTCGGCCACGCCTACGACGATCTGGCCGGGGCCGCGATGCGGCAGCTCGGCAAGATCGGCGGCGAACAGGCCATCACCGAGTTCGCCCGGCAACGGGCACGCACTATCGTGGCCGGGATCGAACCGGTCGCGGAGCACACCCCGGAGCGCACCGAGGCCAAGTCCGAGGAGATCGCCGAGGCGTTCACCGATGCCGGTTTCGCCGCGTCCACCCGCAAAGTGGGCACGGGCGTACAGATCTGCCAGCACCACTGCCCGGTCGCGCACGTCGCCGAGGAGTTCCCGCAGTTGTGCGCGGCCGAACTCGAGGCGTTCCGTGAGCTGCTCGGTACGCACGTGCAGCGATTGGCGACGATCGCCAACGGCGACTGTGCGTGCACCACACACGTGCCATTGCTGGTTCCACCGCTGGCCCAGACCGAAACTTCAGCACAAACCGCTGCACAGCCCGCAGCGGTAGGAACGAACGACTCCGGAAGGAGTGCCGAATGACGACGACCACCGACCAGGTGCAACCGCTCACCCAGGAAGAAACCATCGCCTCGCTGGGGAACTACGGTTACGGCTGGGCCGATTCGGATGCGGCCGGTGCCAGCGCGCAACGAGGTCTCTCCGAGGCGGTAGTCCGCGACATCTCGGCGAAGAAGAACGAGCCGGAATGGATGCTCGACCAGCGGCTCAAGGCGCTGCGGATCTTCGATCGCAAACCGATGCCGATCTGGGGTTCCAATCTCGAGGGCATCGACTTCGACAACATCAAGTACTTCGTGCGCTCGACCGAAAAGCAGGCGGCGTCCTGGGAGGAACTCCCCGAGGACATCAAGAACACCTACGACAGGCTGGGCATTCCGGAGGCGGAAAAGCAGCGGTTGGTCGCCGGTGTGGCGGCGCAGTACGAGTCCGAGGTCGTCTACCACCAGATCCGCGAGGACCTCGAGGCCCAGGGTGTGATCTTCCTGGACACCGACACCGGTCTCAAGGAGCACCCGGAGATCTTCCAGCAGTACTTCGGTTCGGTCATCCCGGCCGGTGACAACAAGTTCTCGGCCTTGAACACCTCGGTGTGGTCGGGCGGCTCGTTCATCTACGTGCCGCCGGGCGTGCACGTCGACATTCCGCTGCAGGCCTACTTCCGGATCAACACCGAGAACATGGGTCAGTTCGAGCGGACGCTGATCATCGTCGACGAGGGCGCCTACGTGCACTACGTCGAGGGCTGCACCGCGCCGATCTACAAGTCGGACTCGCTGCACTCGGCGGTGGTGGAGATCATCGTGAAGAAGGGCGGCCGCTGCCGCTACACCACCATCCAGAACTGGTCGAACAACGTCTACAACCTGGTCACCAAGCGGGCCAAGGCCGAGGCGGGCGCGACCATGGAGTGGATCGACGGCAATATCGGCTCCAAGGTCACCATGAAGTACCCCGCGGTCTGGATGACCGGCGAGTACGCCAAGGGTGAGGTGCTTTCGGTGGCCTTCGCCGGCGAAGGCCAGCACCAGGACACCGGCGCGAAGATGCTGCATCTCGCGCCGCACACCTCCTCGACCATCGTGTCGAAGTCGGTGGCGCGCGGCGGTGGCCGGGCCTCCTACCGCGGCCTGGTCCAGGTGAACAAGGGCGCGCACGGCTCGAAGTCCACGGTGAAGTGCGACGCGCTGCTGGTCGACACGATCAGCCGCTCGGACACCTACCCCTACGTCGACATCCGCGAGGACGACGTGACCATGGGCCATGAGGCGACCGTCTCCAAGGTCTCCGAGGATCAGCTGTTCTACCTGATGAGCCGCGGCCTCACCGAGGATGAGGCCATGGCGATGGTGGTGCGCGGCTTCGTCGAGCCGATCGCCAAGGAACTGCCCATGGAATACGCGCTCGAACTGAACCGCCTGATCGAACTGCAGATGGAAGGAGCCGTCGGCTGATGGCAATCGAGAACGTTGCCGAAGCGGCCGAGGCCCGCACCCCCGCGGTCAACAAGGGCGAAGTGTTCGCCTCGTTCGATGTGGACGCCTTCGAGGTGCCCTCCGCCAGGGATGAAGCCTGGCGGTTCACGCCGCTGCGGCGCTTGCGCGGACTGCAGGATGGCACCGCGGTCCGGGACGGTCGTGCGACCGTCGCGGTCGCCGCGGTCGACGGCGTGACGGTGGAGACGGTCGACCGCGCCGACAGCCGGCTCGGCACGGCCGGCGTGCCGTCGGATCGCGTTGCCGCGCAAGCCTATTCGGGCTTCGAACAGGCCACTGTCGTCTCGGTCGCCAAGGAGATCGAGGTCGCCGAGCCGGTGACCGTCACGATCGTCGGCCCCGGCGCGGGCAAGACTGCCTACGGTCACCTGCAGATCCGCCTGGACCGCTTCGCCAAGGCCACCGTGGTCATCGACCAGCGTGGCAGTGGGACATATGCGGAGAACGTGGAATTCGTGCTCGGCGACTCCGCCAAGCTGACCGTCGTCGCCGTGCAGGACTGGGCCGACGACGCGGTGCACGCCACCGCACACCACGCCCAGCTCGGCCACGACGCCACCCTGCGGCACACCTCGGTCACCCTCGGCGGCGACTTGGTGCGCCTGACCGCCAACGTTCGCTACGCCGGCCCCGGCGGCGACGCCGAACTACTCGGCCTCTACTTCGCCGACGCGGGCCAGCACTTCGAACAGCGTCTGCTCGTCGACCACGCGGTCCCGAACTGCAAGTCGAGGGTGCTGTACAAGGGTGCGCTGCAAGGCGATCCGGCGCTGTCCGATGGACACTCGGCAAGCTCGGCGTCCGGGCCGAAGGGCGACGCCCGCACCGTATGGGTCGGCGACGTACTCATCCGCGCCGCGGCCGAAGGCACCGATACCTTCGAGGTGAACCGCAATCTGGTGCTCACCGACGGCGCCAGGGCCGACTCGGTGCCGAACCTGGAGATCGAGACCGGTGAGATCGCCGGTGCGGGACACGCGTCCGCGACCGGCCGGTTCGATGACGAGCAGCTGTTCTATCTGCGCGCCCGCGGTATCCCGGAGGACGCGGCCCGCCGTCTGTTGGTGCGCGGGTTCTTCCACGAGATCATTCAGAAGATCGCGGTCCCCGAGGTTCGGGAGCGGCTGGAGGCGGCCATCGAGGCCGAGCTCGCCGCCGTCGGCGCCTGATCAACGACCCCATACCCCCGCAAAGGAATTCGAATTCGATGACCACCCTGGAAATCAAGGACCTGCACGTCGAGGTCGCCAACCCCGATGAGACCGGCGAGCCCATCAAGATCCTCAACGGCGTGAACCTGACCGTGAAGTCCGGTGAGACGCACGCGATCATGGGCCCGAACGGCTCTGGCAAGTCGACGCTGTCCTACGCGATCGCCGGTCACCCGAAGTACACCGTGACCTCCGGCTCGATCACTCTCGACGGCGAGGATGTGCTGGCGATGTCGGTCGACGAGCGCGCGCGTGCCGGTCTGTTCCTCGCCATGCAGTACCCGGTCGAGGTTCCCGGTGTCTCGATGTCCAACTTCCTGCGTACCGCTGCCACCGCCGTCCGCGGTGAGGCCCCCAAGCTGCGGCACTGGGTCAAGGAGGTGAAGGAGTCGATGGGCGAACTGGAGATCGACGCCGCCTTCGCCGACCGCAGTGTGAACGAGGGCTTCTCCGGCGGTGAGAAGAAGCGCCATGAGATCCTGCAGCTGAGCCTGCTCAAGCCGAGGATCGCAATCCTGGACGAGACCGACTCCGGTCTGGACGTCGACGCACTGCGCATCGTTTCCGAGGGCGTGAACCGCTACAAGGAGCGCGAGAACGGCGGCGTGCTGCTGATCACGCACTACACCCGCATTCTGCGCTACATCCAACCGGAATTCGTGCACGTCTTCGTCGGCGGCCGCATCGTCGCCGAGGGCGGCGCCGAACTCGCCGAGGAACTCGACGCCAACGGCTACGTCCGCTTCACACACAGCTCAGCGACCCCCTCTGACATTTCCCAGTCCGCTACCGCTGGAGCCTGAGATGACCGCAACGGTCCGCACCCTCGACGTCGCCCGCATCCGGGCCGACTTCCCGATCCTGAGCCGCACGGTTCGGGATGGGAAACCGTTGGTGTACTTGGACTCCGGGGCGACCGCGCAGCGGCCGATCGGAGTGCTGGAGGCCGAACGCGATTTCCTGATCACCAGCAACTCGGCGGTGCACCGCGGTGCGCATCAGCTGGCTGAGGAGGCGACCGACGCCTATGAGGGCGCGCGGGCCGATATCGCGCGTTTCATCGGCGTCGACGCGGGCGAGATCGTGTTCACCAAGAACGCCACCGAGTCGCTGAACCTGGTGACCTACGCGTTCGCCGACAACCGGTTCCCGTACCACGTCGGGCCCGGGGACGAGATCGTCATCACCGAGCTGGAGCACCACGCGAACCTGGTGCCCTGGCAGGAGCTGGCCCGCCGCACCGGCGCAACGCTGAAGTGGTTCGGTGTCACCGAGGACGGCCGCATCGACCTCGACTCGCTGGAACTGTCGCCCGCCACGAAGGTGGTCGCGTTCACTCACCAGTCCAACGTCACCGGCGCCGTCGCGCCGGTCGCCGAGTTGGTGCGCCGGGCCCGGGCCGTCGGTGCGCTGGTGGTGCTGGATGCATGCCAGTCGGTGCCGCATATGCCGGTGAACTTCCGCGAGCTCGGCGTCGATTTCGCCGCGTTCTCCGGCCACAAAATGCTCGGCCCCTCCGGGGTCGGCGTGCTCTATGGGCGCCGTGCGCTGCTCGAGCAGACGCCGCCGTTCATCACCGGCGGGTCCATGATCGAGACGGTGTTCATGGAACACAGCACCTACGCGCCGCCGCCGCAGCGGTTCGAGGCGGGCGTGCCGATGACCTCACAGGTGGTCGGCTTGGGCGCGGCCGTGCGGTATCTGGAAGAAATCGGCATGGAAGCCATTGCGGCACATGAGCACACGCTGGTCGATGCGGCGCTGGAAGGGCTTGCCGGGATCGATGGCGTGCGGGTGATCGGTCCGACCGAGAACATCGACCGCGGCGGCGCGGTGTCGTTCGTGGTCGACGGCATCCACGCCCACGACGTCGGACAGATCCTGGACGACGAGGGCGTCGCCATCCGGGTGGGCCACCACTGCGCGTGGCCGTTGCACCGGCGCTTCGGCATCGCCGCGACCGCCCGCGCGTCGTTCGCGGT
The DNA here is from genome assembly GCF_052545115.1 of Nocardia glycosmidis. Taxonomy (NCBI): domain Bacteria; kingdom Bacillati; phylum Actinomycetota; class Actinomycetes; order Mycobacteriales; family Nocardiaceae; genus Nocardia; species Nocardia glycosmidis. The sequence goes on along the minus strand of NZ_JBQWRH010000007.1, from coordinate 203,808 downwards.
CTATAACACCCTGGCCGAGGTGGACGCACTGGTCGCCGCGGTGCGGAAGGCCCAGAGCTTCTTCGGGGTTGGGTAAGACATGCGTATGGAGCAGATGTACCAGGAAGTCATCCTGGACCACTACAAGCACCCGCACGGCCGCGGGCTGCGGGAGCCGTACGGGGCCGAGGTGCACCACGTGAACCCGACCTGCGGCGACGAGGTGACCCTGCGCGTACACCTGGACGGCAACGGTGACGTGGCCGACGTCTCCTACGACGGGCAGGGCTGCTCGATCAGTCAGGCCGCGACCTCGATTCTCACCGATCAGGTCATCGGGCTCCCGGTGCAACAGGCGCTGAAGGTGGTCGACTCCTACAGCGAGATGATCTCCAGCCGGGGCACCATCGAGGGCGACGAAGACGTGATCGGCGACGGTATCGCCCTCGCCGGGGTGTCGAAGTATCCGGCGCGGGTGAAATGCGCGCTGCTCGGGTGGATGGCGTTCAAGGACGCCGTCCTGCGGATCGGCCCCGAGCAGCTCGCAGCCACCGCAGAAGGAGTGCAACGTCCGATGGGAAACGGGGAAGCGTCATGAGTGACACACCGGCCACCGATACGGCCGAGCCGGCCGAGATGTCCGCCGAGGATGTCAAGGTGCTCGAAGACATCGAAGAGGCGATGCGTGACGTCGTCGACCCGGAACTCGGCATCAACGTCGTCGACTTGGGCCTGGTCTACGGCCTGCGGGTCGAGGAGGACAACGTCGCCATCCTCGACATGACGCTGACGTCCCCGGCCTGCCCGCTGACGGACGTCATCGAGGACCAGGCGCGCAATGCGCTGGTGCGCAGCGGACTGGTCGAAGAGCTGAAGATCAACTGGGTCTGGATTCCGCCGTGGGGTCCGGACAAGATCACCGAGGACGGGCGCGAGCAGTTGCGTGCCCTCGGGTTCACGGTGTAACCCAGCCGCCACCGGCAGTAGCCGTCGGCGCCGGCGCTCCGAATCGAGTGTCGCCGTCGGCGGCTTTGTCATATCCGTTCCCGCCAGAGTGCGTCCACAACGTGGACGTTGCCGCCCCGCGTGGGAAGTCCTGGTTCGCGCAGCTGGCGTGCGTCTCAGCGCCTGCCCGATGACCGCCGGATGTGACGCGGCGGCGCAGTACCTTCCGGACCTGTGGCGAGAACTGGATGTCCTGTGCGCCTGCGACGATCACCGCGATGGCTGCGGTCTCGATGACGATGCTGGTTGTGCCCACGCGTCGAGCGGCACCGGATCGAATGCGGCGAGCGGGGTCGTGAAGGATCGGCCGCGCCAACGTCGACGATCGTGTTCAGCGGCAGGTTACTCGGGGCTCGCTCTCCCGGGTGGCGCTGAGCTCGGCACCGGTTGGTTTACCTGGGGATTGCTATGTTTTGCTGTACGCACCCCGGTTCGGCCTCTAGGCCGTGTTACATCAGCGTTTCCTGATGGTTGCTACAAAGTAGCTGTAGACGGTTTGTGTTGCTGTAAGAATAGGACCGGTCAACGAGTTCGTCCCACTCGGAATCCACTACTTTCCTCGAAGGGAGCTCGGTTATGGCAGCACAGGACACGGCCACCGAAAGCAGGACGATGTCGGAGGGCCGACGGGAAGATATGGCGGATGTCCGCGGGGAGGTGGAGATGCTGCGGGTGCGCTTGGACGAAGCCCGCCAGGAAGCGCAGAGCGCACGCCAGTACGCGATGCAGGCCACCGGGCTGGCCCGGCAGGCCCAGGCGCAGGCTCGTCAGGTGCAGCATCAGGCGCAGATCGCTCAGCAGGACGCCAACCAGGCCAACCAGCAAGCCCAGCAGGCTCGCCAGCAGGCGATCCTGGCGGCGAACCAGGCCCAGCAGGCCCAAAGCGAGGCCGACCGCGCCCAAAATCAGGCCCAGCAGGCCCAAGGGGAGGCCAGCCAGAGCCAGCAACGCGCGTCCTCGGCACAGGATCAAGCCGATCAGGCCACCCAGCTCGCGCAGCAGGCCGAGGACCAGGCCAGCCGTGCCCAAGACCGGTCCGGCCAGTGGGAGATGCAGCTGCATCAGATCCGTCAGCAGGCTCGTCATCTGCAGGGTCGCTGACCCGGCAGCAGGAGTCGGAGTGAACGCGACACCGACGAACCGGCGCGCCGGAAACCCGGCGCGTCCGGTTCGCCGGTCCGGGAGAGGAAGGCGAGGATGAGCGAGGAGACCCCGCCACCCCCTGCCGAGGAGCCGGGAGTCGATGTCGAGGTGGTGGTACCCGAAGCCCTGAGCGTCGGGGTCTACGCGAACGGATTCACCTGCTGGTACAACCGCACCGATTTCACCGTCGACTTCCTGGTCTATCTGCCTGCCGAACCCGGTTCCGTCAACAGCGACGGGCCGGTGATGCGGCAACCGGTGCAGGTCGTCTCACGGGTGAAATTCCCGCCCGCGTTGATCTTCCGGTTGATGCAGACGCTGAACGACGCCATGAGCAACTACGAGCGCCAGTTCGGGCACATCACCCACCTCGGCGAATGACCGCCGAGACGAATACGCGTCAGGAGAAACCTGCGATGGCCACCATCTCCGGCTCGATCATCCTGGTCGCCTCTCATCTCGACTGCTCGATCATGCCCGACCCGATGGTGCGGTATCAGCCCGAGCCGATCGCCGGCCGCCGCTACCAACTCATCCCCGTGACGCCGCGACCGGCGCCCGAACCCACCGGATAGATCATTCGGCGGTAGCCGGCTCTCGAGGCGAAACCCGTGCGGTCCGGCGGCGGAAGTAGCCATGATTCGGGGGTGGACGAGATGACATATGCGCGGTCGAGACAGGCGCTGCACGCGGCAGCGGAGTTGCTGATCGCGGGGCCGCAGTATCGGGAGTTCGGCACTATTCGGCTGCGGATCGTGCACGGCGGATTCGGGGGCGTGCGGTGGCCGGTGTCCATCGTCGGCGGCGAGTTGCTGTGGCCCGACGGGCGGACCCGACTGGAGGGGACCTACCGGGCGGTGGCGCGCGTGGCGGGTTTCGAACCGGGACCGCCGGAGGGGGTCTATCCGGACACGACCGGTGTCGATCTCGACGCGGCTATCGGGCTGGACTGCTCGGCGGCGGGCCTGATCGAGGAGTGGTTCGCGGTGGGCGATCGGGCATTACGCTGCCTGGCACCCGATATGATGCCCGTGCTGTGGCCGGAGCACTTCGATTTGGCGACCACGCTCGACGAGGTGACCTACGGAGTGTCGCCGGGCGATGGTGCGCATCCCGGCCCGTACGCCTATGTCGGACCGTGGACGCGGCGCACCGGCGACTTCTGGAACGCTCCGTTCGGTGCGCTGCGTCCGCGAGACAAGGTGAACACCGTCGCCGCGCTGTTGCAATTCTTCGAGGAAGGCCGGGAACGGGCAGCTGGGGGCTGACCGGCTCGACTGTCCGGCGATCGGCAACCCACCGAAACAGCGTGCCGGGGCGCGGAAGATCAGGCGCCTTTGCGTGCAGTGGTCTTCTTGGCGGCCTTTTTCGCGGGTGCCTTCTTCGCGGCGGTGCTCTTGGCTGCGGAACTCTTGGCGGCAGTCTTCTTCGCTGCCTTCTTCGGCGTGGTTTCGGCCGCCCCGCCGCCCGCCGTCCGGGGCCCGCTCGCCTCCAGGCTGCGCTGCAGCGCAGCGACCAGATCGACCACCTCGGCGTCCATACCGCTCGGCGCCATCTCGGGCTGCTCGGCCACCTTGCCGGTGCCGCTGGCGATCGCCTCGTCGAGCACGCGTTTGAGCTCGATCTGGTATTCGTCGGTGAACTGATCCGGATCGAAGTCGTCGGACATGGTCTCGACCAGGGTCTCGGCCATCTTGATCTCCTGCGGCTTGGGTCGCGCGACACCGTCGAGAGATTCGAAGTCGACCGAGCGGACCTCGTCCGGCCACAGCAGGGTTTGCAGCACCAGGACGCCCTCGCGTACGCGCAGCGCGGCGAGCCTGGTCTTCTGGCGCAGGGTGAAATACACCAGCGCGGTTCGCTCTATCTCCTCGAGCGTCGTGGCCAGCAGCACGTATGCCTTCGGCGTGCTGGAATCCGGTTCCAGGTAGTAGCTCTTGTCGAACAGGATCGGGTCGATCTGATCGGACGGCACGAACTGGAGCACCGGGATTTCATGCTTCTCCGCGGCGGGCAGTTTCGCGAAATCTTCGTCGCTCAGGACGACCTTGTCGCCGTCCGGAGACTCGTAGGCCTTGTCGATATCGATATATGGGACGGACTGACCGCACACCGTGCACACGCGGTCGTACTTGATCCGGCCGCCATCCTTCGCATGGACCTGATGGAACCGGATGTCATGGTCCTCGGTGGCGGTGTAGACCTTCACCGGGACGTTCACCAGCCCGAATGCGATCGAGCCCTTCCAGATCGATCTCATTGCTCCATCATGGCCGAACCCCGACGCCCGCGCGAGGGAACCGGAATCCCGAGTGTCGCAGGTCCGACACGCCGGCGCAGCCGCCACGGCAACACCGAGAACAGCGTCCGCATCGCGTCGACGGTGCCGGTCAGGTCGGTGCGGCCGGACAGATACGCATGTTGCGCCGCTGCGGGCAGTTCGAAGAACATGTCGAAGAACAATGGGAGGTCAGCGGGGGGCAGGGCCAGTAACGCCCGAAGTCCGGCGCTGCGCAGATAGTGGACGATCCGCGCGGCCGGAGTCCACACGTCCTGGCCCGCCACCACCGCATCGGCCGCGGCCAGCGCCGCGGCGACGCTGTACCCGGTCGCCGGGTGCAGGAACCCGCCCGCCGCGCCGAACCTGTGCGGACCCGGATGCCCGCCCTGCAGGGGAAACCGGACCTGCTCGACGGGTTCCGCGCCGGTGAGCCGCACGCCCCTGGCGCGCAGCCGATGGTGCAGGCGCATGCGCAGCCGGGAACCCGTGACCGCGGGCCGACCGGCCAGGCAGGTCTCCTCCAGCAGCATTCTTTCGTCATCCAACGGCACGGCGTAGAGGAACGAGGGGGTCTCGTCGGGTTGCGCTCCATTGTCGGCGCGCCAGTCCATGAACAGCGGGTCGAGGCCTGCGCCGCGTTCGGCGTTCACGATCACGCCATAGGCGGTCTGCTCGGCACGCGTGGGCGAACGGGTGAGGCCGCGGGCGTCGATGACTCGGGCTGCCAGCGACCCGCCCGAGGCGACAGTCACCCGCCGAGGGGAGACCTCGACCGCGTGGTCCGCGATGATCTGCGCGCCGGACAGGGACAACGACGTCTGCAAACGCGCGGTGTTCAGCACTACGTAGCGGCGGTCGAGTTGGTGGGCCCGAGTTCCCCACGCCATCGGCCGCGGCACCGTAGCCGCGATGGCCTCCGGCGGCAGCCAGTCCGGTAGTTCATCGGCCCACGCGGCATAGGTGGCCGTCCACCTGCGCTGTGGCGCGGGATCGATGACGGTGACCGCCAGCCCGTGCGCCAGGCCGCGATGCGCGAGCGCACGGCCGGCGGGGCCGAGACCACAGACGACCAGATCGGCTGTCACGCCACGTCCGTGCGGGCGCGCCGGGATGCGCATGCGTGCATCGTCTGCACCTTTCATTCGCTCGCCTGGCTGGAGCCTACTGGCAGCCCGGCTCGACGGGGTATGCGGTGCGTGCCGTATGCCCTCGCTGGTATGCCGGAGCCAGGCACAACTCAGATGAATTCGTCGCGAATACCGCGGCGCAGGATCGGCGGCGAGATCGCGGCGACGCTGCCGTCGAGCCGCCCGGAACTGCGGCGTAGCGAACTCTGCTGTCCGGGCTGCGCGGAATGTGTTCTCGCCCACCGAAGTTTCGCCCACGTTGTTAGGATTCCGGGGCGCCGGCGCACCTGCCCGGCCCCGTTTCGAGGGTCGAATGCGAATGATCGGCGTGCCGGTGCGCCGCGATGGCGCGCTGGGCAGATGGCCGAACCGGCGACACCGTGGCAGTCCTACGACGAAAGCGGTTCGGCCGGAACAAGTTAGGGGTAGACGCGGTGTTCGAACTGACCAGGCGGCGCAGCCGGTGGATCCTGGGGGTGTTCGTCGTGCTCGCGCTGGCGATGGGTACGCTGAGCGCGACGCTGTTCGACAAAGTGCAGGGTGGCGGTTACATCGATCCCGCCAGTGAATCCAGCCGGGCGGCCGCGGTGCTGCGGGATACCTTCGGTGAGGCTACGCCGAATCTCGTACTGCTGGTGCAGACTCCGGGATCGGTGGACGACGACGCCACGGCCACCGCGGCGACCGAGCTGGTCGCTGAGCTGAAGTCGGTGTCCGGCGTCGCGGGTGTCGCTTCGTACTGGACCGAGAAGTCACCCGCGCTGCGCAGTGCCGACGGCGCCAAGGGCTTGATCGTGGCCAGCATCCTCGGCACGGAATCCGAGGTCGATAAACGGGTCGGCGATCTCGCCGAGCGGTTCGGCGGCGGGCACGGCCCGCTGCAGGTGCGTGTCGGCGGCTCCGCGATGCTGCTGCACGAGACGGTGCAGCAGAGCGAGAAAGACGTCGTGCTCGGCGAATCCATCGCCTTCCCGATCACGCTGATCGCGCTGCTGCTGGTCTTCGGTGGCCTGGTCGCGGCCAGCCTGCCACTGGTCGTCGCCATGATCACGGTGATGATCACGATGGGCGCGTTGTGGCTGATCGCGAGCGTCACCGATCTCGCCGCGACCGCGACCAATGTCGCCACGCTGCTCGGACTCGGCCTCGCGATCGACTACAGCCTGCTGATCATCAGTCGTTTTCGCGATGAACTGGTCGCCGGAAAGCAGCCTGCCGCGGCGGTGGTGGCAACCATGCGCTCGGCGGGGCGCACCGTCGCCTTCTCGGCCGGCACCGTCGCGGTCGCGCTGTCGGGCTTGTTGTTCTTCCCACTGCTGGCCGTGCGGTCGATGGGTTACGCCGGCCTGGCCGTCGCGGTGATCGCCGCGACGGTCTCGCTGACCGTACTGCCCGCGATCCTGTTCCTGCTCGGCGCCAAGATCGACAACGGCCGGCTGTGGTGGTTCCTGCGTGCCCCCCGGCCCGCGGCCGGTGAGGGCGCCTGGCATCGCCTGGCCCGATTCGTGATGATGCGGCCGGTGCCCATCGGGCTCGCGGTGACTGCCCTGCTGCTCGTCCTCGGCACGCCGTTCCTGGGCGTGAAACTCGGCTTCCCCGACGAACGTTCGTTGCCGGAGTCGATGAACAACCGCCAGGTCACCGAGATCATCCAGCGCGAGTTCGCGGCCACCGAGCAGCACGGGCTGTTCGCGGTGCTGCCCGAAAGCGCCTACAACGCAGCGGAATTGGACGCCTTCGCGAGAGAACTGTCGGAGCTCGAGAACGTCCGCCGGGTCGACACCGCCACCGGCAGCTACAGCCACGGTGGCCTGCTCGCCCTGCCCACCGCTGCCAACGACCGCTTCCGTGCGCCGAACGCCGCCTACCTCACGGTGACTCCCGACACCGCCGATCCCGGCGTACTGGACCGGATCGCCGCCGCGGTGCGGGCGACGCCCGCTACCTCCCCGGTGCTGGTCGGCGGAGTGGCCGCGGCGAACGCGGATGCGATCGACGCGGTGGTCTCGGCACTGCCGTACGCGCTGGTGTTCGTCGTGCTGATCATGATGGCCGTGCTGTTCCTGCTCACCGGAAGCGTTGTCTTGCCGCTGCTGGCGGTGGTGCTCAGCGTGCTGAGCCTGACCGCGACCTTCGGTGCGCTGGTGTGGATATTCCAGGACGGGCATCTGTCCGGCGTGCTCGGGTTCACCGTCACCGGCGACTTGCCACCGCCGGTTCCGGTCATGCTGTTCGGCGTCGCGTTCGGCCTGGCGATGGACTACCAGGTGTTCCTGCTGGCCCGCATCCGGGAGGAGTACCAGCGCACCAGATCGAACGCGCTGGCGGTCACCTCCGGGCTGGAGCGGATCGGACGGATCGTGACGGCCGCGGCGGTGTTGATCTCGCTGGTGTTCCTCGGCTTCCTCGCCTCCGACATCACATTCATGAAGGCGTTCGGTATCGGCCTGCCGTTGGCCGTGCTGATCGACGCGACCCTGGTGCGCGGATTCCTGCTGCCCGCGGCGATGGAGTTGCTGGGCCACTGGAACTGGTACGCACCGGAAGCACTGCGCAAGCTGCACCGGCGTTTCGGCATCGAGGAGGGAACGGCCGCCGCCGCGGTCGCCGATCGTGCGGATTGGCGCCAGCCCGTCCGGCTCTGATCGGAGTATCGGGTAGGGCCCGGTCGGGCAGCTCGGGGGAGCCCGACCGGGATGGGGCAGCCGCGCAGCGAGGTGGGCTCCCCCGTGCTGACGTGGCCTCCCGGCCCGGGTTCGGCGGTGGGTCAGGCGATCACACCGATGCGGTCGACCACGCGACGGTGGAGAGCTACCTGAGCTACCGGAACGCTGACCCGCTCGGCGTACCGGCGTTTCGGTAGCCGAACGGCGCGATGGGACCGGCGATCTCCGGGTGCAGGTCAGAGCCCGCCGGTCGACAGGAGCCCACCGTCCACCCGAACCGTCTCGCCGGTGATCCACGCGGCCTCATCGGAGACCAGGAAACCGATCAGACCGGCCACGTCCTGCGGGCTGCCCAGCCGCTTCATCGGGTACATACCTGCGGCGCGTTCCTCGTCGGCCGAGTACAGCGCGTCCGCGAACTTCGTCTTGATCACGCCCGGCGCGACCGCGTTGACCCGGATCTTCGGTCCCAGCTGCCAGGCGAGTTCGTCGGTGAGGCGAATCAGCGCGGCCTTGGAAGCCCCGTACGCGGCGATCACGCCGGTCGAGCGGATACCCGCGACACTGGCCACGTTCACCACCGCGCCCCCATGGTCGCGCATCCATGCCCGGTATGCCTGCTGGATGTAGCCGAGCGCCGCCACGACGTTCACGTCGAAGATCTTGCGCACCGCGTCCAGGTCGGCGTCCATCAGCGAGCCGAACACCGGATTGATGCCGGTGTTGTTGATCAGGATGTCCAGCGAACCGAACTCCGTCACCGCGCGCGCGACGGCGGCAGCCCGATCCTGCGCGACGCCGGAGTTACCCGCCAGCGCGACGACCTGCCCCGGATGACCTAGCTCGCGCAGTTCGGCTGCCGCATCCTCCAGCGGATCCTGCTTCCGCGCCGTGATCAGCACGTTCGCGCCGCGGCCGAGCAGTTCCGCCGCCACCGCCTTGCCGATGCCCCGGCTACCCCCGGTGACCAGGGCGCTCTTGCCCAATAGATCGGTACTCATGCAATCGCACGCTAGCGCAGTAGTCCGCGTGCGACGTTACCGCCGTCACATGTGGGCGCCGGGCTGTCGGCGGTCTGCTCGTTCCGGGTTAAAATCGGTGGTTCTTGTGCGCGTCGGGTCGCACAATCGAGCAGCACCCGTCCGGAACCACGATCCGCGAGGAGAATTTTGTGATCACCGCGACCGACCTGGAAGTCCGGGCCGGAGTCCGCACCCTGTTGTCGGCCCCGGGGCCGGCGCTGCGCGTGCAGGCGGGCGACCGGATCGGACTGGTCGGACGTAATGGCGCAGGCAAGACCACCACGCTGCGGATCCTGGCGGGCGAGGGCGAGCCGTACGCGGGAACGATCCTGCGTTCCAGCGAGATCGGTTATCTGCCCCAGGATCCACGCGAAGGCAACCTGGACGTGCTGGCCCGTGACCGAGTGCTGTCCGCGCGCGGTCTGGACACGCTGATCCGCGAGATGGAAAAACAGCAGGCATTGATGGCTGAGCTGGCCGACGATCGGGAGCGCGAGAAGGCGGTCCGCAAGTACGGCAGGCTCGAGGAACGGTTCGCCGCTCTGGGCGGTTACGTCGCCGAGAGCGAGGCGGCGCGGATCTGCCACAGCCTCGGGTTACCCGACCGCGTGCTCGGCCAGGCGCTGCGCACCCTCTCCGGCGGCCAGCGTCGCCGAATCGAATTGGCGCGCATCCTGTTCGCCGCCTCCGATGGCAGCGGCGGGCGATCGGACACCATTCTGCTGCTCGACGAGCCGACCAACCATCTCGACGCCGACTCGATCACCTGGCTGCGCGGTTTCCTGCAGCACCACGACGGTGGCCTGATCGTGATCAGCCATGATGTGGAACTGCTCGCCGACGTGGTGAACAAGGTGTGGTTTCTGGACGCGGTGCGTGGCGAAGCCGACGTCTACAACATGGGGTGGAAGAAGTATCTGGACGCACGTGCCACCGACGAACAGCGCAGGCGCCGCGAACGCGCGAACGCCGAGAAGAAGGCGAGTGCGCTGCGCGCCCAGGCGGCCAAGCTCGGCGCGAAGGCCACCAAAGCGACTGCGGCACAGAACATGGCCAAACGAGCAGATCGCCTCCTGGCGGAACTCGACGATGTCCGCGTCGCCGACAAAGTGGCCCGGATCAAGTTCCCCGAGCCCGCGCCCTGTGGCAAGACACCGTTGATGGCCGAGAACCTGACCAAGGTCTACGGTTCGCTGGAGATCTTCACCGGCGTCGATCTCGCGATCGATCGCGGCAGCCGGGTCGTCGTGCTCGGGCTCAACGGCGCTGGTAAGACCACGTTGTTGCGGCTGCTCGGCGGAGTCGAGCAGCCGACCGCGGGCGGCCTGGTACCCGGCCACGGCCTGAAGATCGGGTACTTCGCGCAGGAGCACGACACCCTGGACGACAACGCCACCGTCTGGGAGAACATCCGCCATGCCGCACCGGACGCGGGTGAACAGGACCTGCGTGGCCTGCTCGGTGCGTTCATGTTCTCCGGTCCGCAACTCGACCAGCCCGCCGGCACGCTGTCGGGCGGTGAGAAGACCCGTCTGGCGCTCGCTGGTCTGGTGTCCTCGGCGGCGAACGTGCTGCTGCTGGACGAGCCCACGAACAACCTCGACCCGGTGTCGCGTGAGCAGGTGCTGGACGCGCTGCGCACGTACGCGGGCGCCGTGGTGCTGGTCACGCACGACCCCGGTGCGGCGGAGGCCCTGGCTCCGGAGCGGGTGATCCTCCTTCCGGACGGAACAGAAGACCACTGGTCGGCCGAATACCTGGAACTTATTCAGCTTGCGTGAGTTTCATCACAGGAACCCGTTGATCGCGGGCGGCTGAGTGCTTAGCCTGGAAAGACGCTGCTCGGCGACTCGGAGGAAGCCATGAGCGACAGGCCCACACAGAGTAAGGCCACCTTGGGTAAGGGCACACGCGTCACCGGGAAGTCACGCGACCGCCTGCAAACCCAGCTGAAAAAGCAATACGAAGCGGGTGCGAGCATCCGGTCACTGGCGCGGTCTACGGGCCGTTCCTATGGCTTCATCCACAACGTGCTGGTGGAGTCGCATGTGCAACTTCGCGGGCGCGGTGGAGCCAACCGCCGGAAGGCCCAGTAGCGTCCCGGTGCCGCGATGAATGCGCACCGTGGGGATCGTCCGCACCGCACAGGACGGTGTCGACGGAAACGACCTCGCGGTGCGTGAGTCGCCGCGGCTGGCGGACGTTGTCGCTTTTCCGGACTCAGTAACCAGCTACGACGCCGTCGCCGTCGACCAGAAGGTTGGCCAGGCTGCGGAAGATCGGCAATCCGGTCTTGATCTCCAGGTAGGCGAACTGCCCCTGCGGATTGACCTCGAGGAAGTAGTACTCGCCGTCGCGGCCCAGCCGGATATCGAGCACGCCGAAAGATAGCCCGAGCGCACCCATCAGAGTGGCCAGAGATTTGCTCACCGCGGCGGGAAGGTGGTCGGGCACGAAGTCGACCGAGGTGTCCAGGCGGGAGTCGACCTTGCCGACGCCGGCCTGGGAGTCGATGCGCACGGTCCATTCGATCCCGTCCACCCACGCGACGCGCAGGTCACAGGTGGCGTCGACATAGTCCTGGAAGGTGGTCGGCGCCGAACGGATGGCGGCGAGCCTGCCGAAGTCGTCGCGGGTGATGATCCTGGTCTCGGCGAACTCACCACGGCTGGTACCGGTGCGTTTGTAAACGACGGGTCCGGACCGGGATTCGACGAAACTGCGCGCTTCGTCCGGATCGTTGGTGATCAGCGTATCCGGTACCGCGAACCCGGCCCGTAGCGCAGTCTCCAGCTGCACGATCTTGCGCCCCGCGGTGCGGTCGGCGCCGGGGTCGTTGACCCAGTAGGCCGGGATGGACCACAGCAAACCCTGGATGAACCCATCGCACTCGGCTTGGCGAAAGTCGTTGTCCGAGGCCCGGACCCCCGCGGGCACCTGCGCGGGGTGCGGGCGGCGCCACCAGACCGACCGGACGTCATCGAGGCCGATCAGGTGCGACAGCGACCGAGCCGTTCCGAGCCGGTCCAGGCGGAAGCTGCCCGATTCGCGGGGAAAGTCGCGTAAATCGAGGTGGATCGGGCTGAGTCCATGGTGCTCTCGTAACGTCGCCGCCATCGCGGTGCCGTGGAGGTCATCGGATTCGGACACGATCAAGACCGAAGCCTTCCGGCGGGCCGCCATGCGCGTGCCGTTCAGTCGAGACTGTCGCAGTTGATGCCGTCGTCGCTGCCGTTGCGCGATTTGGTCTGGCAGTAGGTGAACGTCGCGGCGTTCGCGCCCGCGCACTCGACGAGTTGCAGTCGGTCGGCCCAGATTTCGGTGAGGCGGCGCAGCTGGTCGTCGCCGAGCGCCTCCGACGGAGTCTCCGCGATGGTCATCGGCCGGTCGACCACGTCGATCCGAAGTCGCCGGGTGAAGTCGGCGGTGGCGCCCGCACGGATGTCCACGGACACCGCGCGCCCGTCTTGATCATGCTGCGGCACTGCGGAATCGGCAACGCGGAGAACGTCGGACCGACGGAACGTCCACGTTCCCTCGGCGACGCGCACGCTGATCTCACGGTCCGATTCCGCGACCAACAAGCCCTGCAGCGGAGGAACACGGTCACCCTTCGGCGTCGTCCCGGGAAGGCGGATTGCGTCGCTCATAACCGTGTCTCCGATCTGCTCACCATTTGCCACGACGCCCCAAGCGTGTGAGTGATCATATCGCGGTAGGTGCTCCGAGCGGTTCGGATCGCGATATTTGGGGCCGGTGGCGAACTGAATTCCGAGCTGTAAGCGGGGAGCGCTGAAAGATTTCCAGGAGGCCGAAAATGGTCGGAGCGCAATCGTCGAGCTAACCCTCTCGCCCCGGTTGTCCGCGGGCGGTTCGATGGCCCGGCATCGAGCGGAGCGGTCGAGGCGGCGTCCGCTGAGACTCGCGGCGGGGTGTGCGGTCCGGTAGCGCTCGCCGGGTTCTCCAGTTAATTCGTTGCTTTATAATTCGATGGCAAACTATATGGCGCCGAATAAGATCTCATGCTATGACCGAGCGGAAAACCGACCCTATCGACGCGATCGTGGCGCAGTGGCGGCGCGAACGTCCGGATCTGGACCTCGAGGCCGTGGCCGTGCTCGGCAGGCTGGGCAGGCTGATGGTGCTGGCACAGCGCGAGATCGAGGCGGTATTCGGCGGACACGGCTTGCGGCGCGGTGAGTTCGATGTACTCGCCGCGCTGCGTCGTTCGGGACGGCCCTTCGAGTTGAACCCGTCGGTTCTCGCCGACACGCTCATGCTCTCGCGGGCGGGGATGACCGGGCGGCTGGATCGGCTGGAGGCGGCGGGATTGGTGCGGCGGGTCACGGACGCACAGGACCGTCGAGCGATCCGGGTCGCCCTCACCGAGGCGGGGCGGGAACTCGTCGACACCGTCGTCACCGAACACACCGAGAACGAGACCAGGATGCTGTCCGTGCTGACCGCCGGTGAGCGGCGGGAGTTCGAGCGGATCGCGCGAATTCTGCTGACCAGTATGGAACCAGGGGAGTAGTCGCGGTAGCTCACTCGGACTTCGATCCGCTGAATCTCGCTCTACATGCGGAAACTCGTGGCCGGATGAGGTAACTCGATACTCGCGCCTGCGGTGTCGCGCGGGTTTACCGTGGAATTGTGCCGAAGGTTTCGGCGCGATTGTGCAAGGAGGACACGATGATCGATGTCATCACTCTCCGCGGCACCGGGGAACCGCGGAATTCCGACGGAACGCCCGCCGGCATGCTGCACGACGTCGCCAAGCTACTCGACACCGATAGATTCAGCTGCTTCGAGCCCGATTGGCCCGCTTCGGTGGGGCCGGTACCGGTGGGTCCCGCGCCGAATGTCTGGGGTCCTTCACTGGATACGTCGGTGCGGCTCGGCACGGCGGCGGGCGTGAAAGCCATCCAGGACTCGCCGAATGTTTGCGGATTGCTGAGCTATTCGCTCGGCGGCATCTGCGCGAGCCGGATCTTGGCGGGCGTCCGGTCGGGGAAGTACAAGAACGTCGACGGTACGCCGCTGGAAATCGCGTTCGCGGTGAACATCGCCAACCCGTTACGCCGGGCCGGTGAGTCGGTTGGAAACCTTTGCCCGGCATCGACCTTCGGGCTCCATGGGCAGCGCGGAGCATGGCCTGCCTCGGTCGCGGTCCGCGAGTACGCCAACCCCGGTGACATCATCACCGCCGCCCCCGCGGATTCGCCTTTGCGCATCATCGATGTCGGAATCTCACCGTTCTCCTTCGTCGAGGGTGCTCGCATCGGCAACGTCGCGCCGCTGATCTTCGCGGAGCTACTCGAGATCCTGCGCCGCGACCCCATCGGCAATCTCGACCGCTACAGTGCGGCAGTCCGCGGCGTCATCGGCTATCTCACCCCACCGCCGCACGGTCAGCACGTGCTGTACGCGACGCACAATATGCCGGGCACGAATGTCCCCTGGACCACGCACGCCGCGCAGTACCTCAACACCGCGTACTGAAGACCTCGCCGCCTCTCGGTACCTTTCGGCCGGATCTGCGACGTGCCGACTGATTTCGCACGCATCTGGGTCCCGCCGTGTACGCGCATCGAACTAGCGGGCTGTGGTTGTCAAGAGTTAGCGGCGTTGGATGTTGTTGGTTCAGAGAGCCTCTGACGTTGCGGATACTCGCCAACGAGCTTTCCGACGCCGCCCTCGAGACCGCATCAGTCTCGTCCAGGACCCCCAGCGTCTGGTTCGCCGCCGCCGCTGCTGCCGCACGCTGCACCTGCGCGTAGCTGCGGACAAAGCGCGGGATTGCTGATGCGGCGCCCGCGCGGCCGGAAGTCTGCAACGATGACTGGGTCCGAGCGTCGTAGAGCACGGTCGGAATCTGATCGAGGGCGGGGTCTTGCTGCATCGTGAAGGGCCCTTCGGCATTGGAGTGAGTGCCCCCAGGCTCGGCACCACTCGAGATAACCCGTCCTACTGTTGCTCTCAGCACAACACTGGTGTATTGCTTTATGTCCAAGAGTTGGACTATGACGAAGTAATGTTGTTGTGAAGACAAATATTGACGATGATCCGACACGACGCGTGACAACCTCGACGACGGAGAAGGTGGCACAGTTGCTGCTCGCGTTCGAAGTCGACAGTTCGGGCGGAAGCGTCGATCGCTCGGTGAGCGAACTCGCGCGAATTGTCGGACGCGAGCGAAGCCAGGTCTCGCGTATGCTCCAGTCGCTCAGCCGCGCCCAGGTCGTCGAACAGGATCCTGAAACGCGCCGGTACAGGCTGAGCTGGCGGGTACGGGTGATGGCAGGTGCGGCCGGCGACCAACTGCTTGTTCGCGCTGCAAGGCCGATGTTGCAAGTCCTCGTGGCGCGCACCGATGAGGTGGCTCTGCTGTCGGTCCAAGATGCCAATCGATCGCTGACCGTCCTACGTGAGGAGTCCCAGAACTCCCTGCGCGGCGGGGGCTGGGTGGGCCGGCGATCCCCCATGCACTACAGCGCTTCAGGGCGAGCGCTGATGTTCGACTACGACGGCGAACTGATCGAGGCCCTGACGGCAGACGATATGCGTGCCGGCGGGCGAATCGGACCCAACTCCCCCCGACGCCTCGATGATCTGCTGAAACGGCTGCACGCTGAACGCCGCCAAGGATTCGCGGTCGCCTCGGAGGAGATCGAGGTCGGGCTGACCTCGATCGGCGCACCCGTGCGCAACGCGCAAGGCCACATCGTCGCCGTGGTCAACGTGTCCGGGCCGACTTCCCGGGTACTGCCACACGTCTCCAACATCGCCCGCCTCTTGCTCGCGGCGAGCACCTCCATCACCCGATCGCTCGACAAACGGCATGTGAGCTAGCCGTGATAGTTGCGCAGACCGTTGCCGTCGTCACAGGTCCACCAGGGCCTGGCAGGTGCGCAAGTGCCACACCGGTCGACTCTCGGCCGTCGAATCATCGGTAAGCGGTCCGGCCGGCTCGATCCGATTCGACATTCCCGTCACCACCGAACGCCGGCTCGCAATTTCGACGTGTGACCGACCGTGCGCCCGAACCGACCGTACCGCCACCTCCAAGTTGTTGCTGATGCAACAACCTCGATGATCCGTGGGCGATTCGCGACCCGCTGTCGACCTTGCGGGAACTCGTAACGGATCGATTTCTGAAGGTTTCACAGCCTTAACAGCGTCGAAACCGCCGTGGCTTGCCCTTTGTAGCGACCGGTAACGTCCCTGAATCCGTGTTGCTTTCACTGCAACATTGATGTTTCAGCCGGTCCCGGCCGTCGTAGGTTGACGCTATCGAGAGTGGCGTACGCCACGTTCTGTTAGTAAGGATTCAGATGACTGGCGACCCCTTCAGCACCAGGCAGGCCGCAGCCTCGGCCGAGCAGCCGATGATCGAACTCCGCAACGTTCGCAAACTGTTCGGTGACAACGTGGTCCTGCGCGAGGTCAACCTGGCTGTGAACCGCGGAGACGTGGTTGCGGTCATCGGACCCTCTGGCGGCGGAAAGAGCACCCTGCTGCGCTGCATCAACCTGATGGAGCACCCGACCTCCGGTCAGGTCTTCATCGAAGGCGTCGATATCACCGCGAAGAGCACCGACCTCAACGCTGTGCGACGCAAGGTCGGCATGGTCTTCCAGCAGTACAATCTCTTCCCACACCTGAGCGTCATCGACAATTTGACGCTCGCCTCTCGCAAGTTGCTGAAGAAGCCGCGTTCGGAGGCCGAAGACCACGCCGAAGCTCTGCTGGCTCGCGTCGGCCTGTCCGGCAAGGAACGCAGCATGCCGCACGAGCTCTCCGGTGGTCAGCAGCAGCGCGTTGCGATTGCCCGCTCCTTGATGATGGAGCCCCACGTCATGCTTTTCGACGAGGTGACCTCAGCCCTCGACCCCGAGTTGGTCGGCGAGGTCCTCGACGTCATGCGAGAGCTTGCGGCTACCGGAATGACCATGCTCGCCGTCACCCACGAGATGGGCTTCGCCCGTGAAGTCGGCAATCGTGTGGTCTTCATCGACGGCGGCGAAATCGTCGAAGACGGCGACCCCGAAGTCGTCCTGCGCGACCCGTCCAGCGAACGCGCCCGCCGCTTCCTCCGCAAAGTCCTGGCCTGACCGAGTCGGCGCCACCTCCACAACCCGATGAGTAGGAACGAACCGTGAAATTCACCCGCGCACTCATTCCAGCTGCCGCCTTGGCGCTGCTGATGACGATCACCGCCTGCGGTGGCGCCAATCCTGCGGCAGAAACGTCGAACAAGCCGGTCGATGTCGGCGTTGCCGTTCCGAGCGCCTGGACGGCCCAGGGCCAGATTCGTGTCGGCATCGCCTGTGACTACCCGCCGTTCGGCTACACCGACCTCACCGGCGGTAACGCTGGCTACGACGCCGAGGTTGCGCGCACCCTCGCTGCATATGCCTTCGGCAATGACTCCAAAGTCAGCTTCACCTGCGTCACGCCCCAGAACCGAATCCCATACCTGTCCACCAACAAGATCGACCTCATCATCTCGACACTGGGCTACACCCAGGAACGGGCCAAGACGATCGACTACTCGACCGCCTACTTCACCAGTGGCGCCAAGCTCCTGGTTGCCAACGGCTCGAACCTCGACGGATGGCAGAGCCTGCACGGCAAGACGATCATCACGAAGACCGGCACCACGTCGAGTACCTTCCTCACCAACTGCTACGCCGACTCGCAGCAGCTGCGCCTCGACTCCACCAGCGACGCCGTCGCGGCACTGAAGGCGGGCCGCGGAGTGGCGTTCGCCGAAGACAGCACGCTGCTGCTCGGACTTGCCCTCAACGACAAGAGCCTCAAGGTCGTCGGCCAGGACGAGGCCCAGACCCCCTGGGGTCTCGGTATCCGACAGGGCGACACCGAAACCAAGAAGTGGGTCGACGCCGCGCTCGCCGACATGCAGATGAAGGACACCTTCTGGACCATCTTCAACAAGGCCGTCCAGAACAAGGAAGCGGCCGCCACCTTCGCCGGGAACATGCCGCGCCCTGGCGCGAGCATCGCCTATACCGACGAGAACACGCTCGCGGACTGCTCGAAATGACCATGCCACTCGCCATCGGTGACTTCGCTGCGATCAAGTACGCGCATGCACTCGGGTCAGGCCTGATGATGACGCTTGCGATCAGCGCAATCGGTATCGCCGGTTCGCTGGTCGTGGGCCTGGCGGGCGCCACTGCGGATCAACTCCGCGTGCCTGTGGTCCGCCAGGTAGTTCGCATCTACGTCGAGATCATCCGCAACACGCCCCTGCTGGTGCAGGTCTTCTTCCTGTTCTTTGTGGGGCCGGCGCTGGGACTCACCCTCAGCGCCTTCGCGGTCGGGTGTATCTCGCTGGTCCTGTGGGGCGGTGCCTACAACACCGAGAACTTCAGGGCCGGGCTCACCGCCGTCAGCACGCGCTACCTGGAGGGCGCGCGAGCCCTGGGGTTCTCCAAGAGCAAGGCGTTCGTCAACGTCACCATTCCGATCGGCGTGCGCCTCGCCCTGCCGGGTGTGACCAACACGTTGATCTCGGTGCTCAAGAACTCGGCGCTCATGTTGGGCATCGGACTTGCCGAGCTCACGTTCACGGTTCAGCGCCTGTCCGCCGAGACCTTCAGGACGGTGGAGCTGTTCGTTGTCATGGCGATCATCTATCTCGTGCTGGTGCTGTTGCTCAGCTCCTTGATGCACCTGATCAGCCGCCGATACGCATTGGGAGCAGGTGTGTGATGGACCACCTCGACTGGGTTGGACCGACCCTCGATCTCGTCGGAAAAGGCGCCGTTCAGACGCTCTGGGTTGCGCTGGTGTCCGTTTTGACCTCAGTTGGCCTCGGCCTTGTGCTGGGTGTGCTGCTCTGCCTGCCGGCCGGCGCAGCGTCCGCGGCGGTCCGGGCGGTTCTGACTGTCTACCTCCACCTCTTCCGCGGACTGCCACTGCTGGCGACACTGTTCATCGTCTTTTTCGTGGTGCCGTCCACCGGCGTGCAACTCGCGTCAACAGGTGCGGCAATAGTGGGACTGACCCTCTGGGGCAGCGCCAATGTCATGGAGGTTGTGCGGGGCGCGATCCGCTCGATCCCGAAGGCTCAGTTCGAAGCTTCGAAGGCCCTGGGCTTCGGATGGGTTCCAACGATGCGGATGGTGATCCTGCCGCAGGCCCGCACGCGGATGATTCCGCCCATCGTGAACCTGACAGTGGACCTCATCCAGGCAACGACCCTGGCTTCCCTGATCGGCGTGGTCGACGTACTCCAGCGCTCCCGACAGGCCGTCGAGTTCTACCAACTCTCGGCCGGCGACGGACATGCCACCCCGATCTTCGCCGGAGTTCTGCTGTTCTTCTTCGTCATCTGCTACCCGCTGACTCGGCTCGCCGGCCGACTGGAGCGCAGTGGCGCCAACCTGCAACCTCGCACCGCTCGGCGTCCACAACGTGCCGTCGAAGTTGCGGGAGCCTGATTTGCCCCTGAGTTGTCTCAGGTCATCTCCGGGCTCCGGCGCTGAAGAGCGACTCCGGGGCGAGGTGAGCGAAAAGCGTTTCGCCTACGGTCGTGAGCTGGTCGCGTGCCTCGCCTGTGAGGGGGCCGAGGACGCGGTCGCGCACGCAGCGTGCGTAGACGGGTGCCGCATGCTTCGTTCGCTTCAGCCCTCCTCGGTCAGTGGTCGTCGGCCGGGACTTCGCTGGGGGAGCTGGGCGGGGGAGCGGACCGAGGCTTCGACCAGATCCAATACCGCGGAGAGGTTTTCGTTGGTGTGGCCGGAGGCGATCCGGGCGATCAAGCCGTCCAGGACGAGGTCGAGGTAGCCGAGCAGGACATCGGTCGGGACGTCATCACGCAGTGCGCCTGCGGCCTTGCGGCGTTCCAGGCGGGCCAGGGTGGCAGCGGTCAGCTCGGCCGAACGCTGGGTCCAACCGGCGCGGAATTCGGGATCGGTGCGCAACCGCCGCGCGATCTCCAAACGCGTTCCCAGCCAATTGAACTGCTCGGGGTCGGCGAGCATGTCGCGCATTACCTGCACGATGCCCTGGTTGGCCGCGACCTCGGCCATGCGTTGGGCGTCCTCTTGAGCGAGGGCGAGAAACAGCGCGTCCTTGTCCCGGAAATGGTGGAAGATCGCGCCCCGGGAAAGCCCGATCTCGTCCTCCATGCGGCGCACGGTGGCGCCGTCGTAGCCGTACTCGGCGAAGCAACGACGTGCCCCGTCGAGAATCTGGCTGCGCCGGGCGGCGAGGTGATCATCACTGACCTTGGGCATCGGGCCCCTCCAACGGGATATACGGACCCCCGCATCGGTGGTCCACCGAGGCGGGGGTTCTCACAGTATGGGCGAGGCGAGCAGCGGTCCGAGCGGCCTCATGTGACGGCAGGCTCATGTACTACGCGCCCAGGCGCTCGCCGACACACCTGCCGCTTGCGCCTGGGCATCCCCGTCGGCAACGAGCCTGACGAGACGTTCGCGCCTGTCTCGTGTTTGCGTGCCCGAAGCGCACACGCCGAAGGCGCGAGTCCCGGGCGCGCAAACACGAGACTTCAGAGCCGCGAACCCGCGCCGCCGAAGACGGCGCAATCAGGCACCGATCATGTTGCGCAGCACGTACTGCAGGATGCCGCCGTTGCGGTAGTAGTCGGCCTCACCGGGGGTGTCGATCCGCACGACCGCGTCGAAGGTGATCTTGTCGCCGTTCGCCTTGGTGGCGGTGACCTTCAAGGTCTTCGGGGTGACACCCTCGTTCAGCTTGACGATGCCCTCGATGTCGAAGGTCTCCGTGCCGTCCAGCTTCAGCGACGCGGCCGACTCGCCCGCGGGGAACTGTAGCGGGATGACGCCCATCCCGATGAGGTTCGAACGGTGGATGCGCTCGAACGACTCGGTGATGACGGCCTGCACACCCAGCAGACGGGTGCCCTTGGCGGCCCAGTCACGCGACGAGCCCGAACCGTACTCCTTGCCGCCGAGCACGACCAGCGGGATGTCCGCGGCCTGGTAGTTCTGCGCGGCGTCGTAGATGAACGCCTGCGGGCCGCCCTCCTGGGTGAAGTCGCGGGTGTAGCCGCCGGAGACGTCGTCCAGGAGCTGGTTGCGCAGGCGGATGTTGGCGAAGGTGCCGCGGATCATCACCTCGTGGTTGCCTCGACGGGAGCCGTAGGAGTTGTAATCCTTGCGCTCGACGCCGTTGGCCTCCAGGTACTGGGCGGCCGGGGTGCCCGGCTTGATGTTGCCCGCCGGTGAGATGTGGTCGGTGGTGACCGAGTCGCCCAGCAGCGCGAGCACTCGTGCGCCCTTGATGTCGGTGACCGGCTCGGGGGTCTGCGGCATGCCCTCGAAGTAGGGAGGTTTGCGCACGTAGGTGGACTGCGGGGCCCACTCGAAGGTCTTGCCCTCCGGGGTGGGCAGGCTGCGCCACCGCTCGTCGCCGCGGAAAACGTCCTTGTAGTCCGCGAGGAACATGTCGCGGCTGATCACCCGGTCGATGGTGTCCTGGATCTCCTGCGGCGCCGGCCAGATGTCCTTCAGGAAGACGTCCTTGCCGTCCTGGTCCACGCCGAGCGGGTCGTGCTCGAAGTCGAAGTCCATGGTTCCCGCGAGCGCGTAGGCGATGACCAGGGGCGGCGAGGCCAGGTAATTCATCTTCACGTCGGGAGAGATGCGGCCCTCGAAGTTACGGTTGCCCGACAGCACCGCGGTGACCGTGAGGTCATTGTCGTTGACCGCCTTGGAGATCTCCTCCGGCAGCGGGCCGGTGTTGCCGATGCAGGTGGCGCAACCGAACGCGACCAGGTTGAAGCCCAGCTTGTCCAGGTACGGCCACAGGCCGGCCTTCTCGTAGTAGCCGTTGACGACCTGCGAACCCGGCGCCATGGAGGTCTTCACCCACGGCTTGCGGGTCAAGCCCTTCTCCACCGCGTTGCGGGCCAGCAGGGCGGCGCCGAGCATGACCGACGGGTTGGAGGTGTTGGTGCAGGAGGTGATCGAGGCGACCACGACCGCGCCGTGATCGAGCACGAAGTCGCCGTACTCTTCGCTGCGCACCGTGACCGGCTTGGACGGACGACCCGCCGCGCCGTTGGCGGCCGACGCCAGCACGGCGTCGTCGTCGGCGAAGGACAGCACGGCCGGATCGCTGGCCGGGAATGATTCCTCCAGCGCCTCGTCCAGATGCGAATGCGGTGTGGTCGCGGCCGGGCCGCTGACCTCGTCGTCGGTGTAGTTGTGGATGTCCTTGCGGAACGCGGCCTTGGACTCCGACAACAGGATTCGGTCCTGCGGACGCTTGGGGCCCGCGATGGAGGGCACCACGGTGCCCAGGTCGAGCTCGAGGTATTCGGAGTAGGCGGGCTCGGAGTCGGGGTCGTGCCAGAGGCCTTGCTCCTTGGCGTAGGCCTCGACCAGCGCGACCTGCTCGTCGGAGCGGCCGGTCAGGCGCAGGTAGTCGACGGTCACGCTGTCGATCGGGAAGATCGCTGCGGTGGAACCGAATTCCGGGCTCATGTTGCCCAGGGTGGCGCGGTTGGCCAGCGGAACCTCGGCCACGCCCTTGCCGTAGAACTCCACGAACTTGCCCACCACACCGTGCTTGCGCAGCATGTCGGTAACGGTCAGCACCACGTCGGTCGCGGTCACGCCGGGCTCGATCTCGCCGGTCAGCTTGAAGCCGACCACCCGTGGGATCAGCATCGACACGGGCTGGCCCAGCATGGCCGCCTCGGCTTCGATACCGCCGACGCCCCAGCCGAGCACGCCCAGGCCGTTGACCATCGTGGTGTGCGAGTCGGTGCCGACGCAGGTGTCGGGATAGGCCTGCCCGTTACGGACCATGACGACGCGAGCCAGGTGCTCGATATTGACCTGGTGCACGATGCCGGTGCTCGGGGGGACGACCTTGAAGTCGTCGAATGCGGTCTGGCCCCAGCGCAGGAACTGGTAACGCTCACCGTTGCGCTGGTACTCGATGTCGACGTTGCGCTCGAAGGCGTCTTCGCGGCCGAACACGTCGATGATGACGGAGTGGTCGATGACCATCTCGGCGGGAGCCAGCGGGTTCACCTTGTCCGGGTCGCCGCCGAGGGTGGCCACGGCCTCGCGCATGGTGGCCAGGTCGACGATGCACGGCACGCCGGTGAAGTCCTGCATGATCACGCGGGCGGGCGTGAATTGGATCTCGGTGTTCGGTTGCGCCGACGGATCCCAGCTCGCGATCGCTCGAATGTGATCGGCTGTGATGTTCGCGCCGTCCTCGGTGCGGAGCAGGTTCTCCGCGAGGACCTTCAGTGCGTAGGGGAGTTTCTCGGTGCCGGGCACGGCGGAGAGGCGGAAGATCTCGTAGGAGTTGCTACCGACCTCGAGGGTGCCCTTGGCGCCGAAAGTATCGATACTTGTCGTCACGTCAGCTCCACTAGTCTGTGAGGATGGCCGCCGACGGGGCTGTGCCGGCGACCGAGTCTTCGGAGGTGCTCCGGCGCCGCTGGGCGACCGGTTCCTCGCGATACGACCTTAACAGTACGCTTGTCCTGTGAAATACCAGGGGCCGGTCGGCGCGCCGTGGGCAAGTGCTGCGACACTCCGTCGCGTACTGTGCTTTCGAGCCGGCAAAGGGGGGCCTCGCTCGACCCTGCAGTGTTGGATGCCTGTCGCTTCGGTTTGCCGATGCGGCTCGACAGACCGGATGGAAGATGACCGCCCCGCACACCTCGGTTTTCCGCCCCATGGCCGCCGAATTGCCGCCGAACCTCACCACCGACACCGTGCGCTCGCTCACCGCCGATCTGACCGATGATCACGTCGCGACACTGACCGGCAAGGACGAGGAACAGTTGGCGGCCACCGTCGCGCAAGCGCGAGCCCACGGAATCCCGCTGAGCATAGTGGTCATCCCTGGTAATCCAGGACACGAATCGAGCCTACGTGACCTGGCTACCGAGGTGGGCAAGACACAGCACGGCACGGTCGTCGTCTTGAGCGACGACTGGATCGGCACCTACAGCGACACGATCAGCCGGGTGCGGCTGGAATGGGCGGAGGACGCCGCGAAGTACCGGCACGGCGAGAGCGGCGAGGCGGCGAGCGTCTTCGCGGACCGCCTGGAATCGCCGGAATCGATGTCCTGGACCGCGATCACCTGTGTGCTGCTGGCCGGGACGCTGGCGGCCATCGTAGGGCTGTACTGGGTCAAGAGCCGCCGGACACGTGAAGACGGCGGTCGCGGGCGCGCCCCCGGTACGCCGGTTGCCGGAGGGTGATACACCGGACGGCCCCGCCCTTGCGGGCCGCGTAGCTCTGCTCGGCGGTGCGTCCGAGCGCTCGCCGGCATTGGCCGCAGGGCACAGGCGCCGCGGGAATTCTGGACGCCTCCTTCCCTGGCGCGAAGCATGCGAGGATCCGAACGTGGGGTCGATCCGGACTTCAGTTTCTCTCTAGCTAACTTTCTGTCCGATGTGGTCTGTTCTGCGCAAGGGAAGGCTGCGCCGAGTTTGGCAAATCATCAGCAATTCACAATTTTGGGGTCGAGTCGTGTTACTGCTGTTGTTCATGTGACTTATGTGACATACGGTTCGAATGGTGGCGGACGGGGAATAAGTGTCTCCAGAGCCATCTGTCGACCACAGTGCGTCATGGTTCGCCTGATGCCCTCGAGGCATTGCCGGAATCCGGTCCGTGGGAGGTGTGATGCGCAACAACGGCGAGCTAGCCCAGCGGCGCCCGCTATGGATCGCTATGGGATTGCTGGTTTCAGTTACCGCGGTCCTTGCCGCCGGACCGGTCGCCGCTCTGCCGCCTCCTCCGCAAAATCCCAGCGACGGCCAGATCGCCCAAGCCGGTGCCCAAGTCGACGCCGGGGTGGCCGAGGTGAGCACGCTCATCAATGACGTGGCCGTCGCCGACCACCAATTGCGGCAGCTCGACGACCTGGTCGCGCAGCGCCGCGAAGGCGTCAACCGTGCCCTGGTCGATCTGCAGAACGCGCGCGACGCCGCCGACGCGGCGGCCGTGGTGGTCGTCGATACCCAGCGCGACCTGGCCGACGCGGGAGCGCGAGTGGGTCGAGCTCGGCAGAACTTCGACCAGTTCGCCACGCAGGTCTACACCCGGCCCGGCTCCGACTCGATGATCACCTACCTCGCGGCCGCCACCCCGGCGGCCGCGCTCGACCGCGCCCAGTTGCTCGGGCTGGTCGCCAAGAACCGGCAGCAGGTGCTCGACGGTCTGCGCCGTGCGCAGATCGATCAGGGCAACAAGAATTCCACGGCCCGCCAGGCGAAGGCGGCTGCCGACGCGGCCGCCGACATCGCCGCGGCGCGCAAGACCGACGCGGAGAACGCGGTCGCCGCGGCCAAGACCCAGCTCGACCAGCAGGCCGCGCAGCGCGACGACTTGCTGCGCAAACGTCAGGACGCGCAGGGCAGGCTGGATCAGGCGCGCCACAATGTCGCTGGTCTGCGCGACCAGCGCGACGCATTCCTGGCCTGGGACGCGCAGCGTAAGGCGGAGGAGGCCGTGGTGCGTGCCGCCGCGGCGGCGGCCGCTGCGCGCGCGGCCGACAATCTGGCCGCCCGGGACCGCGCTGCTCAGGTGGGCACCGGAAAGCGTCCACACACCCAGTTGGAGGACGCGCCGCCGCCGCGCCGGAGTGCCCCACGACCGGGCTCGCCCCCGGTCGGTGGTTCGGCGGCGATCGAGATCGTGGTCGATCGGGCGATGTCGCAGCTGGGCGTCGCCTATGCCTGGGGCGGCGGCGACGAAGACGGGCCGACGCTCGGCATCCGCGATGGCGGCGTCGCCGATAGTTACGGCGACTACAACAAATCGGGCTTCGATTGCTCGGGTCTGATGGTCTATGCGTTCGCTGGTATCGGGGTCTCGCTGCCGCACTACAGCGGCTACCAGTACAACGCGGGCACTCGGGTGCCGGTCGGCGATCGAGAACGTGGCGACATGCTGTTCTGGGGTCCGAACGGCAGCCAGCACGTGGCGCTGTATCTCGGTGACGGCAAGATGGTCGAGGCGCCCCAGTCCGGTGAGGTAGTGCGGGTGTCCCCGGTTCGGGAGAGCGGCATCATGCCCTACGCGGTGCGGGTGGTCTCATGACATATCTCCTGACACATTCCTGACATATCGGACATTCCGGTTGTCGAAGTGCTCGCCGGCGGTGTCGAATTCCCGTCATGTCGGGTCCCGTTGCGGCACAGGCCGTGATTACCTGGAATAGTTGTGGCAGCACGCACAGGACCAAAGCGAAAGCGGGGATGTTGGTGACTTCGACGGACGGTGTGAGCGGGGCGAACTCGGCGAAAGATGCGCCGGGCTCCGCGCCCAGCACCCTCGAGCGTGACGTCCAGACCCTGGAGAAGGCGATCTACGAGGTCAAGCGGGTGATCGTGGGCCAGGATCGCCTGGTCGAGCGCCTGTTGGTCGGCGTGCTCGCGCGGGGTCACGTGCTGCTCGAAGGCGTCCCCGGAATCGCGAAGACACTGGCCGTGGAGACGTTCGCCAGGGTGGTCGGTGGCTCGTTCGCGCGCGTCCAGTTCACGCCCGACCTGGTACCCACCGACCTCATCGGTACCCGCATCTACCGCCAGGGTCGCGAGGAGTTCGACACCGAACTCGGCCCGGTCGTCGCGAATTTCGTGCTCGCCGACGAGATCAACCGGGCGCCCGCCAAGGTGCAGTCGGCCCTGCTCGAGGTGATGGCCGAGCGGCACGTGTCGATCGGCGGCAAGACCTATCCGATGCCGGATCCCTTCCTGGTCATGGCCACGCAGAACCCGATCGAGAGCGAGGGTGTGTACCCGCTGCCCGAGGCGCAGCGCGATCGCTTCCTGTTCAAACTCCTCGTCGACTACCCCTCCGTGGAGGAAGAGCGCGAGATCATCTACCGGATGGGCGTGACCCCGCCGGAGGCGAGCCGGATCCTGCAGCCGGAGGACCTGATCCGCCTGCAGAAAGTCGCGGCCAACACGTTCGTGCATCACGCCTTGGTGGACTACGTGGTCCGAGTGATCACGGCGACCCGCAAGCCGGCCGACTTCGGCATGCAGGATGTGGCCAGCTGGATCTCCTACGGCGCTTCGCCACGCGCCAGCCTCGGGATCATCGCCGCGGCACGTGCGGTCGCACTGATCCGCGGCCGGGACTACGTGGTGCCGCAGGACGTCGTCGAGGTGATCCCGGACGTGCTGCGGCACCGTCTGGTGCTGTCCTATGACGCGCTCGCCGACGAGATCAGTCCGGAGGACGTGATCAAGCGCGTGCTGCAGACCGTCGGGCTGCCGCAGGTCGCGCCGCAGGCCGTCGCGCCGGTCGCCGCTGGGCAGAGTGCTCCGCCGCCGCCGATTCCGCAGCCGCAGATTCCGCAGCCGCCTGTGCCGCCGCAGCAGGCTGTGCCCCAGCCGCCGAACGGGCAGCCGTCGCAGCCCGCGGGCACCATCCCGCCGAAGTGACCTCGGCATCGGATCCGGTTGCGCCAGTGCCGATGTCGTCGCACGCACCGCCGACTTTTCACGCAGGGGAGCTGACCGACCCCCGGCTCTCGGTCGCGCTGAAGACTCTCGAGTTCACCGTGCGCCGCAGGCTCGACGGCGTACTGCACGGTGACCACCTCGGCCTCATCCCGGGACCCGGCTCCGAGCCGGGGGAGGCGCGCGCGTACCAGCCGGGTGACGATGTGCGCCAGATGGATTGGTCGGTCACCGCCCGCACCACGCACCCGCACGTACGGCAGATGATCGCGGACCGGGAGCTGGAAACCTGGATGGTGGTCGACCTGTCGGCCAGCCTCGACTTCGGCACCGCCGCCTGCCAGAAGCGCGATCTCGCGATCGCCGCCGCGGCCGCCATCACGCATCTGACCAGTGGCGGCGGCAATCGGATCGGTGCGGTCATCGCGACCGGCGAGCGGTTGGTCCGCATCCCGGCACGCGGCGGGCGCCTGCATGCCCAGTCGTTGCTGCGGGGCATCGCCACCACACCGCACGCGCGTGACGGTGTGCGCGGCGACCTGCGCGGCGGCATCGAATCGTTGCGCCGCCCGCAGCGCAAGCGCGGACTCGCGGTGATCATCAGTGATTTCCTGGGTGACATCGACTGGCAGCGCTCGCTGCGCGCCATCTCCGCCAGGCACGATCTGCTGGCGGTCGAGGTGCTCGACCCGCGCGACCTGTCGTTGCCCGATATCGGTGACGTCGTGCTGCACGACCCGGAGACCGGGCGCACCCGCGAGTTCAGCGTGACGCCTACCCTGCGCGCGGATTTCGCGGCCGCCGCGCAGCGCCACCGTCAGCAGGTCGAACAGGCCCTGCGCAGCTGTGGCGCTCCGGTGCTCACCCTGCAAACCGATCGGGACTGGATCGCCGACGTGGTCCGGTTCGTGTCCACCCGGCGCCACAGCTTCGGCGCCCCGACCGGGCGGGTGCCACGTCAGTGAGTATTTCGCATTTCACCGCACAGATCTGGCTCGGATTCCTCGCCGTCATCGCGTTGATCGCGCTCGGCTATGTCCTGGTGCAACGCAACCGGCGCAAGCACATGTTGACGTTCACCAACATGGAGCTGCTGGAGAAGGTCGCTCCGTCGCGGCCGGGCCCGTTCCGGCACGTCGCTGTCGCACTCCTGCTGATCGGCTTGATGTTTCTCACCGTCGCCGCGGCCGGGCCGACGGCGGTCAAGAAGGTGCCGCGCAACCGCGCGACCGTCATGCTGGTGATGGACGTATCGCTATCGATGGAGGCGACCGACGTCGCGCCGAGCCGGATTCAGGTCGCGAAGAAGGCCGGTAAGGAGTTCGTCGACGGCCTCCCGGAGGGCGTGAACATCGGTTTCGTCACTTTCGCGGGCACCGCCTCGGTGATGGTGTCGCCCACGACGAACCATGAAGCCGTCAAGGCGGCGATCGACAACGTCAGGCTCGCCGAGCGCACCGCGACGGGCGAAGGCATTCTCACCGCGTTGCAGGCGATCGACACGCTCGCCACGGTCCTCGGTGGAGCTCAGCAACCACCACCGGCCCGGATCGTCCTGATGTCC
Source organism: Nocardia glycosmidis (assembly GCF_052545115.1). Classification (NCBI taxonomy): domain Bacteria; kingdom Bacillati; phylum Actinomycetota; class Actinomycetes; order Mycobacteriales; family Nocardiaceae; genus Nocardia; species Nocardia glycosmidis. Next base: position 174,555 of record NZ_JBQWRH010000007.1, on the reverse strand, counting down.
GACGGAAAACAGACCGTCCCGGCGTTCGAGGATGTCGACAATCCGCGGCACGAGTTCGTCGCCGCCCGGCTGGCGAAGACCAAGAACATCCCGATCTCGACGATCTCGTTCGGCACCAGTTGGGGCGTCGTCGAGATCCCGCGCGAGGACGGCAGCCGCGAACAAGTGCGGGTGCCCGTCGATGACGAGGCCATGCGCGAACTCGCCCGGCTGTCCAGCGGAGAGTTCTATTCCGCGTCGTCCTTGCAGGAGCTGACCCGGGTCTATGACACCTTGGAGCAGCAGATCGGTTATGAGCTGACCAGAGGCGACGCCAGTCGTCCGTGGCTGCTGCTGGGATTACTGGTCATCGCCACGGGAGTCGTCGTCGGGCTGCTGTATCGCCAGCGTTTGCCCTAGCGTTCGAATGCGCCGCGCTGCGGTCATCGTTATGTCAGCCGCGTGTGGCGGTGCGACTCGGCCGGCGGTCTCGAATACCGATGGGCCGCTGGCTTTCGCGGCGTGCGAGCACCCCGACGGCGGCACGTCCGTGCGGGTTGTCACGTGTCCGGGCATTACGCCGTCGCACCACCAGTTCCGGGTATGAAAGCCGGCACCACGAACGTGGCGGCCGCGTCGTTGCCGATCGATCCGACCAGGTAGGTTGAACCTCATGTCGAACATCACGTCCCGGTCGGTCCTGGTGACCGGAGGTAATCGCGGCATCGGACTCGCGGTCGCGCAGCGTCTGCTCGCCGACGGTCACAAGGTGGCCGTCACGCATCGTGGGTCCGGGGTGCCGGACGGCTTGTTCGGTGTGAAATGCGATGTGACCGACAGTGAGTCGGTGGACGGTGCGTTCGCCGAGGTCGAGGCGCACCAGGGGCCGGTCGAGGTGCTCGTGGCCAATGCGGGCATCACCGACGACACGCTGCTGATGCGGATGACCGAGGAGCAGTTCACCCGGGTGCTCGACGCCAACCTGACCGGTGCGTTCCGGTGCGCCAAGCGGGCCAACCGCGCGATGCTGCGGGCACGCTGGGGCCGGATGATCTTCCTCGGCTCGGTGGTCGGCCTGAGCGGCCAAGCCGGCCAGATCAACTACGCCTCGTCCAAGGCAGGTGTGATCGGTCTGGCGCGCTCGATCACCCGCGAACTCGGCTCGCGCTCGATCACCGCCAATGTCGTCGCCCCGGGCTTCATCGAGACCGATATGACCGCGGACCTGCCCGACGAGATGCGCGATATGGCCAAGAAGTTCATCCCGCTGCAGCGGCTCGGCCAACCGGAAGACATTGCGGCCGTAGTCAGCTTTCTGGCCTCCGAGGATTCCGGCTATGTCTCCGGCGCTGTGATCCCGGTCGACGGCGGCATGGGTATGGGCCACTGAGCACACCGAACGCGTAGCGCGGCCGATCGCGGTCGCTCGCAGCCAACCCCACATTCGAGATTTCAGGAGAACCGAGAACCCATGGGCGGACTGCTCGAAGGCAAGACCATTCTGGTCACCGGCATCATCACCGATTCGTCGATCGCGTTCCACGCGGCGGCGGTCGCGCAGGAGCAGGGCGCGAAGGTGATCATCACCGGCATCCCGGAGCGGCTGCGGCTGATCGATCGGATCGCCAAGCGCCTGCCCCAGGAAGTTCCGCCGGCCATCGGGCTCGACGTCACCAGCGAGGAGGATCTCGCCGGGCTGGCCGACAAGCTGCGTGAACTGGCGCCCGAGGGGATCGACGGGGTTTTGCATTCGATCGCGTTCGCTCCCCGGACTCTGATGGGGCCGCAGGCTCGGCCTTTCCTCGACGGGCCGGGCCCGGACGCGGCGAAGGCGTTCGAGATCTCGGCGTGGAGCTACGCCTCGCTGTCGCGCGCCGTACTGCCGGTGATGAACGAGGGCGGCTCGATCGTCGGCATGGACTTCGATCCGCGCACCGCGATGCCGTACTACAACTGGATGGGCGTGGCCAAGGCGGCGCTGGAGTCGGTGAACCGATATGTGGCGCGGGAAGTGGGCGCGGCCAAGAGGATCCGCTCCAACCTGATCGCCGCCGGTCCGATCAAGACGCTGGCCGCCAAGGCGATCGCGGGCACCGCGACCGACGACGCCGCCCAGCTCAATCAGCTCAACACGTACTGGGACGGCGCGTCGCCGATCGGCTGGGATGTCGACGACCCCACGGTGGTGGCGAAGTCGATCGTCGCGCTGCTGTCGGACTGGCTGCCGGGCACCACCGGTTCGATCATCTACGTCGACGGTGGAGCGAGCCACAACACGTGGTTCCCGGAGAACGCCACGATCAACTGAGCTGGATTCGATGGGAGACACCGTGTTTCGGGCCGCGGACGCACTACTGCTGCTGTCTTTCGGCGGCCCGGAGCGTCCCGAGGACGTGATGCCGTTCCTGGAGAATGTCACCCGGGGCAGGGGAGTGCCGCGTGCGCGCCTCGACGCGGTCGCGCAGCACTATCTGCACTTCGGCGGCGTTTCTCCGATCAACGCGCTCAACCGGGACATCATCGCGGCGGTAACGGCCGAATTGGCCTCTGCGGGGCTGGATCTGCCGGTCTATTTCGGTAACCGGAATTGGCATCCGATGGTGGAGGACACCGTCGCGCGGATGGCCGCCGACGGCGTCCGCTCGGCGCTCGTGTTCCCGACCTCGGCGTGGGGTGGGTACTCCGGCTGCCTGCAGTATCACGAGGACATCGCAAGGGCACGTGCGGCTTTCGATGACGGCGCGCCGGAACTGGTCAAACTGCGCCAGTACTTCGACCACCCGTTGCTGATCGAAGCGTTCGCCGACGCGATCCGCGCGGCACAGCGACAGCTTCCGGCCGACCGCCGCGCCGGAGCGCGGCTGGTGTTCACCGCCCACTCCATTCCGGTGTCCGCCGACGCCGCCGCGGGCCCGCCACCGGACGGTGGCCGGCTCTACAGCCGTCAGGTCGCCGAGGCCGCCCGATTGTGCGCCGCGGCAACCGGTTTCACCGACCATGATCTGGTCTGGCAGTCTCGTTCCGGTCCGCCGCAGGTGCCCTGGCTGGAACCGGACATCGTCGACCATCTGGACGATCTCGCCGCCAAGGGGGTCGATGCGGTCATCGTCTGTCCGGTCGGCTTCGTCTCCGATCATCTCGAGGTCGTCTGGGATCTCGACAACGAGGCTGCGCAGAAGGCCGCCGAACTCGGTATGGCTTTCGCGCGCGCCGCTACGCCGGGTACCGACCCCCGCTTCGCGACGCTGGTCGTCGAATTGATCTCCGAGCATCTGAGCGCGACCGAACCTCGTCGCCTCGGTGGTGTCCCGGGATATGGCTGCACCCGCAACGGCGCCTCGTGCGCCCCCGGCTGTTGCGCCGCGCCGCGTCGTCCCAGCCCCGGGAACTAGTGCGAATCACGGGCGATAGCAACTATTGCGCCTGGGACTGCCGATTCAACCTCCTCGAGGGTAACTCTCGATGACCTATGCCGACGTCCTGACCGACGCCGCGCAATTCGACGCGCACAATATCCGCCCCAGCGGTGACTTCCCGCCCGCCGGATTGATCACCGGGGCAGTGCAGAGGGTATGGCTGTAAGGGAAGCCGGGCCAGGGGAAACCGGGCCGTGGTCAGTGGTTTCCCCGCGCGGAGGCGTGCACGGCGACCAGTCGCGCCGCGCGGATCGCGTCCCACAGGGGGCGCAGCAGCGATTCCTGTGCGCCGATCGCGCTGGCGGAGGTAGGGGCGGAGGCTGGTTCCCGCTGCGCTACCGTGAGGATGGCCGCGACATGGTCGGCCGTATCGAGAATACGTTTGGCGCGCAATGGAATCGAGTCGGGATAGTCGTGCCGCGAGTAGTCGGCGAGTTCGGCTTCGATGAGTTCACGCGGATCGGAATCGGCCGCGCCGAGCGCGGTGGTGTGCAATTTCATCAGCGCGTCGGCGGCGTCGCGGACCGCTTCGCGCATCGCGTATTCGGCCTCGCCCAGCGACATGTCGGCCCCGGGCGCCGTCGGGATCGGGGTGCTGTAGACGGTCCACTGCAGCGTGTTCTCCTCGATCCACTGCGGGATGAGACCTGTGCCGTCGGTGCCGGGGACGCCGATCAGGATGCCCTCTTCGGCCTCGATCGCGTCGGCGGCGAACGCGGTGCCCACCGGGACGCCCCGCACGTCTCCGGGCACCGGCAGCACCAGTCGCAGCTGTGACCCCGGGCGTGCCATGGTCTCGCGAATCACCTTGAGCAGAGCCATGACTCCGCTTCCTGGCAGGCCGCCGTGCGCCGACCAAGGCAGATCGGTGCGGCCGCCGGCGAGCGGATCGCCGGCAGCGATCGTGTGCCTCGGCGCCCATGCGTGCAAGGCCGCCAAAACATCGTCGGGCGCACTGCGGCCGGCCAGCCAGGAACTCGCCCACACCGTCAGCGTCGCGCTTGGAGAGCACATAATCATCGAGCATAAAGGGTGGGCGCTACCGGCGGGCATCCATGCGCGATGGCATTCGTGAGCAGCGCCGGAACCACGGATACACCGGGGTGACGGCTACTGGGCATACGCGGAAACCAGCTGCCATCCCGGTGGCGCGACGGGGATCCAGCCACACACCGCGACACGGGCCGGGCGAAGTCCATCCCAGTCGTGCCGGGCTGAGTGGGGTTGCGGTAGCTGCTGGAGGTGCTGGGCTGAGCGGGGGTGCGGTAGCTGCTCGAGGTGCCGGGCCGGCGGAGGCGCGGCAGCCGCCTATGCCGGTTCCGTGACGAAATCGATGAGACGTTCCACCGCGCCGATGAGCGGGGCCTCCAAGTCGCGGAAAGAGTTCACCGCGCCGTAGACCCGACGCCATCCGTCCTGCGGGGTGCCCCAGCGCAGTCGCGCGCAGACGCCGGTTTTCCAGTTCTCGCCGCGCGGCACCCGCGGCCACTGCGCGATGCCGACGGTCGCGGGGCGCACCGCCTGCCAGACGTCGACGAAAGGGTGCCCGGTCACCAGCACGTGCGGTCCGAGCCCGGTGGTCAGCTGCGTCTCTTTCGATCCGGTCACCAAATGGTCGACCAGCACCCCGACGCGCCGGCCGGGTCCCGGCTCGAAGTCCGCCAGCCGCGTCGCCAGGTTGTCCAGGCCTTCCAAATGCTCGACGACCACGCCCTCGACACGCAGATCGTGGCCCCACACCCGCTCCACCAGGGCGGCGTCGTGGACACCCTCCACCCAGATCCGGCTACCGCGAGCCACCTTGGCGCGCAGACCCTCGACCCGGGTGGAGCCCGACGCGGAGCGGGTGGGTTTCTTCGGCGCGGCCGCGACCGGCCGCACCAGCGTGACCGGCTCGCCGTCGATGAGGAACGCGGCCTCGCGCAGCGCGAACAGCCGCACCACGCCGCGCGCGTCCTCCAGCTTGACGAACTCGCCGTCGTAACTGCGATCGAATCCGACCACGGCGCCGCAGAATCCGGTGGCGGCGTCTTCGACGACCAGGTCGCGGTCCGCGGTGACCGTCGCTATCACCCGCTTCTTCGGTCGGGGATGCCCGGAGAAGATGTCGCCATACCTGTCACGCCCGCTCACCGCCTGAAGCTAGCACCGCCCCTGCGGGATTCGTCGCAGCCGGTCGCCGCGCGTCCCGGCGCGGAATTCCTGCCGAGTACCGTCGGCGGTCGATCCCATGAGCCGGGCCGGAGCATTACAGTGGTCGTGTGGCCGCTATTTTTTGGCTTGTCGCGGGCATCCTGCTCACGGCGGCGGAAATGCTCACGGGGGACCTCACGCTGCTGATGCTCGGTGTCGCCGCGCTCGGCACCGCGGGTGTCAGCGCCGCGGCGGGCACCTCGCTGGTAGTGGATGCCATCGTGTTCGCGGTGATCTCGGCGGTCCTGCTGCTCGGTGTCCGCCCGGCCCTGCGCCGACGCTTCGGAACTCCGCCGCCGACGCCGACGAATGTGGACGCGCTGCCCGGGAAGACGGCGCTGGTGCTCGAGCAGGTCGCGGCGCATTCCGGTCAGGTGAAGCTCGGCGGGGAGATCTGGACCGCTAGGCCGATGGATACGAGCGAAGTCTACGAGCCTGGTGCCACCGTGTATGTCATGAAGATCGACGGCGCGACCGCCGTCGTATGGAAAGGACCGTAATGGCTGTCCTTATCGTTGCCGCCGTCCTCGTCCTGCTGGTCGTGGTGGTGGTCTTCAAGTCGATCGCGCTGGTGCCGCAGGCAGAGGCCGCGGTGATCGAGCGCCTGGGCCGGTACTCGCGCACGGTGTCGGGCCAGCTCACGTTCCTGGTGCCGTTCGCCGACCGGGTTCGCGCCAAGGTGGATCTGCGTGAGCGGGTGGTGTCGTTCCCGCCGCAGCCGGTGATCACCGAGGACAACCTCACCCTGCACATCGACACCGTGGTCTATTTCCAGGTGACCAGCCCGCAGGCGGCGGTGTACGAGATCAGCAACTACATCGCCGCGGTCGAGCAATTGACCGTTACCACGTTGCGCAATGTGGTCGGCGGTATGACGCTCGAACAGACGCTCACCTCCCGCGACTCGATCAATGGCCAGCTGCGCGGTGTGCTCGACGAGGCGACCGGGCGCTGGGGACTGAGGGTCGCGCGGGTCGAGTTGAAGAGCATCGATCCGCCGCCATCGATCCAGGAGTCGATGGAGAAGCAGATGAAGGCCGACCGCGAGAAGCGCGCGATGATCCTCACCGCGGAAGGCCAGCGGGAGTCGCAGATCAAGACGGCCGAGGGCGCCAAGCAGGCGCAGATCCTGTCCGCCGAGGGCGCCAAGCAATCAGCGATCCTGTCGGCCGAAGGTGAACGGCAGAGCCGTATCCTGCGCGCCCAAGGTGAGCGCGCCGCCGCCTATCTGCAAGCGCAGGGACAGGCCAAAGCCATCGAAAAGGTCTTCGCCGCCATCAAATCCGGCAAGCCGACGCCGGAACTGCTTGCCTACCAGTACCTGCAAACGCTGCCCATGGTCGCCCGCGGCGACGCGAACAAGGTGTGGTTGGTGCCGAGCGATTTCGGCAAGGCGCTCGAAGGGTTCGCCAAGAGCTTCGGCACGCAGGGCGAGGACGGTGTGTTCCGTTACGAGCCACCCGCCTCCGACGGCTCGGAGGTCAAGCCGGAGGATGACTCCGACGTCGCGGACTGGTTCGACACCGCGCCCGACCCGACCATCGAGCGGGCCGTGCGAGCCGCCGAAGCCACGGCGCGTACTCCGGTAGAGGGCGTGGCACCGGCATCGCCGCGGCAGGGATACGAACCCTCTCCGCACCAGCCGGTGCTTCCTCCGCAGGATGCCTTCCAAGCGCAGCAGCCTCCACAGCAACCGCAGCCTCCGCAGCAACCCCCGGCCTACCGTCCCGACGACCCGCACGGCCGCCCCTGGCAGCCGCCGGAGAACTTCTCGAAGTAAGGCCCCACGCCGAAGCGCCCCGGATTCCACCTGGAGTCCGGGGCGCTGCCGCATGGCGGCAAGGGTTTCAGTCGGGCAATCCCGACGCGCGGATCGCCGGGACGATGACGTCGGCGACCCCTCGCATGCCCTGTGGCGTGAGGTGGTACGGGACGAGGGTTTCGGTGGCGATCACCGGGTCGATCCAGCGAACCCCGGCCGGGGCGCAGGCGTCGCGGCCTATCGACGCGGCACGGGTGTCGACATAGGTGGCGCCGTGTGCCGTGGCGGCGCCGGCCACCACCGTGTTGAGGTGGTCGAAGGCGGCCTGTACGCGGCCGGCGTCGGAGGGGCGAAGTCCGACGAGTTCGGGGCAACCGCCCTCGCGGACGTAGCTCGGCCAGCCGTCCACGACGATCTTCGCCTTCGGTGCCAGCGCCGCGATCTGGCGTAACGCGGCCGAATATGACGTCGCGATGCCGTCGATGTCGGCGTCCCAGGCCGGACCGGCACAAACGCCGACGCCGAAGATGCCGGATGCGTGGCAGGCGACGACGTGTTCGGCCATCAGGGCGTCGTTCGCGCCGATGTGTACCGTCACCAGTCTGGTGTCCGGGCCGAGCGCATCGAACTGCGGTGCGATCCCCGGCTCCTGAGCGGTGCTGAGGTCCGTGATTCGCGCCGAATTGCAGGTGCGGTCGTCGAGTCGCAGGCCGAGATCCTGGGCGACCAGCTTCGGTGTGTTGGCGGTCGAGCGGAGGCATCGCAGCGGAGCCGAGGTATCGAAGTTCCGTACGCCGGTGGTGGCCGCGCCGGAATCGCCGAGCGCGACGTACTCGGCGCCCCCGCCGCCGGGCGCGGCATGGGCCGGGGTGGGGGCGCCGAGGGCGAGCAGGCAGACGGTGACGGCGATGGCGTGCGGCAGGCTCGTCGTACTGTCTCCTGCGCGCTGTCGACTCCTGACCATGTCCGCCTCCTGGGACGCACGCTACTCGCCGGAGCCGATCTCGCGGACGGAATCCGGTGGCAGACTTCCAGTATGACGACACCTGAATGGACCGACGTAGACGACTATCTCGTGGAAACCCTCGTGGCGGATCGCGCTTCCGAAGCCGCGTTGGCGGCGAACAAGGCTGCGGACCTGCCCGCGATCGACGTGTCACCGCCGCAGGGAAAGTTCCTGAATTTACTGGCCAGGACGATCGGGGCACGACGGGTGCTGGAGATCGGCACGCTCGGCGGATACAGCACGCTCTGGCTCGCCCGTGCGGTCGGCGCGAAGGGGCAGGTGGTCACGTTGGAGTTCGCCGCGCAGCACGCTGCGGTAGCACGGGCGAACCTGGAACAGGCCGGGGTGGGCGAGCGGGTGGAGATCCGGGTCGGCGCCGCGCTGGACAGCCTGCTGGTGCTCGCCGAGGAGGATCCCGATCCGTTCGATCTGGTGTTCATCGACGCGGACAAGGTGAACAACTCGAACTACGTGCTGTGGGCGCTGCGCTTGACCCGGCCGGGCTCGGTGATCATCGTCGACAACGTGGTCCGCGGCGGGGCCATCGTGCAGGAGCACTCGCCGGACCCGGCCGCCCAGGCCGGCCGGGAACTGATCGAACTGCTCGCCGCCGAACCGAGCCTGGACGCGACCGTGGTCCAGACCGTGGGCAGCAAAGGGTGGGATGGTTTCGCCTACGCTGTCGTCAACGGCGACAGCGCCGACTGAGTGCTTCGATCAGGGGATCGACTCCGGCGTGCGGCGTGCGGCGGGGCGCGGGCCTCGGCCGTGGCTCGTTCCGCCGCAACGCGCAGGTCCACATCGGCCTGCGCGGGCATCGTCGGGCCGAGCACCACCTCGGCGGTAGTGTCGGGCGTGGCCGATTTTTCGGCCGAAGCGACTGCGGCCCTTCGTCATTCGAACTGACGGTCCGACCGTTTGGGGCGATGCGCTGTAGGCGGACTCGGGCGTACAACGTGCGCGCCGGTGAGAGGATATTCGGGATGATGACAGACATGCGGCGGGCGCCGACGGCAAAGGGTGGGCGCCGCGCCTCGCTGGGCCTGTCCGTTTTGCTGCTGCCGGTGCTGCTCGTGTCGCTGGATATTTCGGTGCTGTTCCTCGCCCTTCCGACGCTGACCGTCGATCTGGACCCCTCAGCGGCCCAGCAACTGTGGATTCTCGATGTCTACGGCTTCCTGATCGCGGGCCTGCTGATCACCATGGGCAACCTCGGTGACCGGTTCGGGCGGCGCAGGCTCCTGCTGGCGGGCGCCATGGTTTTCGGGATCGCGTCGGTGTTCGCGGCATTCGCGCCGAGCGCGGGCGTGCTGATCGCGGCGCGGGCCCTCATGGGCATCGGTGGCGCGACCTTGCTGCCCTCCAGCCTTGCGCTGATCTCCAGCCTGTTTCCGGACGCGCGCGAGCGGGCCGCCGCGATCGGGGTCTGGACGGCGTTCTTCGCCGGCGGCTCGGCCGTCGGGCCGATCATCGGTGGCCTGTTGCTGCACCAATTCTGGTGGGGCTCGGTTTTTCTCATCAATATTCCAGTACTGCTGATCCTGCTCGCGTTCGGTCCGTTCGTGCTGCCGGAACATCGGGCGGTCGTCCTGGGGCGGCTGGACTTGCCGAGCGTCGCCTTGTCCATCGGTGGCATCCTGCCGATGGTCTACAGCGTCAAACGCGCCGCGACCGAAGGCATCGATGGGTGGGCCATCGTCATCGCGCTGATCGGCGCGATGATCTCGACTGTCTTCGTCCGTAGACAGCGCCGGCTCGATGAACCACTGCTCGACCTGAGGTTGTTCGCCAGGGTCCCGTTCTCGGTGGCGATCGGTGCCAGCCTGATCGGCATGATGTCGCTGGCCGGTCTGAGCTATCTGACGAGCGTCTACCTGCAGTCGGTGACCGGGCGCACGCCGCTGGCCGCGGCGCTGCTCGGTATCCCGATGGCGATCGCGGTGTTCGTATGCGCGATGGGCGGCGCACGGGTCGGACACCGGTTCGGTGCTCCCGCCACTTTCGTCTTCGCCCTGCTGGCCTCGGCGCTCGGCAACCTCATGATGCTCGGCGTCGGCGTGCACGGCGGGCCCGGGTGGTATCTGACCGGCTCCACCATCGCCGGAATCGGCTATGGCCTGTCCTTCACGCTCGTGTCCGACGTGGCGGTGTCGTCGGTACCGCCGCAGCGGGCGGGGTCGGCGGTAGGCATCTCGGAGACCAGCTTCGAATTGGGCAACGCACTGGGCCTGGCGCTGCTCGGCTCGCTCGCGGCGCTGATCTTCCGGTCCGGTGGTGACTACGCGCCCACGCTCGGTGAGACTATCCGGAAGGCCGGCGGCGATGCGGCGTTGATCGAGTCGGCCCGCGAATCCTTCGTCGACGGGCTCCATGTCGCGGTGACCGTCGGCGCGTCGGCGCTGGTGGTGATGGCACTCATCGCCCGGTTCGCCTCATCCGCGCAGCGCTGAGGCCCGTGGGAGAAGCGAAAAGGTGGGAGCCCGCCGATGTCGTCGGGTTCCCACCCTTCCGTCGCACTCCTGGAATGCGCCGGTCCGCTCAACCGTCGGCCCCCTCCGAGGGCGTGTCGGCAGGAGCCGTTTCGGCGGTTTCCGCCGGGTTCTCCGCGGATTCCGGAGGTGCGCTCGCGGCCTGTGGGGGCGCGCTGAACGCGTGCACCGCCCCCAGGGTCGCACCGACGCCCGCGCCGATGGCCGCAAGGGGGACGGCCATGAGGGCCGCGCCGTAAGCCGCGCCCATCGGACCCGCGGCAAGGCCGATCGGTGCGAACGGCAAGCCGATCACACCGCCGATCACGCCGCCGACCGCGGCCCCGACCAGAGCGAACGGGCTTGCCACCGCGGCGCCCGCGGCCGCACCGATCGCGGCGGCGCCCACCGTCTGGCCCGCGATGCGGTCGGACCGGGTTCGCTCCATGCCGACGGAGTCGAGGAACGTCGCCATGTCGGCCTCTGCTTGCGCCGCGCCGTCGTTGAGTTGGATCGCCTGCTCCCGATAGAGCCATTCCGGTGCGTCGACCTGCACGTCACCGAAGCGCAACTTGTGCGGCGGCGGCGCGATCGGCGGCACCGGGGCGACCGGAATGGGCAGGTGCAGCACATCCACCGGGGCCAGGTATTTCTTGTCCGGCAGCGGCCGCGCCCACTGCAACGAACTCAGCGTGTCGTCCGGGATACGCAGACCTTGGTACGGACGCACGTTCGGGGCCTGGGCCGCAGGCCACTGCCCTGCTTCGCCGGTCTGCTCCGTGTGGTCGGCCGGGGGCGCCAGGGCGGACCGATCGGGGTCGGCGTTCGCGGTGCCGGTTCCCGCCAGCGCGAGGACCAGCGGAATCGTCCCAGCGACGACGATCGAACCCATCTTCTGTCGACGCGGGTCGGCTGCTCTGTGCTTGCCTGTGCCCATAGATCACCTTTCATCCGGAAGGAGGCTTCGACGCCCCACATTCGGATTCGCTGGCAACCTGGATTGGTCGGGCGCGCGCTATGGCACCCGAATCGCAACAAGCTCTGTGTCGCTATTCAGCCCGCTCTGACGTCGGTGTTGGCCTTGTCCACCGCCAGTCGACTCGTGGTGGCCGCGGCGAGCGCGGCGGCCAGTTGTTCGGCGTCCTCCCCGTCGCCGGTAGTGATGGCCTCCAAGGCCAGTCGCGCGAACACCCACTGCTCGGTGGCCGCCATCTGTCCGCGGCCGCGGCCGAGGAAGGTGACGAACCACTGGATCACCGTGGTGATCCGGCTGCGGTACCCGACCAGGTAGTACAGGTGCAGCGCCAGCCAGGCCAGCCACGCGATGAACCCGCCGAACTCCAGCTTGCCCACCTGACACACGGCGCTGAACCGCGAGATGGTGGCCATGCTGCCCTTGTTGAAGTACTTGAACGGCTTGCGCTGCTGCGGCGTCCGGCCCTTGAGGCCGGCCTTGATCTGCTCGGCCGCATAGGTCGCGCCCTGGATGGCTCCCTGCGCCTGACCGGGCACGTTGGGTACCGACATCAGGTCGCCGACCACGAACACGTTGGGGTAGCCCCGCACCGTCAGATCCGGTTCGACCACGACCCGGCCGGCCCGGTCGATCTCGGTGCCATCGGACTGGTCGGCGATCATCTTGCCCAGCGGACTGGCCTGGACGCCCGCCGACCAGACCTTGCACGCCGACTCGATGCGGCGGATGGTGCCGTCGGAGTCTTTGACCGTCACGCCGAACGCGTCGACGTCGATCACCATCGCGTTCAGCTGGATCTCCACGCCCATGTTCGTCAGGCGCCGTTCGGCTTTGCCGCCCAGCTTGGGCCCCATCGGTCCGAGCACCGCGCCGGCGCCCTCGATCAGCACCACACGCGCGTCGCGCGGATCGATGTTGTGGAAGGTGCCCTCCAGCGTGCGATCGGCGAGCTCGGCGATCTGGCCCGCCAGTTCGACGCCGGTGGGGCCCGCGCCGACGATGACGAAGGTCAGCAGCCGGTCGCGCTCCTCCTGGGTGGTGGCCACCTCGGCCTGCTCGAACGCCCCCAGGATCCGGCCGCGCAACTCCAGCGCGTCATCGATGGTTTTCATACCGGGCGCGAAGGTGGCGAACCGGTCGTTGCCGAAGTAGGACTGCTGCGCACCGGTCGCGACGATCAGACTGTCGAACGGGGTGACGGTGTCGTTGCTGAGCAGGTGGGAGGTCACCGTCTTGTTGCGCAGGTCGATGTCGGTGACCTCGCCGAGCAGCACCCGCGCGTTCTTCTGCTTGCGCAGCACGAGCCTGGTGGCGGGCGCGATCTCGCCGACCGAAAGGATGCCGGTCGCGACCTGATAGAGCAGCGGCTGGAACAGGTGGGTCGAGGTCTTCGAGATCAGCGTGACTTCGACGTCGGCGTGCTCGAGATGTTTCGTGCCGAACAGGCCGCCGAAGCCCGAGCCGATCACCACCACCCGGTGCCGACCGTTCTCGGCAGTCTGACTGCTCATCGTGCTGCTCCTCGATGCACCCCGGGGCGTTCCCGGCGACGGTTGCTGACACGCCCAACCGTAGCCGCCGCGTCGTGCACCGTCACGGCGAAATTCTTGTTCCTGCGTGTTGCGGTGCGTTATCGCACCGTCAGCGGCTCGATGCGGGCAGGATCGGGACGGCGGAACCGGCGCGGGCGGACGCGGCTGGAAGCCTACGATGGACACTGTCGTTCAGGGAGGTTCGCCATGGTTGCCGGTGACCGCGTGGTCCGCCCCGAGTCCGGCCCGCAGGCCGGATCGGAGAACGTCGCGCTGATCGAGGTCCCGCACGATCATCTGATCGACCGTGCGCTGGGTTTGCTGCCGGAACGGCGTCAGGTGCTGGCCACGCCACCGTGCGGAAGTAATGCCATCGCCGTGCGCGGCGATGCCGGATTGCCCTATCTGGGCCGGGCGCTGCACTACATGCGCTGGGGTCCGGCCGAGATGATGGAGCGCTACCGCCGCTACGGGCCGGTCTCGCTGAACTCTTCCCTCGGTGTCGACCGGGTGCTGGTCGCCGGGCCCGACGCGCTCGACGAGGTGCTCGGTCACCGGCGCCGGGACTTCGGCCAGGGCTGGGACTATTTCATCGGCCCGTTCTTCCGGCGTGGCCTGCTGCTGCTGGAATTCGACGAGCACAAATTCCACCGCCGGATCATGCAGCAAGCCTTTACCAGGGACCGGCTGGAAGCGCACCTGGCGGCGCTGACCCCGGTGGTGCGCGCGAGCATCGGGCGGTGGGTTCCGCAGGGGCGCGCCACCGAACGAACCGTGCGTCTGTATCCGACCATCAAAGAACTGACCCTCGACATCGCCGGCGAGACCTTCATGGCTGTCGACGTCGGGCCGCGCCGGCGACAGCTCATCGACGCGTTCGTCGACTGCACGCACGCGGGGCTGTCCATCATCCGGCACTCGGTGCCCGGCGGGAACTGGCGGGCCGGGCTGCGTGGCCGGAAGGTGCTCGAGGAGTACTTCACCGCGATGCTGCCCGAAAAACGCCGCGCCGAATCGTCGGATTTCTTCTCCGGCCTCTGTCACGCGCGCAGCGAGGACGGCGGCGTCTTCGGCGACGCGGACGTGGTGAACCACATGATTTTCCTGATCATGGCCGCACACGACACCACCACGACGACCGCCACCGCGGTCGCCTACTACTTGGGTAAACACCCCGACTGGCAGCAGCGGGTGCGCGCTGAGGTGCTCGCTATGGACGAGCGGCTCGGTGATGCGCCGCCGACGATCGCGGATCTAGCGGAACTGACCGATCTGGACCTGGTCGTGAAGGAAAGCCTGCGGTTGATGCCGCCGGTTCCGGGATTGTCGCGCCGCGCCGTGCGCGACACCGAGATCGCCGGGCATTACATTCCCGCGGGCGCCCCGGTCGACCTCGCCTACCAGGTCGATCATTTGCTCCCTGAGCTGTGGACCCACCCCGAGCGATTCGACCCCGAGCGGTTCGGCGAGCAGCGGCGCGAGGACAAGTCGCACCGCCTGGCCTGGATGCCGTTCGGTGCGGGCGCGCACAAGTGCATCGGGATGCACTTCGGCACGTTCGAGGTGAAGACGGTAGCCGCCGCCCTGGTGCGCGAATACGAGTGGCGGATCCCGGAGAAATATCGGATGCCCTGGGGGTTCACCACGATCCCGTTCCCCAGGGACGGCGCCCCAGTGATGCTGCGCAGGCGCGCGGCCACCAGGTGACTAGCACCCGCCCAGCCCCTGTCCTACGACCGCCGCAGGCGCAGGCAGTGCAAACACGGCCCGCGACCGATGCACGCGATCCGGGTTGCGTTGGATGCGAGCCTGACAGACACCGTTCGCGGCCGTCTCGCGCCTGGCATCGACACAAAATGGGCGAAGGCTGGTCCTGGACCCGCAAGCAGGGCACCTCCGCGGCGATGCCCGCGCGTTCCGGATGCGCACCCGGCTCGGACAGCCAGGCGCAGATGACGCCCTAGCACGCATGCGTTCCGAGCCCCATCGGGTGCGAGTCTTACGAGCACCGTTCGCGGCCCGTCTCGTGTCCGAGTGACCGAAGCGCATGCGCCGTAGGCGCGAGTCTCGGTCGCTCGGACACGAGACTTCCCGGGGCCGCGAACACGCAGCGCCGCAGGCGCTGCAAAATGGGCTCAGCGTCCGGCGAACAGGATCTCGGCGACTCGGGTGTCGGTGTCGGCGCCTTCGGTGTAGCCGCCCGCGCCATTGAGCGACGTCATGATGGCGAGGGTGTAGCGTTCGCCCGGTCCCGCGAAGCCGACCGAGTTGACCACCCAGCCGCCCTCTTCGGCGGACCAGCCGTTCTTCAGGCCCGGGCGCATCTTCGCGCCGGCCCCCCACACGCCCCAGTGCTGGTTGGAATCGACCGCGCGCATCCGGTCGATGAGGTAGTTGCGGTCATCGGGGTGCATGCGGTTCAGGATGTGGTCCATCAACCGGTCGAGGTCGGCGGCGGTGCACTTCTGGAACGACCAATCCGGGAACAGCGCGGTGTTGGTCGGCTGCGGCACCAGGGAGGTCATGCCGTTGGCCCGGAAGGCGTTGTTGAACGCCATCCGGTCGATGCCCCCGTACTTGGTCCACAGGAAGTCGGCGGCGCCGTCGTTCGAGGTGGCCAGCATACCTTCCAGGAGGCCGCGGTCTTCGGCAGACAACGTGATCGCGCCGAGCCGCGCCCGGTTCAGCAGATCCGTCGCGATCGCGAGCTTGATCGTGGACGCGGTCCAGACCGCGTTCTCCGCGTGGGCGTTGGCGTAAACCCCGCCTGACACCCGATCGCGCACGACGTAACCGGTGACGCCGGGGCGGTTGTTGAGGTAGCTGTCGACAGCGGCGATGCGGCTGCTCATATCGCAGTCGAAACCGGCCAGGCATCCCTGCGTGTGCGCGAGCGGCGCCGCGCCCGCGGTCGGGAGCATGGCGGGCAGGCTCGGGGCGAGGATCGCCGCGGCGGCGAGGACACAGGCGGAGGCGGCCACGTGGGGAAAGGTCCGGGTGGCGGGGAACGGATGACGCACGAGGGAACACGATCGCACATCGCGGGTCCGCACGCACGTCTCGCGCTCGGCTCCGGGCGTTTGCGTGCTTGCGCCGCACCGGGTTTCGGCTGTCGTCGCAGGCCGGGGCGCTTCAGCGGAAGGCAGCGCGCAGTTGTTCGACCGTGCGACCGTTGAGGCGGTAGCAGTGCTCGAACGCCTCCGTGTGCCGGTCCCGAGGCCAGGAATGCAGGACCACGGTACGCCCGTAGTGGCGCGAGTTGACGAGCTCCCAGCGGTCACCGACGCGGCGGACTGTGAAACCGCCTCTCGGAACCAGGGGAATCACCATCGCATCCATGAACGCGAACCAGCCTTTCGGTACAGCTCTCGTCCCACCCCGGTGCAGCACTCTCGCACATCGGTCGCGCTGATCCCGCGTGACATGACGAAATAATCCTTTCTCGTGTGGTCTATTTCACGTGCCGTCGGATGGGGTGGTGCGATTGCGCGTCGGTCGCCGGGCGTATAAACGTGCACGAAGTCCGCGGCCCGTACAGCCCGGCACCATCGAGGCGAAAGGGCGCAGATGCCGCTGCACATCCACCGTGCTGAGCGCGCTGACGTCCTGGTCCAGGCGCTCGCCGGGCTGCTGTCGTCGCCGCAGGAGGACCCGTTCGCGGCCGAGGTGGTCGCGGTGCCCGCCAAAGGCGTGGAGCGCTGGCTGACGCAAACGCTCTCGGCGGTGCTCGGCGCGGGCGATTCGGCCGACGGTGTCTGCGCGAACGTCGTCTTTCCGTCGCCCGCCGGGCTGGTCGCCGAGGTGGTGTCCGCGGCCGGTGGGGTGGCCCCCGAGGACGATCCGTGGGCCAAGGAGCGAGTGGTATGGACGCTGCTGCGGGTGATCGATGCGTCGTTGCCGCAGCCGTGGTGTGCCGTGCTGGCCAGACACCTGGGGGCGCGGGCGGGTGCGGGGCGTGAGCACCGTCTCGGCCGGCGTTACGCGACCGCGGCCGAAGTGGCCGCGCTGTTCGATAGCTACGGCGCGCAGCGCCCCGCGCTGATCACCGACTGGGCCGTGGGGCGGGACACCGACGGCGCTGGCGCCGCGGTGCCCGACGATCTGCTCTGGCAACCCATGCTGTGGCGCGGGCTGCGCGCCGAGATCGGGGCGCCGAGCCCGGCCGAGCGCCTCGAGGCCGCCTGCGCGCGGTTGCGCACACAACCGGATCTGGTTTCCCTTCCCGCGCGGATATCGCTGTTCGGAATGACCCGTCTGCCCAGCGACCAGCTCGCGGTGCTCTCGGCTCTGGCCGCCGCCCGTGACGTGCACGTGTGGCTCGCGCATCCGAGCCCGGTCCTCTGGTCGCGGTTGGTTCGCGTACCCGTGGCGCGTACCCGTGCGGAGGACCGCAGCGCCGCCGTGGTGTCGCATCCGCTGCTGGCCGGGCCGGCCCGCGACGTCCGCGAGCTCCAGCAACGGCTCGGCGAGCTCGTCGCCACCGGCTTCGACACCTACCACCCCGCGGCGTCGGATCGATCCGATAGCGGTGCGCCGGAAGTGGATTCGCCCGCCACCTTGCTGCGCGCGTTGCAGGCCGGCATCCGGGACGACCGGTGGCCGCCCGTACAAGGAGCGGTCGGCGCGGACGGCACCGTGCAGGTGCACACGTGTCACGGTCCCGCGCGGCAGGTCGAGGTGCTGCGGGAATGCTTGCTCGGGCTGTTCGCGGCCGACGAGACGCTGGAGCCCCGCGACGTGGTCGTCATGTGTCCGGAGGTGGAGGCGTACGCACCGCTGGTGCGGGCGGCGTTCGGACCGCGGACGCCCGGATCGCCAGAGGCGCAGGGCGATTCGCAGCATCCGGCGCATCGGCTGCGGGTGCGCCTGGCGGACCGGGGACGCGGGGTGACCAATCCGCTGCTCGCGGTGATCGGCGTACTGCTGGAGTTGGCCGACGGCAGGGTGACCGTCACCGAGGTCCTCGACCTCGCGGCCGCCGAAACCGTCCGGCGCCGTTGCGGATTCGACGACGATGACATCGAGCGGCTGCGTGCGTGGGCGGCCGAATCCGGTGCGCGGTGGGGGGTCGGGCAGCGCCAGCGCCAGGCGTTCGGACTCGCGGACTTCGCACAGAACACGCTCAACAGCGCGGTGGACCGCATTCTGCTCGGCGTCACCGCGGGGGAAACCTCCGACGACTGGCTGGATCTCGTGCTGCCGTTGGACGACGTGGACAGCAACGACGTCGACTTGGCCGGACGCTTCGCGGAATTCATCGATCGGCTCGCGGTGTGCCTGCGCGACCTGCGCGGCCCCCGGCCCGCGCACGAGTGGGCGGCGGTGCTCGCTCGCGCGTTGGATCTGCTGACCGACGTGCCGGACGCGCAGGCGTGGGTGCGCACCGAGGCCAGGCGGGAGCTCGCCGCCGCCACCGAGCACGCGGGCGAGGTGTCGTTGCGGCTGGCCGACGTCGGCGTGCTGCTGCGTTCGCGGCTGGCCGCGCGGCCGACCAGGGCCAACTTTCGTACCGGGGAGCTGACCGTCTGCACGCTGGTGCCGATGCGGTCGGTGCCACACCGCGTGGTGGTGCTGCTCGGCGTGGACGACGAGGTGTTCCCGCGGGCGAGCGGCACCGCCGGTGATGATCTGCTGGCGAGACGACCACTGCCGGGCGAACGGGACCCGCGCAGCGAGGACCGGCAGCTGCTGCTGGACGCGGTCCTCGCGGCCCGGGACACCCTGCTGGTGTTCCACACCGGCGCCGACCCGGTGAGCGGGGCACGCCGCCCGCCCGCCATCCCGGTCGCCGAGCTGCTGGACGTGCTGCATGCCCATGTCGGCGCCGCGGCGATGGACGCGGTGGTCACGCGGCATCCGCTGCAGGATTTCGACTGCCGCAATTTCCGGGCCGAGGATCCGTTCAGTTTCGATACCGCCGCGCTGGCCGGCGCCTACGCGTCCGGTCGGCCCGCGCAGCCGCATCCGCCGTTCCTGTCCGCGCCACTGCCCGCCGCGGAAACGGCTGATGTGGCGCTGGCCGATTTGATCTCGTTCGCCGAGCACCCGGTGCGCGCTTTCCTGTGGCAGCGCCTCGGCCTGCGCGTTCCGGAGCACGAGGAGGACATCGCCGACCGGTTGCCCATCGAACTCGACGGCCTCGCCAAGTGGGAGCTGGGCGAGCGCTTGCTCGCCGCCCGCCTGACCGGGGCGGACCCGGCGGGGCTGCGGGCGGCGGAATGGCGGCGCGGCGCACTGCCGCCCTTCGGTTTCGGGGCAGCCGTTCTCGACGAGGTCGAGCACACCGTGGACCGGTTGGTGCGCGCCGCGCGGGCGGACTACACCGGTGCCACCCGCGCCGTGGATATCGCGGTGGATCTGGGCAACGGACGCAGGCTCACCGGCACCGTACCGGAGGTACACGGCGAAACGCTGGTCCGCACCACCTTCTCCCGGCTCGCGCCGAAACACCGGATCGGCGCGTGGGTTTCCCTGCTCGCGCTGGCCGTGACGGAGGACCGGTCATGGCACGCGGTGAGCACCGGGCGGGGCCAATTCGGCCGTCCCGCCTGGCGATGCGAGCTCACCGCACCCGACGCGCCGGCGGCCCGGAAGATCCTGCGCGAGCTCGTCGCCCTGCGTGACGCGGGGTTGACCGAACCGTTGCCGGTCGCGCCCGCTGCTACCGCGGTCTATGCCGAACGGCGCTTGCGCGGCGCGGGCACCGATGACGCGATCGCCGCTGCCGAGCGTGAGTTCAACGGCGGTCCCCACGGTCCCGGCCCGTTCGGCGATCACACCGACCGTCACCTGCGCTACGTCTGGGGTCCGGCGCCCCGCCTCGACGACCTCATGGCGGCACCCGCTTCGTCCGGGGAGCCGGGGGAAACCACCCGTTTCGGCGCGCTGGCCCGGCGGATCTGGGCTCCGCTGCTGGCCGCGGAAAGCCAGCGGCAGCCGTGACCGATCACCATCCGCCCGGTCGGGACCGCCGATTGCGCGCGGCTCGATGCGGCGCGCTGGAATCCACCGTGGCGATGACGCGTGTTGGTTGCCCGACCGTGGCCGCGCACACAGCAGAATGGCAGCTCGGACCGCGGTATGCGGCTGAGATAGCCGATCCGCCCCGCTCGGCGTGGCCGGTCCACCGCCCGCTCGAGCTGTCCGCAGACCGCGTGACGTTCGGCCGCGCGAGAGGGAGGCACGCGTGACTGTCCAGGAAACTCCCGTCGCCGTGCCCGCGCCCGCCTCCGCTGACGCGTTCGTGCCGTGTGGGCCGTTGCCGACCGGAACGAC
Organism: Nocardia glycosmidis; assembly: GCF_052545115.1. NCBI lineage: Bacteria > Bacillati > Actinomycetota > Actinomycetes > Mycobacteriales > Nocardiaceae > Nocardia > Nocardia glycosmidis. Next base: position 153,948 of record NZ_JBQWRH010000007.1, on the reverse strand, counting down.
GGTGCTGGAAGCCAGCGCGGGCACCGGCAAGACGCATGCCATTGTCGGGCTTGCCGTGCGCTACGTCGCCGAGGCCGGCATCGAGGTGTCCCAGCTGCTGCTGGTGACGTTCAGTCGCGCCGCGACCCAGGAGTTGCGCGAACGTGCCCGCGACCGATTCGTCTCCGTCGCCGCCGGATTGGCCGACCCGCAGGCGGCGCGGGCACATGCTGATGAGCTGGTCCGGTATCTGGCGCACGCCGGCGAATCGGAAGTGCGGCTACGGCAGCGGCGCCTGCTGGCGGCGCTGTCGGATTTCGATGCGGGGACCATCGCCACCACGCACAGCTTCTGTCAGCGCATGCTCGACGAGCTGGGGTTCGGGGGTGAACACGATTCCGGCACCCGGCTGGTGGAGACCGTCGACGACCTCGTCGCGACAGTCGTCGACGACCTCTACCTGAGCCGCTACGCCCGCGCCGACGCTCCGTTCTCGGTGAAGGAGGCTCGCGCGCTCGCCTCGGCCGCGGTGTCGGACCGGCACGCAGTACTCGTCCCGGACGGCGAGGGCGCTGCCGGCGAGCGCGTGGCGTTCGGGCACGCCGTCCGCGCGGAGACCGAACGACGTAAGCGGTTGGCCGGGCTGCGTGACTTCGACGACCTGCTGGTGCTGCTGCACGACGTGCTCGCCGATCCGGAACACGGCCCGCGTGCGTGCCGCCGCATCCGGGCGCGCTACCGCGTCGCTCTGGTCGACGAGTTCCAGGACACCGACCCGCTGCAGTGGGACATCCTGCGCAGGTCGTTTCACGGGCATTCCACCTTGGTCCTGGTGGGCGATCCGAAGCAGGCGATCTATGCCTTTCGCGGCGCCGAAGTGCTCAGCTACCTGGACGCCGTCGCGCACGCCGACACCCGCAAGGAGCTGACCACCAACTGGCGCAGCGATGCGGGACTGCTGGCCGCGCTGGACCACCTGCAGGGCGGCGCCGCGCTGGGGCACCAGGAGATCGGCGTGCATCAGGTCACCGCGACCTGGCCGTGGTCGCGGTTGTCCGGTCCGGACGAGCTGATTGCACCGATGCGCGTGCGATGCCTGCCCCGCACCGGCGCCGGGCCGCTGAACAAGTCCGGGTTCCCGTCCGTCGGCCGGATGCGGTCCGCGGTCGCCGACGACCTGGCCGCCGACATCGTCGGCCTGCTCGACTCCGGCGTGCTGCTCGAGGTGAAGGCTGAACCTGTTGTCGCCGAGTCGGATTCGAACATCCCGGTGCCTGGCGATGCCGTCCGCAGGCCGATCGGCCCCGGCGACATCGCGGTGCTGGTGCGGACCCGCTCGCAAATCGAGGTGGTGCGCACGGCGCTGGACCGCGTCGGCGTCGCCTCCGTGCTCGCCGGGGGCACCAGCGTCTTCGCGACCAGTAGCGCGACCGATTGGCTGTGGGTGCTGCGGGCGCTGGAACAGCCGCACCGCGGCGACCGGGTGCGGCTGGCCGCGTGCACCCCGCTGTTCGGCATCACCGCGGCCGAGCTCGACAGCGGTGGAGCCGATCTCGTCGGGCGGGTCAGTGCGCAGTTGCGTGAGGCCGCGCGGCTGTTCACCCGCGCGGGCTTCGCGGCCGTCTTCGAGAAGATCTCCACCGAAGCGTGCCTGGCGCAGCGGCTGCTCGCCGTCGAGAACGGCGAGCGCCGGCTCACCGACCTGCGGCACATCGCGCAGTTGCTCGACCAGGTCGCGCTCACCGAAGGGCTCGGGCTGACCGCACTGACTCGATGGCTGACCGACCGGGTGCGCGATCCCGCCTCGGGCGCCGTCGCCGACCGCAGCCGCAGGCTGGACCGGGACGCCGCGGCCGTGCAGGTCGCGACCGTGCACGCCAGTAAGGGACTGGAATTCCCGGTCGTCTACCTGCCGTTCGCGTGGGACAGCGCGAAGAATCCGTACCCCGCGACGCTGCTGTTCCATGACGACGATGGCGCGCGCGTGCTCGATGTGGGCGGTCCGGACGCCGCCGGCTACCCCGAACGCAAGACGCGCAGCGAAGCCGAGGAGGCGGGAGAGGAGTTGCGGCTGCTGTATGTCGCGCTCACTCGGTCGATGTGCCAGATCGTCGCCTGGTGGGCGCCGGCGATCACGACCGCGGCTTCCCCTCTGCACCGGATGGTCTTCGGGCGCGCCGACCGCGCCGCCGCCGTTGCCGCGCGCGCCGCTGTGCCCGCGGATGCTGTTGCCGCATCGGCTGTTTCGGCCTGGGCGCAGGCGGCGGGAGCGGCTATCTCGGTGACGGCGGTGCGCGGAATCGACGACGTCGCGATCCGGCGGGTGCGGACCGAACCCGCGTTCGGCAGGCTGGCGGCCGCGCGGTTCGACCGCGTCGTGGACCAGCAGTGGCGGCGGACTTCGTACTCCGCGCTCACCGCTTCGGCGCACGGACCCGTCGCACTCGGCACCGACAGCGAACCGGAGGACGTCCGGGGTCCCGGCGACGAGCCGGCGAGCATTGCGCCGACCGCGGCCGCCGAGCCGGAGCAGACCGGCGCCGCCTCACTGATGAACGCCCTACCCTACGGCGCGGAGTTCGGCACCCTGGTGCACGGAGTGCTGGAACGGATCGACACCGATCGCACTGATCTGGCGGCCGAGGTGCGCGAGCGGTGCCGTGCCACGGTGGCGGAGCTGATGGCCGAGGCAGACCCGGAACAGCTCGCCACCGCGCTGCTCGCGGTACTGCGGACGCCACTCGGCCACGGCTGCCTCGCCGACGTCGCCCGCCGCGACCGCCTCACGGAGCTCGAGTTCGAACTGCCGCTGGCGGGCGGCGACCGGATGGGCGCCACGGCGGCGACACTGCGGCGGATTGCCGACCTGCTGCGCGCCCACCTTCCCGCAGACGACGACCTGTACGGATACGCGGAGCTGGTGTCCGCGCTGGAGGACATCCCGCTGCGCGGATATCTGACCGGCAGTATCGACGCCGTGCTGCGTGTCACCGATGACGCGGCGCCGCGGTTCGTCATCGTGGACTACAAGACCAACCGGCTGGGCACCGGTGATCTCACCGTCGCGCACTACACCCGCGATCGAATGGCCACCGAGATGCTGCGCTCCCACTATCCGTTGCAGGCTCTGCTGTATTCCGTTGCGCTGCATAGATATCTGCGCTGGCGACTGCCGGGCTACGACCCCGCGCGTCATCTCGGCGGCGTTCGATACTTGTTCGTGCGCGGCATGGTCGGGCCGCAGACGCCAGCCGATTGTGGCGTCTTCGACTGGCACCCGCCCGCCGATCTGGTTGTCGCGCTGTCGGCGCTACTGGCCGGGGAGGCCGGGCGATGACCTCGATCCAGGTGGCGCAGCGGGGGACCGGCTTGTTGCGCACGTTCAACGAGGCGGGTGTGCTGTCGGCGGCGGACGTGCATGTGGCGCTGCGGCTGGGCAGGCTGGGCCGGGAACCGTCCGAGCTGGTGCTGTTCGCCGCGGCGCTGGCCGTGCGCGCGGTGCGCTCCGGCTCGGTGTGCCTGGAGCTGCTGCGGATGCGGGAGATCGGTGTCGACGCCGACGAAACCTGGGACGCGGGCATCGATCCGGCGACGCTGCCGTGGCCGGACATCGCCGCGGTGGTGGCCGCGCTGCGCGTCAGCCCGCTGGTGTGCGGCGGATCGGCGGGGCCGTTGCGGCCGCTGCGATTGGTCGAATCCGAGGGGCCGGGCGATTCGGGTCCGCTGCTCTACCTGGATCGGTATTACCGGCAGGAACAGACGATCCGGCGGGTGCTCACCGAGCGGTCCACCCAGCACCCGGTAGTCGACCCCGGGATCGTGCGGCGCGAGCTGGACCGGTTGTTCGACGCACCGGACGGCGTGGCGCCGGATCGCCAGCGTCTGGCGGCGGCACTCGCCGCGACGCACTGGACCACCGTGGTCGCGGGCGGTCCGGGGACGGGAAAAACCCACACGATCGGGCGGATCATCGCGCTGCTGGCCGCACACCGCAAGGCGGAGCCCAAGCTGCCCGCGCTGCGTATCGCGCTGGCCGCGCCGACCGGTAAAGCGGCCGCGCGGCTGCAGGAAGCCGTTCGGGAGCAAGCCGATTCGCTCGGGCTGCCGGAGCTCACCGCCGCGACCCTGCATCGGCTGCTCGGCTGGCAACGCGGCGGGCGCACGCGGTTGCGGCATCACGAGTTCAACCGGCTGCCTTACGACGTGATCGTCGTCGACGAGACGTCGATGGTCTCGCTGACGATGATGAGCAGGCTACTGGCGGCGCTGCGCCCGGATACCCGCCTGATCCTGGTCGGCGATCCGGATCAGCTCGCCTCGGTCGACGCGGGCGCCGTGCTCGCCGATCTGGTCGCCGGCCCGGTCGCCGCCACCCCGAACCCGGTACTCGACCAGATCCTCGGACCCGAAACAGGAGCGCCCGCCGATCACCCGGAAGTGCTGACGGCGCTGGAGCGGACCCGGCTGCGCGGCGGGATCGTGCGCTTGACTCGTGGCCGCAGGTTCGGCGGCCGGATCGCCGACCTGGCCGTCGCGGTGCGGGCGGGTGCGGCGGACGCAGCCCTGGAACTGTTGCGGGCGGGCGGCGACGAACTGTCGCTGTGCGCGCCCGACGACTCGGCCGCGGCGCGCGCCGACGTCGTCCGCGCCGCGCGGGCGGTCACCGGCGCAGCGCTCGAGGCAGACGCGGCCGCGGCGCTGTGTGCGCTCGAATCGCATCGGTTGCTGTGCGCGCACCGCCAAGGGCCCTTCGGCGTCGAACGCTGGGACCGGATGGCCGCGGAGTGGGCCGCCGCCGGGGGCGCGGGCCAGGACGCCGCCCAGGGGCCGTGGTATCCCGGTCAGCCGCTGCTGGTGACCGCGAACGATTACGAGGCGCGTATCTACAACGGTGACACCGGCGTCGTCGTACGCATGCCCGACGGTTCGCTGCGGGCGGCATTACAACGTGGCAGCGAGCCCTACCTGGTGCACCCCACCCAGTTCCCCGCGGTGGTCACGGTATTCGCCATGACCATCCACCGCAGTCAGGGCAGCCAGTACGACACCGTCTCCATCGTGTTGCCCGAGCCGGAATCGAACCTGCTGACCAGGGAACTGCTCTACACCGCGATCACCAGGGCCCGCCGCCACGTGCGGATCATCGGTACCGACGCGTCGATCCGCGCGGGAATCGCGCGCCGGGTGCTGCGCGCGAGCGGGCTCTCCCGGCGGGAAGGGGAGACCGCGCCCTGATGGAATCTCGCGTTCGCGCTGCCCGCGGCGTTTACCCGGTGTAGGTCTTGCCGCGTTCGAGCAGGGGTGTTCGAGTGCGGCCCGATGGTGTTGCCCGTCTGCCGGAAAATGTTCGGTCCGTCGGATGCGGTCGGCACCGGGGTGCTCTCGACTCGGTGTCTCGAACCCTTCACCCGAGGGGATAAGGTTGGGCGAGGGCAGGTCGTCCGAACGCTTGCCGACGAGGGAAGGAAAGGTTATGACGACCGCGGTCGAGCACGTCGACGTGCTCATCGTCGGCGCCGGGCTCTCCGGCATCGGCGCGGCATGTCACCTGGGACGGGCCTTCCCGCAGCGCTCCTATCTGCTGCTGGAGAGCCGGGCGGCCCTCGGGGGAACGTGGGATCTGTTCCGCTATCCCGGTATTCGCTCCGACTCGGACATGTACACCCTCGGCTACCGGTTCAAGCCCTGGCTGGGGGATGAGTCGATCGCCGACGGCAGCGCCATTCTCGACTATTTGCGTCAGACCGCTGCCGAATACGGAGTCGACCGCCGCATTCGCTTCCAGCACAGAGTGATTCGCGCGGAGTGGTCCAGCGCGGACAACCATTGGACGGTGTCTGCCGAGCGCGTCGACACCGGCGAAAGTGTCACGTTCACAGCGGGATTCCTGTTCTCCTGCTCCGGATACTACCGCTACGACACCGGGTACACGCCCGAGTTCTCCGGCGCCGAACGGTTTGCCGGAGTGATCGTGCATCCGCAGTTCTGGCCGGAGGAACTCGACTGCGCCGGCAAGCGGGTGGTGCTCATCGGCAGCGGCGCCACCGCGGTGACGCTCGCTCCAGCCCTCACCGCGCAGGGCGCGCAGGTGACCATGCTGCAGCGCAGCCCGAGTTACATCGTTTCCGCCCCCGCGCGCGACCGGCTGGCGCTCACGGCCCGCCGATTCCTGCCCCCGCGCGCCGCCTATATGCTGGCCCGCGCTGAGTATGTCGCGATCTCAACCGCGGTCTACCAGCTCAGCAGGCGCAGTCCAGCGGGTATGCGCAAACGCATCCGCGGCTGGCAACAGCGCTGGCTGCCCGCGGGCTATGACATCGACACGCATTTCACGCCCCGGTACAACCCGTGGGACCAGCGACTGTGCCTCGCGCGCGACGGCGACTTCTTCCGCGCCATCCGTCACGGCCTGCTCGACGTGGTGACCGACCGGATCGAGACTTTTACCGAGACCGGGCTTCGCGTGGCCTCCGGCAGCACGCTGGAAGCCGATGTCGTCATCACCGCAACGGGCTTGAACTTGCAGGTCTTCGGTGGTGTCGAACTCATCGTCGACGGAGTGCCGGTGCAGCCATCGGCGACCATGGCCTACAAGGCGATGATGCTGTCCGGCGTGCCCAACTTCGCCTTCGTCATCGGGTATACGAACGCCTCGTGGACGTTGAAGGCGGATCTGGTGTCGGAGTATGTCGTTCGGCTGCTGAAACATATGGACCAGCGCGGATATGGACGCTGCGTGCCGGTCCGCGACCCAGCGGTGGGCGCCGAGTCGCTGTTCCCCGGTTTCACTCCCGGCTACGTCCGCCGCGCGGCGAGTCTGTTCCCGGTGCAAGGTGATCGCGCCCCGTGGCGGCTGCGGATGAACTATCTGCGTGATGTGTTCACCCTGCGATACGGCCGGATCGCCGACCGGGCCATGCGTTTCGAACGGGCGCGGCGGCCCGCGCCGGTCGGCTCTGCGGACTAGGCCTCGATGCGCAGCGACCAGCGTGCCGTGGCGATTTGCTCGATGACCTCGGCGGTGTGCTCATCGAAACGGTCCCGTGTGATGGGGGTCTCGCCGTCGAGCCAGGATCGGTAACGGTAATTGCGCGGGGATCGCCGGGGCACCGCCGGGCTCGTGCAACCTATCGGTCAGGGCGGGTGCCGATCACGACGGTCGCGTAGAGCTCGCCGGATTCCGCGATGCGACCCATGAGCCCGTGCTCGCTGAGGATGGCGAGCGCGCGGGACGCCTGGTCCTCGCCGGCCTCGACCAGCAGGTGGCCGCCGGGGGACAGCCAGGTGGTGGCGTCCGCGGCGACGCGGCGGAAGATGTCGAGGCCGTCGGCTCCACCGTCCAGGGCGGTGCGCGGTTCGTGATCGCGGGCCTCCGCAGGCATCTGCGCGATCATCGCCGTGGGAACGTAGGGGGTATTGCAGAGCAGAATGTCGATGCAGCCGCGCAGCTCCTCCGGCAGGGCCTCGAACAGGTCGCCTTCGTAGACGGGGGCGCCGAGCGGGGTGAGGTTGCGGCGGGCGCACCGGACCGCGACCGGATCGATATCGGCGGCGGCCAGGGTCACCGCGTGGCCCGCCGCCGCGACGATCGTGGCCGCCGCCATGCCCAATGCGCCGCAGCCGCAGCACAGGTCGACGACCATCGGGTAACCCGCCTGGGCGCGGATCAGCTCGACCGCCAGGTCGACGAGAAACGCGGTGCGTCGGCGCGGCACGAAAACGCCGGGGAAAACCGTGACCCGCAGCCCGTGGAACTCGGCCCAGCCGAGCACATGCTCCAGCGGCGTGCCGTGCACGCGCTCGGCGACCAGCGCGTCGAGCTCGGCGCCGGTCTCCGCCGCAGCGGAGATCAGCAGGCGCGCCTCCTCCTCGGCGAACACACAGCCCGCCGCGCGGAGTCGGGCGACCACATCGGTACCGGCTGAGGTCACCGCGACATCTTGCCGTGCGGACGCGTGCTCGCGCCAGCGGGTTTTCGGGGCGATCGGGATCCGTGCGGGTCCCGATCGCGGGTCAGCGTGACGTACTCAGCTGGAAGGTGCGTGTGGCATCAAGGTAGATCCCGCGCTGCGACGGCCTGCCCGGCGGGGGGAGCTGGGCGACCAGCTGCTCCAGCGAGGTCGTCGCGCCGACCACCTCGGTGCCCGCGACGATGAAATCGGCAACCGCCCGGCGAATGTGGTTGGGCGAGGTGACCACGATCGCGCTCGTCGCCCCGACATCGCGCAGCATCTGGGTGCTGAACAGGGCGTTCTGCACGGTCGAGCCCGCGCGGCTCTCCGCGTGGATCCGGGTCGCCGGCACACCGTGGGCGATCAGCCAGTTGCGCATGGCCTCGGCCTCGGTGGTGCCGTTCTGCGGATTTCCGCCGGTGACGACGATCGGCGAGAACGGTGCGGCGATCGATTGCAGCCACGCGGCGGTGAGCCGGTTCACCAGCTCCGGGCGCGGCGCTCCATCCGGGAGCAGGCCGTAGCCGAGCACCACGATCCCGGTCTGCGGCCCGGCCAGCGCGGGCAGCGGATTCGGCAGGGTACCGACCGCGGCGCGAATGGCGCCGAGCACGTTATCGGTGCCCTGTGCCATGCCGGGGTCGACGACGCGCAGTCGCGTCATGGCGTCGATGAGCGCGGGCAGGTCGCCCGCATAGTCGGACCAGATCGCCTGTAGGGAGAGCGCTTCCGCGTCTGCGGGGTCGGCGCCGATGAGGGCTCGCAGATCGGCGCGGCCCGCGGCGTCGTCGCCGTCGGTGAAATGGCGCTGGGCGGAGTTGTAGAGGGCGTCGGCGTCCGCAGCGGCGTATGCCGGAGCACCGGTCGAATCAGCAAGGGAGAACGCGGTCAGAGATGACACCACGAACGACGTCGCGACGAGAAGTTTCACATGCCTCGAGATCTTCACTACAGTCGACACCTTTCCGCTGCGGAACAGGGTTGGCACGCACTAGCAGTCAGCTGGGCAAACTGTGCTCACGATACGGGCGACCGAACCCGGTATCAGGGAATTGCCGGACAGATTCTGCGCGGGTGTTGCGCGCGTCCACTGCCGCGACCCTCTGCAAGGGAAATACAGACGGCCCGGCGTGTGGCTGCGGCATCGGCGGCCCGGCGCGGGACTGTGCCTTGGGTCTGTCTGCCGGTGCCGGTTCTGTGGCTGCCTCGGTATGCATCGGGTCGGTACAGGGCAGGGAATGAGTTCGGGATGGTGCGGCCACTAGGCTGTGTCGACGTGGATACTGCTTCGCTGTCCGGCAAGGAACTCGCCGCCGCCATCAACGCTGAAACCAAGGCCCGGGCCACCGCGCTCACCGAAGGCGCAGGAGCGCCGCGTCTCGCGCTGGTCGTGCCCAACGACGACCCAGCCAGCGCCTGGTATGTGAACTCGCTCCGCAAGGCCGCCGAACGGCTCGGCATCGCCTGCGACACAGTCGATCTCGGTCCGGACGCGACGGTGACGGGGATCCGTGCCGAGCTCGCCGCGCGCAGCGCGGATCACGCCACCGACGCGATCATGCTGCAGACCCCTCTTCCGGTCGGCGTCAGCCTCGATGATGTGAGCTCCGCGATCGTTGCGACCAAGGATGTCGACGGCGTGAGCCCGCTGTCGCTAGGCCTGCTCGCGGCCGGGCTGGACGGTTTCGTTCCGGCTACGTCCGAGGCCGTGGTGGAACTGCTCGAGCACCATGGGATCCCCCTCGCCGGTCGGCATGTCGCGGTCGTCGGCCGCTCGAACATCGTGGGGAAACCGCTGGCCCAGCTGCTGCTGGCGAAGGACGCCACGGTCACGGTGTGCCATTCGCGCACCGCCGACCTGGCCGCCGTCACCGCTACCGCTGACGTGGTCGTCGCGGCGGCGGGCCGCATCGGCCTGATCTGCGGCAAGCATGTGCGCGCAGGCGCGGTCGTCATCGACGTCGGCACCAACGAGGCGCCCGACGGCACGATCACCGGCGACGTCGACGCGGCCTCGGTCCGCGGCAAGGCCGCGGCACTGAGCCCCGTCCCGGGCGGCGTTGGCCCGGTGACCACGGCTCTGCTCATGCGTCACGTCGTCACCGCCGCCGAAACCGGCCGCTCGAACTGAGTGCTGAACGGCCGATGCGTGGCGCGGGACTCAGCCCCGGCTGATGGCGCTGATCAGGGTGCGGTTGCCGTCTTTCGCCGTGGAGACGATCTGCGGGTTGTAGGTGACCGGTGATTGTCCGGGGCGATGTTCGGTGATGAGCACGACGTACTGGCCCGCGAAGGCACCGGGGGTGATGGCCACGCAGTGCGTGGTTCCCGCGGGGATGGTGTCGATGCCACGCTGGATGGCGTCGGCGGTCTGCACGGAGGCGTCGGCGGTTGTGGTGGTGCGGACCTCTTCGCCGGAGCGGGTCACGTAATAGGCGTGCTGGAAGGCGAAGATCACCGCTGGGCCGGAATCGAATCCCCCCACACCGTTGCCCTGGATGCGGTTGCCGACCCGCTCGGCCGGACACTGTGCGATCGGTGCCGCCGCCGACACGTCGGCCTGGGCGGATGGGCTCGGTCCGGTCGTCTGGGCGGAGCCACCCGTGCCGAACTGCAGGTAGACGCCGCCGACGAGAACGGCGACGCCGAGCGCGCCGAGCAGCGGCATCTTCCACCGCCGCCTCGCACCGCGTCCGCGTGAGCGATCGATCAAGCCGGTGAATTGGTCTTCGTAAGGCGCGAGCTCGAGTGTCGATGCTGGTCGGGGCGACGGCCGTGGGGCGGCGTGTCCCTGGTCGACCCAGGCGGACCATTCACCCTGATAGTCCAGACCCCCTACGGCCGGGGCGGCAGGACCTGCGGGACCGCCCCGATCCCCGCGGTCGTAGCCAGGTCGTGCGCTCATCTCCGGTCGATCCATCGCCCCACCCTTCATCAGGTCACCGTCAGGTTATTCGCACCTCCACGACGCGGGAACACGGTGCCGTGTCCCGCATCGCGAGCCGCACGCACCCCGGAGAATACTGCCGGGTACCCGGATTGGGCGCATCCGTGGCCGGTGCGCCATCGAAATTCCTTGCCGCGCAGCGAGTGCCGATCACCAGTGGGTGATCACCGGGTCGCCGACACCGAGCGTGTGATAGACCCACTCGGCGTCGTCGGGAGCGAGGTTGATGCAACCGTGGCTGACGTTCGCATAACCCTGCTGATCCACCGACCACGGCGCGGAGTGGATGAAAACGCCACTCCACGTAAGGCGTTCGGCGAACTCGCCATTGATGAGGTAGCCCTCCGGCGAGTTCAGCGGAATGCCGATGGTGCGGGAGTCGAACACGATCGAACGGAACTTCTCCAGCACCGGCCAAGTGCCCGACGGCGTTTCCCAGCCGGGCTTGCCCATCGAGGCGGGCATGGTCCGCACAGAGGTGCCGTCGATGGTAACGGTAAAGGTGTGCGCCGACATGTCCGCGTCACCGAAAACGCCCGCGTTCGTTCGGAATTCTGTCCGGGTACCGCCGACCGAGACGGCGATGCGGGCATTGGCGGGCAGGAACCCGGTCGGCGTCCACACCGCTTCGCGATCGCCGGTCCACGCGAGCGTGCCCGCGAGCGGCTGATCCGTTCTGATGTCGATGGACTGTTCCGTGCGTGCGCGATCCGTCACGGGCGCGGCGAAACGAATGGTCACCGGATGAGCGACACCCACCACCTGACCGTTCGAAGGTCCGATCGCTGCCACGGCAGGAGCAGATGGCCTGCCGATCATCGCCGTCGCCGCGCCCGACCCGAACGCGGCGAGCGCCACGATCACGGTCGCGAGGAACAGGTACCGGAAAACGCTCCTCATGGCGTCTACCCCTTCGAGCTGGTGTGGTAGGCAGGAAAACAGTCTAGGCCCGCATGATCAACTCGGCCACCGATGGATTTGGTCCGTGGTCCAGTTGTAACGGGAGGATTCGCCTACCCCTGGACGCCTACCCGGTCAGCTGCAAAGGAAACGTGCCGAGGGTTGCCCGGTCAGCGGGCGGAGCTCGTGGGCAGCGGCTCCGGTTCGGTTGCCGACCGCGCGTCGAATTCCGCGCGTGCGGCCACGATTTCATGCTGGTGCTCGACCGCCCAGACGCGCATGGCATGGCTGAGTGCGCCGATGCTCGAACCGAGTTCGGTGAGGGAGTACTCCACCCGCGGCGGGACCGTGGGGTAGACGGCACGGCGCACGAGCCCCTCGCGTTCCAGGTTGCGCAGTGTGCGGGTGAGCATCTTCTGGGTGATGCCGTCCAGACGGCGGCGCAGATCGTTGAAGCGGATCGGCCCGTCGTTGTCGCGCAGGACGCTCAGCACGAGCATGACCCACTTGTCGAGCGCTGCTACGTCGAACCGTCCGGTGTCTCCCTGCGCGAGATCACCACCATGGTCGAACGCGGGCATCTGCGCGCAGCGATCGACCAGGTGTTTGCGCTGTCGCAGAACGCCGAGGCACACCGGATCAGTGAATCCGGCCGGGTGCGCGGCAAGAGCATGCTCGTTGCCCTGGAACCCGCCTGCCTGAAATCGCCGCACGAAACTATTTGCGCAGCGCGTGGACAACCTCGGCGTGCAGGGCGTCGGCGCGGGCGGTCAGCTCTTCGATGCGCAACAGCGCGGGCGCGAAGCGATCGCCCTCGGCCGCGGGCAGTGCCGCCACGTTGATCTCGATGTTGAGCTGCGAGCTGGTCGCGGCGGCACGGCAGGCGTCGGCAGCGGCGCCGATATCGGTGACCACATTCGGATTTCCGATCGGGAACAGTTCGGTCGCCAGCGACAGCACCTCGTCGGCTTCATCGACGACTGCGGCCGGCACCCGGGCCGCTTCGAACAGCGCGGCGTTGATCGCCGCGCTACGAGCGGCGCGGTCCTCGGGAGTCTCCTTGGGGAGTTTGTAGGCGACACCGACGGCCGTGAACGCGGCGGCGTCGGCGTCGGCGAGCGCAAGAGCCCGCGCCCGGGCGGCGTCAGCGGCCTCGATGATGCGGTCGATCACGGGACGGTTGTCCGCGTCCTTGGCGCGGGTGGTGTAGCGAGCCACCATCGCCACCAACGCGGCAGCTTGCGCGGCGTGCAGCGCCGCCACCGCTCCGCCGCCCGGCGCGGGAATCTTGGCGGCCAGATCATTCAGGTATTGCGCGAGGCCGGCCTCGCCGAAGGACGACGCAGTGTCGGTGGACGACGTGTTGGGCTGCGACACGGGGATGTTGCCTTTCGTTCTACGGCGACTGCGGGACTACGCGTAGACGCTACCTGGTTGCACCGGCGGATCCGGCCACGCCCGGACCGGCCTGCTCCGAGCCGACGCGCGCACACGGCATACCCCCCGTTATGTTGAGTGCCATGCGGATCGGATTGAGCATCAACTACTCGGGGGGCTTCAAGGAGGCAGCGGCCGAAGTCGCCGACCTCGAGCGGGCCGGTCTGGACATCGTGTTCGTGCCCGAGGCGTACTCGTTCGACGCGGTGAGTGCGCTGGGCTACTTGGCGGCCGAGACCACGCGCGTGCAGCTGGCCTCGGGCATCCTGCAGATCTACACACGCACTCCGAGCCTGACCGCAATGACCGCGGCGGGCCTGGACTTCGTCTCCGATGGCCGCTTCCTGCTCGGCCTGGGTGCGTCGGGCCCGCAAGTGATCGAGGGCTTCCACGGGGTGCCCTACGATGCGCCGATCGGCCGCACCAGGGAGCTGGTGGAGATCTGCCGGAAGGTATGGCGGCGCGAGCGCCTGGAATACCACGGCAAGCACTACCAGATCCCGCTGCCCGCGGGACAGGGGACCGGTCTGGGCAAGCCGCTCAAGCTGATCAATCACCCGGTCCGCGAACGTATTCCGGTGCTGCTGGCCGCGCTCGGGCCGAAGAATGTGGAGCTGGCCGCTGAGATCGCGGAGGGCTGGCAGCCGATCTTCTTCCTGCCGGAGAAGGCGCGGCAGGTGTGGGGCGACTCGCTGGACGCCGGCCGCGCCAAGCGTGACCCGGCCCTCGGCGACCTCGACGTATTCGCCGGTCCGGCGCTGGCCATCGGGGACAACGTCGAACCGCTGCTGGAGTTCGTGAAGCCGCACGTGGCGCTCTATATCGGCGGCATGGGTGCCAAGGGCAAGAACTTCTACCATACTTTGGCCACGAAATACGGCTACGGGGCGGAGGCCGACCGCATCCAACAGCTGTACTTGTCCGGCGCGAAAGAGGCCGCGGCGAAGGCGGTGCCGGACGCGCTGGCGCGGGATATCTCCCTGGTCGGTCCGGCGGGCTACGTCGCGGAACGGGTCGCGGCCTTCCGGGAAGCGGGCGCCACGGTGTTGAACGTCGTCCCGATGGCGGCCACCGCGGCCGAGCGGGTCAAGCTGATCGAGCAGCTGCGCGAACTGGTGTGAGCGGAACGTCGCCGCCGTCGCCTGGGGCGACAGCGGCGACGGCCGAGGTCAGCTCTGCCGCAGCGCCACGAGCGCCGCGTCCAGGGTGGAATATAACGCGAACACCTGATCCAGGCTGGTCATCTTCAGCTGACGGCTGGTTGCCGGTCCTTCGGCGACGACGGCGATCGCGGTCGTGCTGCCCGCGCGCTGGTGGGCGGCGACGAGCGTTGCCATGCCCGCCGAGGCGAGGAAGCTGACCGCGCTGAGGTCGATGATCAGGGCTGCGGGCTTGCCGCTGAGGATGGCCTCGATCGCGTTCTCCAGGGCGGGGGCCGTCGCCAGATCGACCTCCCCGGCCACCGTCAGCACCGTCGCGCCGTCGTGCGCCGCGGCCGTAGTGGTCATCGTGTCCGCAAGGGGATACGCTTCTCCGGAAGTATTGGTCACCCCCTCACCACACACAAAATCCGGCGGATTCGCAACCTCGGAGCGTTCAGCTGCTCCATACGACGACCGATCCGGTCCGCGCCGTAGACCAGCCGTTTGCGCGAATCTGCCCGGCTCCAGGGCTTTGCCGCCTTTCCTGTCGTCGGCGCGAGCGGCGATGCGAGCTCTCCACGCATCCGTTCGCCCGGTAGCGTGAGGCACTATTGCATGATGCACGACAGCACCGAACCGCTCGCGATCGTCGCGTCCGCCCGGACCGGCCGCGGTCGGGGCAGGCACGCCAAGTCCGAGCGGCCGACCCGGGTGGATGGATCCGCGCCCGCCGGACGGCGTTCTCGCAAGGGGCGGGCAGGCGAGAGGAGCCTGGCGGATCTGACCACCGACCGGTACGAGCCGGTTCGGCCGCGCCGTGTCGACCACAAGAGACGGGCACCATCCGGCAAAGTGGTACGCGGTCTGCGCATCGCCGCTCGAGTACTGGCGGCCGCTACGGCGTTGGCCGTGGTGTCGGGAACCGGATTCGCCTACTACACCGAGCACAGCATCGACTCGGGTTTCACCCGTTCGCGGGCGATCAGCGCCGAGGACGCCGCCGCGCTGGACGGTGATCTGAACATCCTGTTGATCGGTCTGGACACCCGTAAGGACCAGAACGGCAACGACCTGTCCCAGAACATCCTCGACCAATTGCACGCCGGTGACAGCGACAACGGCGGATACAACGCGAATTCTCTGATCCTGATGCACATTCCGAAGGATTTGACGAAGATCACCGCCTTTTCCATCCCCCGTGACGACTACGTGGCCGTCACCGGGATACCCGGCTACGACCATGCCAAGATCAAAGAGGCATACGGGCTGAAGAAGGCCGCCGTCGAGCAGAAGCTGATGAACCAAGGCGTCAAGGACAAGCTGGAGCTGGAACGCCAAGGGCGTGAGGCCGGACGCGAATCGATCGTGCAAACCGTGAAACAACTGACCGGGGTGCCGATCAACCGGTTCGCCGAGGTCTCCCTCGTCGGCTTCTACGACATCGCGACCATCCTCGGCGGCGTCGACGTGTGCCTCAACCACGCCGTCCACGACGCGTACTACTCCGGCGCGGTGTTCCCGGCCGGACCGCAGCATCTCGACGCCGCAAACGCTCTGGCCTTCGTGCGCCAGCGCCATGGCCTCGACAACGGCGACCTCGACCGCACGCACCGGCAGCAAGCGTTCCTTACCTCGGTCGCCACACAGCTGAAGAGTTCGGGCACCCTCACCGATGGCAAGCTCCCACAGCTGATCAACGCGGCGCAGAATGACATCGTGCTGTCGCAAGGCTGGAACCTGCTCGACTTCGCCCAGACTCTCGGCAAGGCCGGATCCGTTCCGATCGAGTTCCAGACCCTGCCGGTGAAGGCGTACGACACCGTCGACGGCCAAGACGTCAACGTCATCGACCCGGCCTTGATCAAGAAGACAGTGCGCACCGCATTCGGTGTGCAGACGACACCACCAGCCCGGTCGGTGACCACACCGGCGAGCATCGTCGATGTCGTCAATGCAGGCAGCCATACCGGCATGGCCGCGAAGGTGTCGGCCGCCCTGGCCGCGAAGGGGTACGGCAAGGGCGCGATCGGCAACGCCGCCGCCTTCACGGACGGATCCAGTTCGGTCGTGTACTACAACACCGGCTCCGGCAGCGCCGACGCGATCCAGGTGGCCGACCTGCTCGGCGGGCTACCGACTGCCGCCGCACTCACCGTCGAGGCCGGCCACGTCAAGGTGGTCGTCGGAGACGACTTCACCCTCCCCGACGATTCGACCGACCCGTCGACCTCCGACGCACCGCCGACCGGCACCACCACCAGCCCATCGCCCGCCACACTCACCGCCGGGATACCCGACTCCGGCAAACCGGTCACGACCACCATCGGCTCCACCATCCCCTGTGTGAACTGAAGGCGTACCCGACATCGCGTTCGTGCCGGCGGTCCCAGCCGCGAGCGTCATCATGCTGACAGTTCTGGTGCTGGTCGAACGTGCCTCGTGGCAATCGATCAGCGATGGCCGCAGCGGACGATCGCCGCGTCCTACCGCCGCAGCATCACCCGAAAACCTGCCGGTTCGTCCCGCGGAGCGGGTTCGCCACGGGGAAAGTGATCGCGGGCAGTGTCACCGACATCCGGACCGTTGTACCCGGTCCGGAGTGATCGATGTCGAGTTCCTCGGTCAGCGCGCGCATCATCTCGATGCCGCGGCCGCGGTAGCCGGGATCGGCGGCGCGGGGTTTCCAATCGCCCGTGTCGGTGACCACGATGACGACGGCGTCGATGTCGCAGGTGGCCGACAGCACAACCCGCCCGGCGCTTCCGCTGCGATAGGCGTGCTCGATGCTGTTGCTGCACGCCTCGTTGGCCGCGGCGACAAGATCGGCTGCCAGGTCGTGCGGCACCGCAGCGGCGGCCAGCCAGCCCTTCAGCGTCCGCCGCAGGACCACGAGCTCGTCCGCGTGCGCGGGCACATCCAGTCCGAGCGGCGCGGGTGGTTGGCGGTAGACCACCATGGCCACGTCGTCGTCGTATCCGGCCGCCGGCCGCAGCCGGGACAGCACCGCGTCGGCGACCTCGCGCGGCAGCCGTCCCGAGGTGTCGGCGAGCACCGCGGCGATCTTGGCGAATCCCGCATCGATGTCGACGCCGCGCTGTTCGACGAGGCCATCGGTGAACAGCACCAATGTCGAGCCGGGTGCCAGCGCCGTGGTGGCCTCCGGGCGGCGTGGCGGGTCGAACGTCGCCAGCGGCACGGAACGGCCGCCCTCGAGCAGCCTGCCCGTCCGGCAGGCCTCCGCGAGGATCGGTGGCATATGCCCGGCGCTGCTGTAGCGGACCACTCCCCGCACCGGGTCCAGCACGGCAGCGCACACCGTGGTGCACATAGCGCCCGGAATGCGTGCGGCGACAGTGTCGAGTTCGGCGAGCAGCTGCGCCGGCCCGGCGCCGCGCAGCAGCAGCGCGCGAGCCGCGGTCCGCAACTGGCCCATCACCACCGCGGCGGAAAGGCCACGACCCACACAGTCGCCGACCACCACGCCGATGGTGCCATCCCGCAGTGGCACCACGTCGTACCAGTCGCCACCGATCTCCAGCGGCGGGAGCGCGGGTTCGTAGTGCACGCAGAAGCGCGGCGGCAGCTCGATCGGGCCCAGCATGGCGCGTTGCAGGGTCAGTGAGGTGGCGCGCGCCTGGTCGAAGTTGCGCGCCCGCTGCACCGCGAGGCTGAGGTGGCCGATCAGCAGGGAGAACAGCGTCCAGTCCGCCGCGCTGATCGCGCGGGGCGCGGCGAAGCGCAACCACATCGCCGCGTCGCCGGTCTCACCCAGCGGTGCGACGATGCCCTCGGAACTCTCGGCACCATCGGGAATGGCCAGCAGGCTGCGCGGCGGCCTGCGTCTGGCCCGGTCCAGCAGCGCGCGCGACCGGTCGTCGAGAGCGGCGGCGCCGTCGCGCGACGCACCATCCGCACCCGCGCCGGAGACGTACACCTCGGGTACGGCATTGTGGCTCGGCCACACCGCCACCACCGCGGTTTCCGCGCCCACCGTGCGGCGCAGCTCATCGAGCCCGACGGCCAGCACCTCGACCACACTGGTCGCGGCACCGACCGCGGTCGCCAGCCGGGAGGCCGCCTGGTCGCGGGCCTGCGCATCGTGTTCGGCGGTGACATCGCGGATGGTGCCGACGGAGATCCGCTCGTTACCCTCCGGTTTGATCAGCGCGCTGGTGCTGACCGCGAGCCACACGTTGCGTCCGTCCCGATGCCGGATCGGGATGACGAAACGCTGTGCCGCCGTCCCCAGATCGGGGTAGTGCGCGCCCTCCGGGCTCGACCACGGATGCGGCAGCGGATAGGGCAGGCCCGCGGCGCCGTAGCCGGTGAGCGCGCCGAAGGCGGTGTTGACCTCGATGATCGTGCCCTGCACGTCGGCGACGAAGAAGCCGTCCTGCAGCGATTCCACCAGTGCGGTGCGGAAGGCATCCCGTCCCGCGAGATCGTCGGCGCGGGAACGTTGTTGCTCGTATCGGCGGGTGCCGTCGAGATAGCCGCGGGTCGCGATATCCAGCGGAACGAGGGTCTGCAGCAGGAATTCCAGCGCGGCCTCCGGCACCCGGCTCTCGGCTTCGCCGCCATCCGGCGCATCGTCGCGCCGCTGCTGTTCGTCGTGCACGACCCGGAAGTGGTTCTCCGTGAGATCGAGCAGGCTGATGCCCTCCACCAGCGCACGCCTGCCGAGCTCGTACCCTTCGGCGAGTCCGGCTTGGGTGGGCGAGTGCAGATGCCGCCGCAGGGCGTCCGCGTAGGTGTTCAGGAAATCGGCCAGCAGCGTGCTCATGTCCGCGCCTCGCCGGCGCTCGGCTGCGCCATGACCGCACGGGCGACGGTGCGGCCGGTTCGCTCGCTCATGCCGGCACTCCCGTTCCGCCGCGGTGCCGGGCGGCCAGCACGAGTGCGTCGTCGGTGGCCTTGGCGTGCTCGGCGAGGATCTCGGCGGTGATGGCGGCGGTGGACTTGGAAAGGTCGATCCCGGTGGCGGATTCGGGGACGATGCCGTCGGTGCTCATCAGCAGCAGGTCGCCGGGGCGGACCGGGATGGACTGCGGCTGCAGGTTCGACGGCAGCCGGTAGCCCACGATTCCCGCGGTGAGCAGTACGGTGGCGTGCACTGTCAGACCGACGGGACCCGCGGTGAGTACCTGGGATTCGACATTGCCGACGCCGAGCCAGCGCACCGTGTCGCTCTCGTCGAACAGGGCCAGCGAAATCGCCGCCCCACGGGTGTCCGCCATCGCGCGGTGGCACAGCACCATCAGGACATCGAGCGGTTCCGCGCGGTTCTCATCGAGGACCCGCACCGCGCGGTCGGCCGCGTCCGCTGCCGCGGCACCATGTCCGAGCCCGTCCATGACGGCGAAAAGAACTGTGCCGCCGCCGGTGTCGAGGACGACGCCGCGGTCACCGGAGACCTGCTGACCAGGCAGTGCGCGACCGGCCACCGCCCACTCGATCCGGCCGATGAGCCCGTCCTCATGCACCGTCGGGCACCCACTTCCACATCTCCACCAGCGTGCCGCGCCCGGGCGCCGAGTCGACGGTGAGCCGGTCCATCAACCGCCGGGCGCCGGGCAGGCCGAGGCCCAGACCCCGGCCGGTGGAGTAGCCGTCTTCCAGCGCGCGAGCGATATCGATGATGCCGGGCCCCTGATCCTCGGCCTGCACCACCAGTGCTCGGCGCCCCTCGCGGTCATCGACCAGCAGACGAATTTCGCCGCTGCCGGCGTAACTGGTGATGTTGCGGGCGATTTCGGAGATCGCCGTAGAGATCATGGTTCGATCGGTGAGGGTGAATCCGAGCTTTGCTGCCAGTTCGCGTCCGGCTTGACGTGCGGTCACGATGTCTCCGGACATCCTGACCGCGATCACCACGTTCTCAGCGGCCACTGTCACGACCGTCTCGCTGGCGGCGGGCTGGGATCTTGCGGTCCAACCAGGCGAGCCCCTCTTCCAGATCGAGGGCGGTGTGCATGTCCTCGAAGGTGAGACCGAGCTGCACCATGGCGAACGCGACTTCCGGCTGCAGACCGACGATCACCGTTTCGGCGCCGCGCAGCTGCGTCATGTGCGCGATGGTACGCAACGATCTCGCGGCGAACGAATCCATCACATCGATCGCGGTGACATCGACGATGATGCCGTGCGCACGATATTTGCTGACCTGCTTCATCAGGTCGTCCTGCAGGCGTTCGGTGTCGGCGTCGGTCAGCGCGGACTGCACCGACGCGATGAGGTACGTGCCCTGTTTGAGAATCGGAACCGGCATGTGCCCGCCCCGATCAGCGGCCGTCGCGTTCGGTGACGCGGGAAACCTCGTAACCCAGCAGGCGTTCGGCCTCCTCGATGCCGCCCTGCAGGTCGCCGACCGCGTTCATCTTCGACAGATCCAGGCCGATGGTCACCAGGGTCAGCGCGATCTCCGACGACAGCCCGGTGATGATCACATTCGCGCCCATCAGCCCGGACGCGTCGACGGTCTGAACCAGATGGTTGGCCACGGTGGAGTCGATCTGGGGCACACCGGTGATGTCGATGACCACGACCTTCGCGCGGTTGGCCCGGATGGCGCGCAGCAGCTGTTCGGTGAGCTGGCGGGCCCGCTGGCTGTCGAGCACGCCGATGATGGGCAGGATCAGCAGCTGCTCACGCACCTGGAGCACCGGTGTGGACAGCTCGCGGATGGCTTCCTGCTGTTGGCGGATGACCCGCTCGCGTTCCTGGACGAAGGAGACCGTCACGGTGTTGGCGATGCGGTTGGCGGCCGGTTCGTAGGCGTCGAGCACCTTGTTGAGCAGTTCGAAGTCCGACTGATACTTCTCGAAAAGGCTGCGCGCGAGCACATCGCGCAGCAACAGCACGATGCCGATGACCTCGTCGGTCTCGACGCCGCGCGGGATGATGCGTTCGGACAGGTCACGCGCGTAAGCCTGCAGCGCCTCGACGCTACCGGTCTCGAGTACGTCGACGTAGCCGTCGTAGATCGAGGTCGCCTCGGAGAAGATCTCCTCGGGGGTCATGGCGGTGAGTAGCTGAGCGTCGGCGATACGGCGGGCCCACTCCTCACGCAGCGCGGTGCGGTTCTGGCGCAGGTGCTCGACGAGCTGCGGCAGCAACTGGTCGACCGGTCCCGCGGTCAGGGAATCCGCCGAAAGGCTCATGGACACCTCGGACATGGAAATTCCTGCCCCTTTCGACGGTTGAGTGGGATCGTGGTGCGTTCGGCTGCTAGCCGATTCCGAGCCTAGTCATACCCCACCCGGCGCGCGGACGAAACCTGCCGGTTGTTCGCCTGCTGTTCGGATGTGATGGTCCTCACGGCACCGTAGCGAACCCGCGTGCCAACGCCGCGAGCGCCTGGTCCAAATACACGGTGAGGTCCGCGTCGGCGCGGTCGAGCCAGGCGTCGAACGCGGCTCGGGCCGCCGCGAGCGTGGTCCGTCCGACGGCCAGCGGGACGAGTCCGTCCTCCGGTTCGCCCAGTCGCCGCGCGGCGAACGCGCTCACCGTGCGCTCCCAGGCGTCGTAGTGCGGGCCGGCGGTGGCGGCGAGCGCGGGGACGGTTGCCACCAGCCGCATCCTGGTGCGCAGCTCGGGAACGTCCTCGGCGCGGTATCGGTTGGCGTTCACCACGACTCGGCGCACCGCGGTCATCATCGGCACGTCGTCCGCGACGCCGGCGAAGGCCGCGCGCAGTGCGGCGACCTCGTCGTCGAACTGGTACCAGAGCACCTCCGCCTTGGTGGGGAAGTAGCGGAAGAACGTGCGTCCGCTGATTCCGGCGGCGCCGGCGATCTGCTCCACGGTGGTCTCGTCGAAACCCTGCTCGGTGAACAGCCGCAAGGCGATCAGTTCGAGTTCGCGCTTCGTGGTGCCGCGCGGGCGGCCGCGCGTAGTCGGGTTCTGCCGCATCGTCTGATTCTGCTCGGCCGCGAACGACTCTTGATTATGTCAGTGACTGACGATAATCTTTCGGCATGTTGGCGGATCTGACCTGGCCAGAGGCGGGCGAGCGGGCCGCTGCGGGCGCGATCCTCGCCGTCGCGGTCGGGGCGACCGAGCAGCACGGCCCGCATCTGCCGCTGTCCACCGACACCGACGTCGCCGCGGCATTGTGTGCCCGGCTGGCCGCCGCACGGTCCGATGTGGTTATCGGACCGGCGATTCCGTACGGCGCCAGCGGCGAGCACGCGGGCTTCCCCGGCACGCTCTCGATCGGGCACGTGGCGCTGGAACTGCTGGTGGTCGAGCTGGTTCGCTCGGCGACCGACACCTTCGACCGCATCCTGCTGGTGAACTGGCACGGCGGCAATGTCGAGCCGCTACGCCGGGCGAAAGATCTGTTGCGCGCGGAATCCCGCGACGTGCGCGTCTACCTGCCGCACTTCGACGGCGACCTGCACGCGGGACGGTCGGAGACCGCGCTGCAACTCGCGCTCGCACCGGAGCGGGTGCGCGGCGACCGTGCCGCCGCCGGGGACCCGCGTTCGCTCGCCGAGTTGCTGCCATCGCTGCGCGTTTCAGGTGTGCGCGCGGTGAGTGCCAACGGTGTGCTCGGCGATCCGGCCGGCGCGACCGCCGTCGAAGGCGCCGCCCTGCTCGATCACCTGGGCGCCGCCCTGCTCGACCGAACCCGGCGCTGGTGGCCGGAGAACTCCTTGGAAAGGACCGACAATGAATCCGTGGTTCGAAACCGTCGCTGAAGCGCAGCGGCGGGCCGAGAAGCGACTCCCCAGGTCGGTGTACGGCGCGCTGGTCGCCGGTTCCGAGCGCGGTCAGACCATCGAGGACAACCAGAAGGCGTTCACCGAACTCGGTTTCGCGCCGCATGTGGCGGGGCCGATCGGTGCGCGCGATCAGTCGACGACCGTACTGGGCCAACAGTTTTCGATGCCGGTGCTGATCTCGCCGACCGGTGTGCAGGCGGTGCACCCGGACGGCGAGGTCGCTGTCGCCCGCGCCGCGGCCGCCCGCGGTATCGCGATGGGACTGAGCTCCTTCGCCAGTAAGCCGGTCGAAGAGGTGGTCGCGGCCAACCCGGCCACCTTCTTCCAGCTGTACTGGTGTGGTGGCAAGGACGAGATTCTGCAGCGGATGCGTCGAGCCGAGGCGGCCGGGGCGGTGGGGTTGATCCTCACGCTGGATTGGTCGTTCTCGCACGGGCGCGATTGGGGCAGCCCGGTCATTCCGGAGAAACTCGACCTGCGCGCCATGCTGAACTTCGCACCGCAGACCCTGGCACGTCCGCGGTGGCTGGCCTCCTACCTCCGCTCGGGCCGTCTCCCGGACCTGACCGCGCCGAACATGGTCGTCGGCGACGGCCCCGCCCCCGCCTTCTTCGGTGCCTACGGAGAATGGATGGGCACCCCCGCACCGGATTGGGCGGACGTGCGGTGGGTCTGTGCCCAATGGGACGGCCCAGTGCTGCTCAAAGGCGTCATGCGGGTCGATGACGCGCTACGGGCGGTGGACGCCGGCGTCGCGGCGATCTCGGTGTCCAACCACGGCGGCAACAACCTCGACGGCACCCCGGCCGCGATCCGGGCCCTGCCGGTGATCGCGGACGCGGTGGGCACGCAGATCGAAGTCCTGCTCGACGGCGGCATCCGGCGCGGCAGCGACGTGGTGAAGGCGGTGGCGCTCGGCGCACGGGCGGTGCTGATCGGGCGGGCCTATCTGTGGGGACTGGCCGCGAACGGGCAGGCCGGCGTGGAGAACGTGCTGGATATCCTGCGCGGCGGCATCGACTCGGCGCTGCTCGGCCTGCGCAAGACACGCGTCACCGACTTGGACCGCTCGGACGTGGTGATACCCGCCGGTTTCGAGCGGGCGCTGGGGGTTCCCGAAGCGGCCGGCGCGGTAAACGCTGCAGGCGATCCGGCGGCCACGCCCGCCTGAATCGACTCCCGGCCGGTTCTCGGTGCTGGGAAGCGGCGCCAGTGCCGATCGAACGCGGGCCCCTTCGCGTCGACGGTGCGAGATAGGGTTGCCTTACCGGCGGTGCGGCACCCTGTGGTGGCTAGGCTCGCTGTGCTCACGACCAGCCCGGCCGATCATGGCGCCGGGCCCATCCGAAGGAGTGCGACTGGTGACCGCGCCGGACTTTCGCTATTCAGACCTGCTGCCGATCGGCGCGGACGACACCCCCTACCGGTTGCTCACCACCGAGGGCGTCAGCACGTTCGAGCGCAATGGGCGCACTTTCCTGCAGGTCGAGCCGGAAGCGCTGCGGCTGCTCACCGAAACGGCGATGCACGACATCAGCCACTTCCTGCGCCCGGCGCATCTGGGTCAGCTGCGCAAGATCATCGACGACCCGGAGTCCAGCGGCAACGACCGGTTCGTCGCGCTGGATCTGCTCAAGAACGTGAACATCTCCGCGGGTGGCGTCCTGCCGATGTGCCAGGACACCGGCACCGCGATCGTCATGGGCAAGAAGTCCGAGGGAGTGCTGACGGGTGTCGACGACGCGGAATGGATCAGCCGCGGCGTGTTCGACGCCTACACCAAGTTGAACCTGCGCTACTCGCAGCTCGCGCCGATCACCATGTGGGAGGAGAAGAACACCGGTTCCAACCTGCCCGCGCAGGTCGAGCTGTACTCCACGCCGGGCGATCCGGCGCACCCGTCCTACAAGTTCCTGTTCATGGCCAAGGGCGGTGGTTCGGCGAACAAGTCCTTCCTCTACCAGGAGACCAAGGCCATCCTGAACCCCACCCGGATGCTGGAGTTCTTGGCCGAGAAGATCCGCTCGCTCGGCACCGCGGCCTGCCCGCCCTATCACCTGGCCGTCGTCATCGGCGGCACCAGCGCCGAGTTCGCGGTGAAGACGGCGAAATACGCGTCCGCGCACTACTTGGACAACCTTCCGACCGAGGGGTCGCTGTCCGCGCACGGCTTCCGCGACCTCGAACTGGAGGAAGAGGTCTTCAAGCTGACCCAGTCCTTCGGCATCGGCGCGCAATTCGGCGGCAAGTACTTCTGCCACGACGTGCGGGTGGTGCGCCTGCCGCGCCACGGTGCCAGCTGCCCGGTGGCCATCGCAGTATCCTGCTCGGCGGACCGGCAGGCGTTGGCCAAGATCACCGCCGAAGGCGTGTTCCTGGAGCAGCTCGAGCGCGAGCCCGCCCAGTATCTGCCCGAGCAGACCGACGCCATCCTCGGGGGTGACGTGGTACGCGTCGACCTGAACCGGCCGATGGACGAAATTCGCGCTGAATTGTCGAAATACCCGGTCAAGACCAGGCTTTCACTGACCGGGCCACTGGTGGTCGCGCGCGACATCGCGCACGCCAAGCTCAAGGAGCGGCTCGACGCGGGCGAGCCGATGCCCGATTACCTGCGCGATATGGCCGTCTACTACGCGGGCCCGGCCAAGACGCCGGACGGCTACGCGTCCGGTTCCTTCGGACCGACCACCGCGGGACGGATGGACTCCTATGTCGACCAGTTCCAGGCCGCGGGTGGCTCGTTCGTCATGCTGGCCAAAGGCAATCGGTCCGCACAGGTGACCAAGGCGTGCAAGGAACACGGCGGCTTCTACCTCGGCTCCATCGGCGGTCCCGCCGCGCGGCTCGCGCTGGACTGCATCAAGTCGGTGGAGGTGCTGGAGTATCCCGAGCTGGGCATGGAAGCGGTGTGGAAGATCGAGGTCGAGGATTTTCCCGCGTTCATCGTCGTCGACGACAAGGGCAACGACTTCTTCGCCGAAACGCAGAAGCCGATCGCGCTGGGCGTGCGCACCCGCTCCACAGCGACCGTCTGAGCCACCCTTCGGCCCTGCGGGCGCCCGCGGACACGGTGATGTCACCCCGATCGCCGGGGTGACGTCGACGTCGCGCCGGGCACCCTTAGCGGTGTACGTCGTTGATTCCGGTACCGATGCGGGTCGAGGAGTGGCAATGAGTACGTCCAGGAGCACATCCAGGCCGGTGCCGACGTCGTTGCGTGTATCGGAGTCGGCCGCGCGACAGTTGGCCGACCGCGCCGCGCGCGAGGGAACCACGTGCGCCGTCCTGCTCGATCGGTTGATCCGGGAGGGTGTCGATCAGCTCGATCATCCCGGAGTCGTCTTTCGCGGACCACTGCACGATCGTCGGGCGGCGCTGGTCGCCGGACCCGATATCTGGGAAATCGTTGCGCGCCTCCGGGAGTTGGACGGCCCGGTGGAACATCGCATTGCGGTGCTCAGTGCGAAGTCGGACCTGCAGATGAGCAAGATCAGGATCGCGCTCGCCTATGCCCGGTCGCATGGCGGCGAGATCTTGGACCGGATCGGACGCAATAGGCAAGCGGCGGAAGCGATTCGCCGCGGCCAACGGCGCATAGCGGCGGCGACGAGGCCGAGCGTACTGGACGGTTTGCCGCGCGCGTGATTCGGTCGGATTGTCCGACGCGATAGGTCTTCACATGCTGGGGAGCGAATGTGGAAATGCTCACCTTCTGTGCACAGGCTCGCTCCACTGGCGAACGGTTGTCCAGCACGGCCTGGCGGCCGGCCGCGGCGCGTCGGAACTGTCGCCCCTCTCGGGGTGCTTGGGGAGCAAAGGATTTCGTGTGCAGCGCGCCGATCGGCGCGGCGCTCCGGCAAGGCTGGTCGGCGGCCGATCCGTCGGGCGCGGTTGTGGAGGGAGTGTGAAATTCGAATCGAACCGAATGCCTCCAACCGTGGATTGCCGCTCCAGCGTTGGCCCGAATGCGCCTCGACGTGATTGCGCGCGGTCATCGCTGCCTCCGGAAGTGCTGCATATTAGGGCAATTCGGGTGCCGGAGCCGCTAACCCTTTCCTGTGATGCACAACACTGGGATAGATTGTGGACAGCACACTTTCCAGGTAAGCGAAATATTTGCTGCCTGAGGATAATTGGGCACATATCGGACATAACAGGTCGCTATCATGTGAAGTAGTTGCGATCTCTGTGGAATTCGCCGAAAGTTGTCCACAGGTCCGCTTGGGGATTGCCCCTGCGTGCTGAGTCGTCGCGCGGTAAAGGCCCCTACGTGTCGGCGACTCGCCTCCCCGACGTATCGCGCTCCGGTCGGACAGGTCATCGGCGCAAGCAACGGTGACCCTGGCCTGACGAACCGGGGTATACCAGACATAGGCGACCGTGGGCGATAGCATCGGCGCATGCTGCTTCGGAATCGTGGTCGGAGTCGGGTGCTGGCGCGACTATCGGCAGCGGTGCTGCCCGCGCTGGTAGCGACCGGCGTCCTGGCCGGGCAGGCGCAGGCCGACCTCCGCGTCATAGATAGGCGGGAAGCGGTGGGCTCCGCGACCGGCACCGAGGGACTCGAGCCGGCGTTGGCCTTGGCGTACACGCTCGCCGAACATGAGGCGCACGCGCAGGGTGTGCCACTGTCCATTACCTCCGGATACCGCACGCCCGCCGAGCAGCAGGCGCTGTGGGCGGACGGCGTGGCAACCTACGGCCCGGACGGCGCGCGTCGCTGGGTGCTGCCGCCGGACGAGTCCACGCACGTGTCCGGGCGGGCGATCGACGTCGGTCCGCGGCAGGGCGCGCAGTGGCTGGAGACGAACGGCAACCGATGGGGATTGTGCCGGATGTTCGAGAACGAGTGGTGGCATTTCGAACTGGCCACCGCGCCCGGCGCGGACTGCCCACCGATGATGCCGGACGCGAGCGTGCGTTAGCCGCGGCGGTACGCGTTCCTTATCCCATGGGGCGGGGATCGCGGTGTTCGTCCGCCGTCGATGAGCAGGTCTTATCCGTTGCTGTGGGACGCATCCCGGCCGCGCGGAAGGCGACGTCGGCGGCGATGCCGACGCGACCGGGCCACCGTGACACCGATCGCGGGCCGCACCCGTGTGTCCAGAGTCGCCTGTCGCGGCGATGGCCGATGATCAGGGCACACTCGCGAGTTCGAGCCCACCCTCGATCGAGGTGGGAACTCGGCGCCGATCAGGGGAGCCGAGCGCGGCAGTCAGATCGGTTCCATCGTGTTCGGCGAGTAGTTCGCCGCTGTCCCACACCAGCAGCGTGGCGCTGACGGTGTGCTCGGCGGCGGCGTGTGCCAGGTCGTAGTGCGCGCAGGCCGGGACGTGCGGATAGGTGATCCACAGGTCGTAGCCGGTCATGAACAGGTCGAGATCGAATTGCACGCTCAGCCCGAGCAATTCGCTGCGCCCGTTGTCGTCGACGCCGGCGAACGCCTCATCCAGCGCGAGCAGGCGCGGCGCTTGCGGGTCGGCCGAATCGAGCATGACGTGCGCCGCGGCGAACAGTGGTAGGTGCAGTGACACCGACTGCTCGCCGCCGGACAGCGCGCTGTGCCGGGCCACGGTGAGCTTGTCCTCGCTGCCATCGGCGGAGATCAACGTGAACGAGAATACCCGCCAGCCACGGTAGTCCAGGGTAGCGGCGAGAATCTCGGGGTAGGAGCGTTCCGGGTGCGCGGCCCGTGCCGCCCGGATCTCGGCGGCGAAATGTGCCCGGATCGCCGCCAGGTCCGCCGCCGTGAGGGCCGAGGCGTCCCGGTCGAGCAGCTTGGACGTGGCCCGCGCCGCATCGGACAGGTTGTCGGCGAGCAGCCAGTGCACGCCGATAGTGTTGCCCGAGGACATCCGCCGCTGCTTCATCTCCGCACCCATCCGGGCGATGAGATCGCGTGCGTCGCTGGTGCGTTCGTGGATCTGCTGGGCCAGGCCGGTCAGCAGTGCGTCCTCCAGAATGCGTCGCTCGGCGTCGGTGAGCAGCAGCTCTTGATCGCGGCGCGCGGCGTCGACGCGGGCGGCGAAGTCGGCGAGCGCCGCGATGCCGTGTTCGTCCTGCACCTGCACCACGGTGAGGCCATCGGCCGCGTCCCACTGGAGCCGGTAGTCGCGGCCGGATCCGGCGAGCGCGGCGTCGAACTCCTGCAGCGCCGCGGTGACCGCGCTACGGGTGGACTTGCGGGTCGCCTCGCTTGCCCGCACCGAGGCGGTGGCGGCGGCAAGGCCGTCGAACAACGCGGCGACTTCGTCGGGCAGCACGCGCGGCTGCGCCTGCGGTCCGGCCGTCGAGATCCGGTACAGCAGTTGCTCGGCTGTCGACCACGCGGCATCGCTACTGGGCCACCGCGCGTCGGGGGGTGCGCCCAGCAGGGTGAGCAGATCCGGTTGGGCGTACGGTGCGAGAGCTTTCACCCCGGCGAGCACCTCGGCGAGCGCCGTGGCGAGCGATTCGTGTGCGGTGCGGTAGGCGGCCTCGGCATCGCCGATCGCCTCGATCGCCTCGTTGGCGGCTTTGCGTGCGGCCTTCTGCTCGGCCTTGGTCGCCTCGATCCGCTGCCTGGCCTGCTCCAGGTCGTGATCGATGTCGGCCGCGCCTGCGCCGAGTGCCGCACGCAGCGTGTCCAGCTTGCGCACTTGTTCTCGGTAACCGGATTGCGCGGCTTGCGCTTCCTCCGCGAATGCCTCGGCCAGGTCGGTGGCCTCGACCAGGCGATCCTCGGCTTCTCGTTCCCGCTCGCGTTCGCGTTCGTGATCCCCGCGCAGCCGCAGCACGCCGGCGCCGGTGTTCTCGAAGTGCCGGATGGCGGCGGCGAGGGCGTCGATCTCGCCGCCCGTCCGCGCGGTACGGCGTGCCGCCGCCGCGGCGCGCAGCTTCTTCTCCGCGGCGGACAACTGCGCGACCGCCTGGTCGAGTTCGCGCTCGGCGTGTGTGGCGGCTTCGGCGCGCGACCGCATCATGCCCGCTGCCTCTGCCACCGCCCGCAATGCGGTGCTGACCGCGGTCGGCCGCGGAAGCCCTTTGACCGCGGCGGAGATTCGCGCGAGTTCAGTCGCGGCGTCGGCTTCCCGCTGCTCGGCGGCGCGCCGGTCCTGCTCCGCGGCGGCGATGGCGGCGGTCAGCTCGGCCGATCGGAACTCGCGGCGCCTGGCCCGGGCGGTGGCACCGATGTACTCCGCGTCGGACTTGCGGTGCCTGCCGACCTGCACGCCGTGGCGGAATCCACCCTCCGTCTCGATCGTCGGCGTTCCACTTGCTTCGCCGGCGTCGTCGTACAGGGCGATGGAGGCGAGCACCTCGGCCACGGCCTGCCGGGGAACAGCGAGCGCGTCCGAATCCTCCTCCACGACCAGCACATCGGCGAGAGTGCGGCCGGTCGGCCGGTTCGCGGCGGGCAGCGGCACCAGGAATAGATCCGACTCGAAGTCCGATGGGAGCGCATCTGCGGGGCACACCCAGCCGTCGAGCAGATTCGCGGCCTCCAGCGCGGCCTCGACAGCCGCCGCGGTCGCCGGAGAAACGTGGTCCGCGAAACGCACCAGGCGCCACAGCGCCGCGCCCGGACGTTCGCCGGTCCGGCCGGACCGCGCCGCGAATGCCGGTGGAGCATCGTCGCGTTGGGCCGCGACCCGGTCACGCTCGGTGGTCAGCTCGCTGATTCGCGCGGCCGCGGTCGCAGCCCGCGCGCGGGCCTCCTGGCGGCGGCCGCGGACCTCGTCGAGCAGGGGCTCGGCCCGCTCCGCCAGTACTTCCGCGACTGTGGCGGCGTCCGAACCGGCCTCGGCCACGGCGGAGTTCAGCGCCTCGAACAGACCGGCGCGGACGGGGGAGTAGACCGCGCGGTGCTCCTCCCACCACCCGCGCAGCGCGTCGGTGGCCTCGGTGCGCGCCAACGCGACCGTCGCCTCGGCGTGCGCGATCTCGGCAGCGGCTGCGTCGCGCAGTTCCCGGGCACGCTCGGCGAGCCGCTGCGCCCTGGCGCGTTCAGCGGCGGCGGTCTCCACTGCACCCAGCGCTCGGCGCACCTCGCGTACGTCGGCGTCGCGCTCCTCGGCGTGGCCCCGGACGGCTGCGGTGAGCTGTTCGGCGCGTGCTGTCTCGGGTAGCGGCGTCCATGCGATGCCCGCGTCCTCGGCAGCGCCGCGCAGGTCGTCTTCACCGCGGGCGAGCGCCGCCGCGGCGGTACGGGCCGCGGAGCGCGCGCGTTGCGCCTGCGCGGCGCGCTGGTGCAAGGTCTGCTTCGCCTCGAGCGCCTTGTCGGCGTGCGCGCCCGCCGAGGTTTCCAGCCGCCGTACCGCGTCGGCCAGGTCGTCGAGCTGTTGCTTACCCTCGTACGCGCTGGAATGCCGCAGGTTTTCCCGGTCGGCGAGGGCCTGCTCGTAGGCGCGGTCGGCGTCCTCCGCGCGGGTTTCGGCGGTGGCCCGCTCGGTCTCCCTGCGCGCGCGCAGCGCGGTCGCCGCGAACAGTGCGGTGCTCGTGTGCGTGACCGCGTCGAGCCGGGTCCGCACTTGGTCGACATCCGTTTTCGCCTGGACCGCAAGGTATTTCCGGTACACCTCGACAAAAGCCCTGGTCGCCGTGTCGGCGTGGACCAGGCCCTCCAAGGTGCGGGCGACTTCCTCCATATCGCTGAACGACCGGGCGGCGTCCAGGAGCAGTTGCTCGTCGAGCGGGCGCAGGCCATCGGTGAGCGCCTGGGACAGGCCGCGCGGATCCAGGTTCTTGGCCAGCTGCGGGCGGCGCAGCGTGAGGATCAGGTTGATCAGCTGGTCGTAACGCTGCGTCCCGAGACCGAACATGCGCGCGTCGATCGCGTTGCGATAATCGACCGGCCGATCGACGATCGAGTCGGTGCCGATCTGTTCGGCGAGCTGTTTGCGGGTGAACGGACGGTCGTCCGGACCGATCAGGGAGAAGTCCACGCCGACGCGGCCGTCGGCGACGAAGTACCAGCGGGTCACCTTGTCCGAGGACCGGGTGGCGCGCATACCGATGCCGACGGTGACCACTTCGGGGTCGTCCCAGCGGCCACGCGCGAACTCCATCCAGACGTAGGAGTAGGCCGAGTCCTGCTTGCGATAGAGCAGGTTCGACTTCATCGTGCGTTCCTCGCCGGCGAACGGGTTGAGCCGACGCGGCTCGATCCGCCCATCCAGCACGAACGGGAACAGCACCTCCAGAGCCTTGGTCTTGCCCGACCCGTTCGGACCGCGCAGGACCAACCTGCCGTCGGCGAAACAGAATTCCTGGTCGCGGTAGTCCCACAGGTTGACGATCCCGGCGCGGGTCGGAGTGAACCGCACTCCGGCGTGAATGAGCGACATCCGTCAGTTTCCTTCCGTCGCGGTGCCGGGCCCGTAGGTGTCGGCCGCGGTGACGAACAGTTCCGCGGCCCGCTTGGTGCGCACCGTCACGACCGCGCCGCGGTAGCGCGCCAGCGCGGGGAGGACCAGCAGTCCCTCCTCGACTGTCCGGACCAGGCGCAGCCGCTCCAGCAGCGCCACCACTTCCGTGGTGAGCCGGGGGACATCGGCCTGCCACTGCGCCGCGAAGGTGCTGCCGTAGCGGTCGGTGAGCGCCTGCATCGTCTCCTGCAGCCATGCCGGCTGGATCAGCGGATAGGTGCTCGACCCCGGCATGTCCTGCTGTCGCGGCTCGACGTCCGGCGAGACGGACTCGTCCGCAGGCGAATCCGGCGAGCGCTGCTGCGCCAGCAGGGTGAACATGGTGGATTCGGGGATGGCCGCGTCCAGTTGCGCGGCGAGCGCCTCGCCCGGGTCCGGGGCGCCGCCGCGGTGCGGCAGCGGGTTGTCGATGTCCAGAACGCGGTCGGCGATCTCGCCCGCCAGCAGTAGAGCGACCTGGGCGAGGGTGCCGGTCCCGGGAAAGCGCGTGTCCGAGAGCCGTCCAGAGGTGTCGATCAGCGCGACACCTTCGGCTCGGCGCTCCGCACGCAGGCCGGTGAGCAATTCGACATCCGCGACGATCCGGCCCTGTGCGAGCACGGCGCGTTCTTCAAGCGAGAGATCGTCGGTGTAGACCACCGGTCGTTCCAGCAGGGCCCTGCGGACGCGGCGCGCGATCGCGGCCTGCGCGGAAACGCCGGTGGCGGGGGCCTCTTCGGCGAACAACCCGCGCACGCTGTGTAACTGCTGCAGCGCCCGTGGCGGCCGGAACAATGCGAAGACCACCGGTCGGTCGATGTCGTAGAGCGCCTCGCCGGCCTCCGGATCGCTGGCCCAACCGCCCGCGTCGCCGTCGGCCAGCGTGATCGCACCGCGCGCGGTCAACCAGCCGACCGCGTCCACGAACGCGTCGCGATCGCCGCTACGGTCCGTGGACAGCTCGAGGCCGTCCATCCGGCCCGCGTAGGCGGCGACCTGATCGGCCAGCTCGGACAGCGTGATCTGATCACCCGCGCGCCCCAGCGCGGCCAGCGCCAAAGCGAGATAGGCGTAGCGGCGGCGGTCGAACACGCGCTCGGCAGGTGTGCGCGCGGGTTTGCCCGCATCGAGACGGTCCAGTATCGGGAATACCCGAGCCGTGGTCTCGGTCACTTCCAGCCGGTAGCCGAACAATTCGGCGAGATCCTCGCGGAGTTCGGTGGCCCAGCGGCGGACCAGGGGCAGCGCGATGCGATCCGGATAGGTGCGGGTCACCAGATGCTCGGCCAGGATGACACGGGCGGCGCGCTGATAGTTGTCCAGTGCAAGCGTGTCGATGGTGCGTCCGCGCATCAGCCACGCTCCTCGGGGATGCGCGACCGCGTCTTGGTCGTCTGCTCGACCTTCAGGGCCCGGTTGTTCAAGTGCAGCAGTCCGCGCGTGGTCCGCACCACGGTCGAGCCCTCGTGCGCCGACACCGTCAGCGTGACGCCGCTGTCCGAACCCGTGCTACCCCCGGCCCGGCCGCGCACCGGAACCCAGGCGGTGGACGCGGCGTCCAGCAAACGCAGCAGCACTTCGGTTTCCCGTTCGTCCAGGACCCGCTCGTGTACGTCGGCCGAGGCCAGCGCTCGGGCGGCCGCTGCGCGAGACCGTTGCGCGTCCAACTGGGCTTCGCGCAACCGCCGGACGCTCGCGTCGTTGCGCTGGATACGGGCGGGCGCGCCCGCCGACGGTGGGCGCCCGGTCTCGGCGAGCGTGCGGGAAATCTCCAATGGCGGGGCGTCCCACCACGATCGAGTCGCCGCGATCATGTCCGCGTCTGGATGCTCCAGCGCCAGATGCCGCGGCTTGCCGAGTCCGAATACCGCGTCGAAGAGCGCGTGGGCGCTGTCCACGCTCGGCGCCGCGGTGAACCAGGCGGCCAGATGCCGCAGCGCCGATTCCCGGCTCACCCCGCCGCGCCGCGTCTCGGTGACCCGCCGCAGCAGCGAGAGCACCGCGGCGATGGCGCTCATGGTGGCCTCGCGCAACCGTTCGGCTTCCGTCGTCCCCGCCGGCTCACCGCTGCCGGGTGCGACGAACCAGATCCGCAGTCCGTCCCACCTGGCCTGCCAATCCGACCGGCGTTCAGCGATGCTCAGCAGCACCCGCTCGTCACAGCGTGTCGCGCGGGCGATCAGCTCCGGGACGCCGGTCTCTTCGATCTCGGCGATCGCCGCCGCCAGCCGCGGAGTGAATCGGGCCAAGTCGAGGCTGAATTCCCGCATGTGCGCCAGCAGCGCGTCTTTGTGCGCGAGAAACGATTCCGGAGTGATCTCCGTAGTGCGGACCAGATCGCCGAGTCCGAGATAGAAGTGGGCGGCACGGGCAGCCAGGTCCGACAGCGCGGCGTCGAGGCGGCGCAAGGTGCGGTAGACGCGCTCGGCGTCGGCTGCCCGGTTCGCCTCGGCCAGCGTGTGCAGATCGGCCAGCAGCTCCGGCAGCACCAGACGCGACAGCGAGGCCTCGTCGAGGCGGGCGCTGAGCACTCCCGCGACCGCCCGGTATGCCTGAAATCCGGCCTGGGAGAACTGGTATACGTAGTGCCGATTGCGGTACTCGGCCAGTGTCGCGGCGCGAGTTCCGTCGTAACTGCGCTCCAGGACACCCCATTGGTGGAGCTGGTCGAGCAGCGGGCCGATCTCGGCGGCGCTCAGGCGCCGCGTGGTCGCCTGGCGATCGGCTGCTGGGGAGCGGTCCGGCGCAGCGGCTCCCGGTTTCTGCGCGGGGTGCGGATCGGCTCGGTGATGTCGCCGCCGCGCGTCGCGATCGACAGGCCCCGAGTTCGCGACCGGTTGGTTTGTCTCGCTCGGATCGGGAGCGCGCAGCGCGCTTCCATTGCGCTGGATCCACTCCGCGACGTCGTCCGCGTGCAGCAATACCACGTACGCCGCACGCGCGCGGTCGAAAGCACGCAGCACCCAAAGGTAGTCGGCGCGCCGCTCGGCGGTGGCGAAGGAGAATAACCGCAGCCGCTCGTCCCAGCGGGCGTCCGCGCAGCCGTCATCGGAGTCGGTCACCGGGAACAGGGTAATAGCGGACCGGTCGCCGCCCGCACGACGATCCGGTGTTCGGCGTGGCAGGTACCTCGGCGCGGCCGTCCGGCCCGCCACCGTTCGCGGAGACTGCGGCGTACCTCGGCTCACTCGACGGATAGCGAGCGCAGCTGGTCCAGATAGGCTCGGGTGCGCGGATCTCCGGGATAGCGCTCGATGATCTCGCGTGCTACTTCGCCCGCGATCCACATCAGCGACGGCAGTGAACGGCGCCGACCCGCGAATGCGAGCATCCCCTCGGCTACCGCTAGTTCGAGGTCCCCGTCGCGGACCGCGATCGCGGCCAGCGTCAGGTGCGCCTCGGCGATCCGCATCGGATTGCGCACCGTGCCGTCCGGCCGGGTCGCGTTTCGGATCACTTCGCGAGCGTAGGATTCGGCGAGCCGATCCTCGCCCGCCACCCGGCAGCAGTCCATCGCATAGAAGTCGAATTTGTGTGCGTCGATGACGAAATGGTTGTCCAGATTCGCCGGATGGTCGAGTCGCTCCAGGATTGCCCGCCCCTCTGCGAGGGCAGCATCGACCTCGCGTGGGTTGCCCAGCCTGGCCCAGGCTTTGGCACGCTGGGCGGCCAGTTGCACGCCGACGCAGCGGTCCGGACTCATTGCGAGCGCCGGCTGTACCGTGTCGATCACGCCGCGGTAATTGCCCTGGGTGAGCCCGAACCACGCGGCCATTTCCGCTGCCCACGCGGTGATCTCGGCATTCTCGGCCTCCTGCCCCAGCGAGCAGGCGGCGCGCCGGGTGGCTTCGGCGGTGGTTCGCCGGCCCAGGTCGTAGTCGACGCAACCGACCAGCAACGCGACCCATCCGGCAAGGAGGAGGATTTCGCGGTGCTGGGCCAGTGTCAGGCGACCGTCGAGCAACGAGGTGATCCTGCGCAGCCACGCGGTACCTTCGGTGTGCAGCTCGTGCGGGTCGGCGTAGGAGTACTCGCAGCACAGACGCTCGACGGTGATCCGGATGGCCTCCAGCGTCACCGAGGACACGTCGGATATGCGGAGTCTGCCGAGGAACTCGAGCGTGTCCATGCCCGTCGCGGAGAGCAATTCGTCGTCCCGATTCGGTCTGGCCTTGGGAAAGAACGCCGCGGTCACCGTGTCGAAGGTGGCGGCGATGATGGGGGCGTAGAAGTCGTCCGGGCGCGATTCGCCCGATTCCCAACGGCGCCAGTTGCGTAGGAGGGTGCTGTCCGTCGGCAGGTTGTGTGATGATTTCCCGCGCATCACCCGAACCGCATCGGCTTGAGACCACCCCCTCGCGTCGCGTTCGGAACGCATCCGGACAGCCCAGACGGGTCGATCGTCAGTAGCGGTCACGCCTGTAGTATCGCACCAGTTAACGTTTGGTGGCCCCAATAGGGCAGACAGATGTCATCGGGTTGACAGCTTTGTTCCGGTTGCCGCACGGCGCATGCTCGATGTCGACGCGGGAAGTTTGCCAAGCATCTTCACCAGAGCACCTGCAAGGACATCTGCTCTTGCACGAAGCGCAGTAACCCCGTAAGACGGGTGGATCCACTTCAGCGAACAGCGATCCCAATCCAACGGAGGTTCGGGTGGAAGCGTTGATCTATGGATACTTGCGTGACGATCTGGCCGATGGCCACAGCAAAGAGTTGGAGGCGGCGATGAGCAGCCTCGCTCGCGAAGAAGGCCTCTGCTTCGCCGCAGCCTTCCATGAATCGACCGGTGGTGACGGGACGGCCTTGGCCGAGCTCATCGCGGAACTCAAGCGCGCCGACGCCCACCATGTGGTGGTTCCCTCACTCGATCACTTTGCCGGCCAGACCATTCCGCGCGACATCCTGATCGCGAAGCTGGCTCAGGAGGCGGCGGCGCGGGTCTGGACTGTGCAGAGCTGATCGGCTCGACCGGATTGCCCGAAATTTCCTGGATCCCCATCGCCGCAGCATCGCTACCATCGTGGCGGCGGCAACGCCGGCCGCGAGAGACGCGAGCAGCGCCACGAGACGGTACTCGCCGAACATCGGATACAGCTGCCAGTGCAGCAGATAGGTGAACAGCGAGCTATCGGCGAGCACGGCAGCGCAGACAGCGACGATGGCGGGAACCCGGATCGCAACCAGCCAGATCAACGCGAGCAGGCCCGCCATGACCAGCCTTTCCCGATCCGGAACGCCGAAGTATCCGGGCACCGTGACCAGTACGACGACACTGACGATTGCCCGCTGCCAGGCCGAATTCGCCTTTGCCGCCGCCCAGCCGAGCGCGAACAGCCATACCGCCAGCGGTGAGAACGGAATGTCCTTCGCCGGATACAGACCGAACGACTGGTATCGGAACACGAGGCTCACCGCGACGAGCGTCATCGCGAACCAGAACGGGTCGGCTCGGTGCAGGCGGTCCACCGGCGGGATCCGGATCAGCAGTGCGGCAGCGAGCATGAAATAGACGAGCACCTCGAGAAACCACAGGTGCCCGGCGGTCGCGCTGTCGCGGGGACCGAGAATCTTGTTCAGCAGCAGCACGTTCTGCCAGCCGTAGTAGTCACTGCACACCAGGGTCAGCGATACCCATGCCGCGGTCGGGAGCGCGATCGACGCCACACTGCGCAGCGTGTGGCGCAGCCGCTGGGCGCGCGGTGCCGCGGTCACCATGAAACGGGCGAA
This sequence comes from Nocardia glycosmidis, assembly GCF_052545115.1. NCBI lineage: Bacteria > Bacillati > Actinomycetota > Actinomycetes > Mycobacteriales > Nocardiaceae > Nocardia > Nocardia glycosmidis. The sequence continues at coordinate 115,746 of NZ_JBQWRH010000007.1, read as the reverse complement.
GTTGAATCCGGCGACGCCGAGCAGCACATGCGCCGCACCCCACTGCACGAACACGCCTGCGTGCGACGAGACGATCAGCACGATCCCGACGGCGCGCAGCAGCGTTGCGGTGTCGAGCGCCCGACCGAAGTGCCCGCGGCTCGCCGGAATCCTTTCCAGGTCGGCCACGGTGGTGCTCGGCCAGTCGATGGGCAGGCGCCCGAGTGTGCGCTCCAGTCGTGCCGCGGTGGTCACGTACGTCAGCGAGTCGCCCCCGAGATCCACGAACGTGCTGTCCGAATGGATCCGCGCGGGGTCGACGCCGAGGGTTGCCGCGTACAGGGCGCGCACGTCGCGTACCGGTGCGGCGGGTTCGGACAATCGCCGGATGGCCGGATAGTCCGGTTTGCCGCTGGGTAACCGAGGAATCCGCTCGACCGGGATGATGCGGACCACCGCGGCGGGCAACCCGGCCAGTCGGGCGGTGATCTCGGTCGGATCCGACCGAGGGGTCTCGACCGCGACGATCAGGTGCGTGTCGTCGTCGGTGCAGCACGAGGTGAATCCGGCTTGTGCCAGACCGCGTTCGAGGCGCTCCAGATCGATGCGAAGGCCGAAGATCTTGGCGAATCTGCTGCGCCTGCCGACGAGCTGATACAGGCCCTCCGGCGTGCGGCGGGCCAGGTCACCGGTACGCAGCGCGCCGATTGTGCGGCCGAGGGCGAGTTCCTCGGCGGATCGCGCATAGCCCATCATCACGTTGGCGCCGTGATAGACGAGCTCATGTGGTCCATCCGCGCCTTGCGCGTCCTCCGGGACCGGCTCGAGGGTGAATTCGCCGCCGGGGATCGGGATTCCGATGCAGTCGGGATGCGCGGTCGCCAGATGGGCGGGCAGATAGGCCATCCTGGCGGTCGCCTCGGTCTGGCCGTACATGACGACGAAATCCCAGCCCGATCGCCGGCCGAGCGCGGCGTACTCGCGTACCCGATCCGGCGCGAGCCTGCCGCCCGCCTGGGTGACATATCGCAGGTGCGGCAGCGTCATCCGGGGGAAACCGATGCGGTCGAGTAGGTCGATGGTGTACGGAACGGCAGCGAAAGACGTTGCCCGGCAGTGTCGGAACACCTGCCAGAACTCGGCGTCCAATACCGACCGGTCGCTCAGTAGCAAGCTCGCACCGCGTAACAGATGGCTGTGCACCACCGAGAGCCCATAGCAGTAGAACATCGGCAGCGTGGTCGCGGCACAGTCGTCCGGGCCGATCGCCAAGTACTGCGCGATGGCCTCGGCGTTGGCCCGCAGGTTCGTCGCCGAGAGCCGGACCAACTTCGGCGACCCGGTGGAGCCCGACGTGCTCAGCAGCAAGGCGAGATCCGGGTGCAGGCGATGCGCCGAGGTCTCGCGGACCACGTGAGCATGGCCTGACTCGATGACGACGTCCGGATCGTAGGTGGCCCGCAACTGCGCGGTGATCGCTTCGGTCAACAGCACCACGCATCCGGCGCTGAGGGCGCCGAGGTACGCCACGAGCGAGGCGAGGTCGTTGCGCGGCGCCAGTGCGACCAAGCGGCGGCCCGGCCCGAGCTCGGTCGCGTAGTCCTCGACGAGCGCGGCGAGCTGGGCATAGGTGACCGGCGCCGTGGGTGCGGGCGGCGCTTCGGTCGCGTGGTCGGGCCGCGCACCCTGGTCGGCGCAGTGGACGGCGATCCGGTCGTCGAAGCTGCGCAGATGCGCGACGATCGGGAGCATGGTCACCGGCGAGAGTGTAGGAGGCGGCCGTTTCCCGGCCTGAAGGTGCCCCCCTGGCGAACTTCCGGTGAATCGTTACGCGGCCGCGTGCTCCGTAGCCGCGCGCCGAGTTCAGAGTCCGAAGCTGCCCGGACCCCGCCTACGCAGGTACTTTTCGAACTCCGCCGCGATGGCGTCGCCATCGATCTTGGCCATCGCATCGGCCGCGGCGTCGCCGCGCTCTTCCAGCGACCGCACGTACTCGCTGATCTCGTCGTCGCCGACGGTCATCTCGTTCACCGCGATTTCCCAGTCCTCGGCCTGTTTGGGCAGCTCGCCCAGCGGGACCTCGATGTCGAGCACGTCCTCGACTCGGTGCAGCAGCGCGATGGTCGCCTTCGGGTTCGGCGGCTGGGAGACATAGTGCGGAACGGCGGCCCAGAACGACACCGCGGGCACGCCCGCCTTCACACACTGGTCCTGCAGCACACCGGTGATCCCGGTCGGACCTTCGTAGCGGCTCTGTTCCAGGTTGAACCGCTCGGCAGCCTCCTTGCTGTAGGCCGATCCGGTCACCGGCACCGGCCTGGTGTGCGGGGTATCGGCGAGCAGCGCACCCAGGATGACGACGGTCTGCACGCCGAGCTGTTCGATGAACTCCAGCAGATCGCCGCAGAAGCTACGCCAGCGCATATTCGGTTCGATGCCGCGCAGCAGCACCACGTCGCGGTCGCTGCCCGGCGGCGAGCAGACCGACAACGTCGTCGACGGCCATTGGATTTCCCTGGTCACGCCGTCCACCTGGCGTACCGTCGGCCGATTGACCTGATAGTCGTAGTAGTCCTCGGAGTCGAGTTCGGCCAACGGTTCGGCGTCCCAGATCAGTTCCAGATGCTCGACGGCGCCGCTGGCCGCATCCCCGGCGTCGTTCCAGCCCTCGAAGGCGGCGACCAGTACTGGATCCCGCAACGTCGGCAGTTCCGGATCGGGAGTTTCACTGGCGTCCACTCGGTCAGCCTACGGCGTGCGTCGACCTGGTGTGCCGTATGCCCGTCGGATCGGCTGTCGGGTTTCCCGCAGCTGCCGTCGACCGGGCGGCATAACGCGGCACGGGCAGGCGATGACGTGCCGCGCGGTGCATCGGGTTCGGTGCGGCGTGACCGGGGAAAAGTCCGCCCGTGGCCGGGACGGTGCAGCGCGGGATACAGAGCTTCGACGCGGTGGCTCGGATAATCGGCTCGCCCATTACCCTGGAGCGCATGCCTGCGCCCATGCCCGCTGAGTTCGATACCACGCTACTCGAGACGCTGCGTCGCCGAGTCGTCATCGGCGACGGCGCGATGGGCACGATGCTGCAGGCCGCCGATCTGCCCCTGGACGATTTCCGAGGGTTGGAAGGCTGCAACGAGATCCTCAACGAAACCAGGCCGGACGTGCTGCGCACGATCCATCGCGCGTATCTCGAAGCGGGCGCCGATGCGATCGAGACCAACACCTTCGGCTGCAATCTACCCAACCTCGCCGACTACGGCATCGCCGACCGGATCCGTGACCTGTCCGAGCGCGGTACCCGGCTGGCCCGCGAGGTCGCCGACGAGACGGGCCCCTCCTCCGACGGCACGCCGCGGTATGTGCTCGGTGCGATGGGTCCCGGCACCAAGTTGCCGACCCTGGGTCATGCCGCGTTCGCCGTGCTGCGCGACGCCTACACCGAGGCCGCGCTCGGCATGCTCGACGGCGGCGCCGACGCCATCCTCATCGAGACCTGCCAGGACCTGCTGCAGGCGAAGGCGGCGGTGACCGGCAGCAAGCGGGCGATGGCGAAGCTCGGCCGCCGGATCCCGATCATCACGCATGTCACGGTGGAGACCACCGGCACCATGCTGGTCGGCAGCGAGATCGGTGCCGCGCTCGCGGCGCTCGAGCCGCTCGGCATCGACCTGATCGGCCTGAACTGCGCCACCGGTCCGGCTGAGATGAGTGAGCACCTGCGGCATCTGTCCCGGTATGCGCAGGTGCCGGTCTCGGTGATGCCGAACGCCGGACTGCCGGTGCTCGGCGCCGACGGCGCGGTGTACCCGCTCACCCCCGAAGAGTTGGCGGTCGCGCTGCGGGGGTTCGTCACAGAGTTCGGGCTCGCCCTGGTCGGTGGCTGCTGCGGCACCACCCCGGAGCACATCCGCCAGGTCACCGAGGCGGTGCGCGAGGTCGAGCCGACGCTGCCGCCGATCGCCGAGCGCCGCGCTCCGGTGCTGGAGCCGAGCTTGTCCAGCATGTACACCGCGGTGCCATTCGAGCAGGACGCCTCGATCCTGATGATCGGCGAGCGGACGAATGCCAACGGCTCCAAGGCGTTCCGGGACGCCATGCTGGCCAGGGACTGGCAGAAGTGCCTGGACATCGCCAAGGACCAGACCCGCGACGGTGCGCACATGCTCGACCTCTGCGTCGACTATGTGGGCCGCGACGGCGCCCAGGACATGGCGGAGCTGGCCAGCCGGCTGGCCACCGCCTCGACACTGCCGATCATGCTCGACTCCACCGAAAGTCCGGTCCTGCGAACCGGGCTGGAACACCTCGGCGGGCGCTGCGCGGTGAATTCGGTGAACTACGAGGATGGTGACGGCCCCGATTCGCGCTTCCAGCAGACCATGCGGCTGGTCGCCGAGCACGGCGCCGCGGTGGTCGCGCTGACCATCGACGAGGAAGGCCAAGCGCGCACCGCGGCCAAGAAGGTGCAGGTCGCCGAGCGCCTGATCGCCGACATCACCGGCAATTGGGGTTTGTCGGAGAGCGACATCATCATCGACACGCTCACCTTCACCCTCGGCACCGGACAGGAGGAGTCGCGCCGCGACGGCCTGGAGACCATCGAGTCCATCCGCGAACTCAAGCGCCGCCACCCACGGGTACAGACCACACTGGGTCTGTCCAATATCTCCTTCGGGCTCAACCCGGCGGCCCGGCAGGTGCTCAACTCGGTGTTCATGCACGAGTGCGTCGAGGCCGGTTTGGATTCCGCGATCGTGCACGCCTCCAAGATCCTGCCGATGAGCCGGATCCCGGACGAACAACGTCAGACGGCGCTGGACCTGGTGTACGACCGCCGCGCCGAGGGCTACGACCCGCTGCAGAAGCTGATGGCGCTGTTCGAAGGCGTGTCCACCTCGTCATCGAAAGCGTCGCGGGCCGAGGAGTTGGCCGCGCTGCCCTTGTTCGAGCGGCTGGAGCGGCGCATCGTCGACGGCGAGCGGGCCGCGTTGGAGGCCGATCTGGACGCGGCCATGACCGAGGTGCCGCCCCTGCAGATCATCAACGAGACCCTGCTGGCGGGTATGAAGACGGTCGGCGAGCTGTTCGGGTCCGGTCAGATGCAGCTGCCGTTCGTGCTGCAGTCCGCCGAAGTGATGAAGGCCGCCGTCGCGTATCTGGAACCGCACATGGAGTCCACCGACGACAGCGGCAAGGGACGCATCGTGCTGGCCACCGTCAAGGGCGACGTGCACGATATCGGCAAGAACCTGGTCGACATCATCCTGTCCAACAACGGCTACGAGGTGGTCAACCTCGGCATCAAGCAGCCGATCGCCACCATTCTCGACGCGGCGGTGGACAAGAAGGCGGACGTCATCGGCATGTCCGGCCTGCTGGTGAAGTCGACCGTGGTGATGAAGGAAAACCTCCAGGAGCTCAACGCGAAGGGCATGGCCGGCCAATTTCCCGTGCTGCTCGGCGGTGCCGCGCTCACCCGCTCGTACGTGGAGAACGACCTCACCGAGGTGTATGAGGGCGACGTGCATTACGCCCGCGACGCGTTCGAGGGGCTGCGGTTGATGGACGACATCATGACACGCAAGCGCGGCGGCGGGCCCGGCCCGGACAGCCCGCAGGCCATCGCCGAGCGGGAGAACGCCGCCGAGCGCAAGGCGCGTCATGAGCGGTCCAAGCGGATCGCCGCGGAACGCAGGGCGGCCGAGGTGCCCGTTGTGGTGCCCGAACGCTCCGACGTCGCGGCGGGCCTGCCGGTGCCGGTGCCGCCGTTCTGGGGCACGCGCGTGGTGAAAGGCCTCGCGCTGCACGAGTACTCGGGCCTGATCGACGAGCGGGCGCTGTTCCTCGGACAGTGGGGTCTGCGCGGCCAGCGCGGCGGCGACGGACCGAGCTACGAGGAACTGGTGGAGAGTGAGGGCAGGCCGCGGCTGCGCGCCTGGCTGGACCGGCTGAGCACCGAGGGCGTGTTGCAACACGCCGCGGTGGTGTACGGCTATTTCCCCGCGGTGTCCGAGGGCGACGAGGTTGTCGTCCTCACCGAACCGGATCCTGATGCGCCGCAGCGTTATCGGTTCGCCTTCCCGCGTCAGCAGCGCGACCGATTCCTGTGCATCGCCGACTTCATCCGATCGCGGGCCGAGGCCGAGCAAACCGGCCAGGTGGACGTGCTGCCGTTCCAGCTGGTCACCATGGGACAACCGATCGCCGACTTCGCCAACGAGCTGTTCGCGAAAGACAGCTACCGCGATTATCTCGAGGTGCACGGCATCGGCGTCCAACTCACCGAGGCACTGGCCGAGTACTGGCACCGCCGCATCCGCGAGGAACTCGTCCTCGAAGGTCGTGCGATCGCCGAGTCCGATCCGGCCGACGTGCTGGAGTACTTCAAACTCGGCTACCGCGGCGCCCGCTACTCCTTCGGCTACGGCGCCTGCCCCGACCTGGAAGACCGCGCCAAACTGGTCGATTTGCTCGAGGCCGACCGCATAGGTGTCGTGCTGTCGGAAGAGTTGCAATTGCATCCGGAGCAATCCACCGATGCCTTTGTCCTGCTGCACCCGGAGGCGAAGTACTTCAACGCCTGAGCGGTTCGTCGAACCTCGCCTGCTGCATGCTTTCGAAAGATGAGCGGGATCGGCTACGCGGCGGGCGCTTGCGGGCGCCGACTGGTACGCGCGGAATGCCCGTGTGGAATCCGATCGCGCCAAGGGCCTTTGCTACCTGGTCTGCTGCCTGGTCGGATGTCGTTTCGCGCACGGATCGCGTACCGGACGGCGCGTCGCCGGGGGCGGGCGCGCGGTGTTGACCTGGGCGATCACCCATACCGGCGCCGCATAGCTGGATGTCTGTCGGGTGGATGTGCCATTGTCAAAGACGTTGTAACTGCATCCGGAGCAGTCGGCGGATGCGTTCGCGTCTCTGCTCGGCGGTGCAAAATACCTCGGCGCGTACATGTTTCGGAGAATTTCCGGGCTTGCGTGCGGAACGGCTCGGCGCGTAAGTAGGAGAGGCACACCACGATGACGGCGGATCGATTGATCGCGGGACGATACCGGCTCACGGATCCGATCGGCACAGGAGCCATGGGTGTGGTCTGGCGAGCCGCCGACGTGCGGTTGCAACGCACCGTCGCGGTCAAGCAGGTGCTGCTCGGTCCCGGGCTGTCCGGGTCGGCAGCGCTGGAGGCGAAGCTGCGCGCCATGCGGGAGGGCCGGATCGCGGCGCGTCTGCATCACCCGAACGCCATCACCGTCTTCGACGTCGCGGAGGAAGACGGGCAGCCCTGGCTGGTCATGGAGTACCTGAACGCTCCGAGCCTGGCGGCCAGACTGTCGGGTAATCGCACCCTGGCCCCGGTGGAAGTCGCCAAGATCGGCGCACAGGCCGCCAGCGCTCTGGCCGCCGCGCACGACGCGGGCATCATGCACCGCGACGTCAAACCGGCCAACCTCTTGGTCGCCGACGACGGCACGGTGAAGATCACCGACTTCGGTATCTCCCGGGCGGTCGGCGACGTGACGGTCACGGCCACCGGCTTTCTCGCCGGGACACCCGCCTACCTCGCGCCGGAGGTCGCCCGCGGCGAGAATCCGGAGCCGGCCTCCGACGTCTTCGCCCTCGGCTCGACGTTGTACGCGGCGGTGCAGGGCAGTCCGCCGTTCGGCGAGGGTGACAATCCGCTCGCGCTGCTGCACGCGGTGGCCCGGGCCGAGATCTCGCCGCCGGAGTCCGCGGGCCCGCTCGCTCCGGTGCTGATGCGATTGCTCGCTGCGAGCATCGACGCCCGGCCGACCATGCACGAGGCGAAAGAGGCGCTGGAAGCCGTTGCCGCGGGCCGGAATCCGGAGCTACCCGCCCCGGTGACGAAGATGATGCCCGCGCCGGGCACGGCCGCGACAACGGTGCTGCCGCGAGGGGCCGCGACCGCGTCGACCGAGCGATCGGCCGATTCCGGCGCGACTTCGGTCGTGCCCGCCGCGGTCATGGATCCGAACGTGCCGCAGGCGGCCGCTGTCCGACGTACGCCGATGACGTCGAGACGCCGTGTGGGCGCCCCCTTGCCGCGTGTCCTGGCGGGGTCGCGCCGCGCACGGATGCTCGCGATAGCCGCCGCGGCGATTGCCGGAGTGCTGATCCTGGCTGGAATCGTGGCGACGGTGACCGCCGGGAACCGCGACGGGGCCGGCGCCGCAGCGACATCGGCGGTCGTGGCTGCGGGCGATGCCGCCGAGCATTCGCCGTCGGCCGATACGGCCGGGCCGGCCTCGGCGCAGGCTCCGGTGCACGGGCCTTCCGCCGCGTCCGGTCCCGCGCCGGTGAGTACTTCCGCGGCCGCGGCACCCGCACCCGCGACCACACTTCCGGCGAACCCCACCCCAGGACCGAATTCCGTCGCACCCACGCCGACTCCGTCGGCCCGGACGACGACGCCGCCTGGCACGTCGACCACGACGGTCCCGACCGGAACGACCACTCGGTCCGGCCCGCCGACGCCCGACCGGATCGCCTCCTTCCTCCAGGGCTACTACGGCATGTTGCCCGGCAACGTGTCCGGCGCCTGGTCCCAGCTGTCGCCTGGCTATCAGGCGCAGACCGGCTACGACTCCTATGTGAACTTCTGGGGCACCATTCGTGCGGTGCGCGTGGGTTCGGTCACCCAGAGCGGTGCGAATCGGGCTGTGGTCGCGCTGACCTATACCCTGAAGAACGGCACGACGACTTCGGAGAACCGATGGATCGAGGTCGCCGGGGACAGTGCCAAACTGCAGATCGCCGCATCGGGTACCTGACAGAGGAGATAGACCGAACGTGACAGCGCGACTGGCCGGAGTGCTCTGGGACATGGACGGCACGCTGCTCGACTCGGAAAAGCTCTGGGACATCGCGGTACGCGAACTGGCGCGCGAACACGGCCACGAAATGACCGACGTCATCCGGCACGCGCTGATCGGCGCGTCCGGCCCGAATGCCCTGCGGATCATGTTCACCGGACTGGGCATCGAGCCGAGCCCGGCGTCGCTGCAGGCCGCGGGGGAGTTCCTGGACCGGCGGGTGACCGAGCTGATGACCGGGCCCATTCCGTGGCGGCCCGGTGCGAAGGACGCGCTGGCCATGGTCCGTGCGGCGGGTCTGCCCAGCGCTCTGGTCACCAATACCAAGCGGTCGCTGACCGAATTCGGACTCGAGACCCTCGGTCGCGATTTCTTCGATGTCTCGGTCTGCGGCGATGAGGTGGCGCACGGCAAGCCGGAGCCGGATGTCTATCTGCGCGCCGCCGAGTTGCTCGATCTGGATCCGAGACAGTGTGTAGCGGTGGAGGATTCGCCGACCGGTGCGCGTGCGGCCCAGGCAGCCGGCTGCGCGGTGCTGGTGGTGCCCTGCGAGATTTCGGTGCCGTCGGCGCGCGGGAGGGTATTCCGGGACTCGCTGGTCGGACTGACCCTCGGTGACCTCGAGAAGGCTCTGCGCGTGCTGCTTTGACCCGTTCCAGCGAGGGTCCCGTCCGGCGGTGCCCGGCCTTGATTTTCCGAGATTTACTGTGCCGCAACGGGTGTGCGCGCACCTCTGTGGTGTGAGCTTGATCACCGGCAATCTCGCCGAATCTCGGGCGTGTTGGCCGGCGCTGCACGAAAATTACGTCATGGCGGCGTTGAGCGTACTCGACGAAATCGTTGATACCGCACGGTACCCTCTCGCGGATCCCGACGGTCCGAATCTCGAGGCCGTAGTGCGCCGTGCCCGTGCGGAGCTGGCGGACGATGGCTGCACTGTACTGCGCGGCTTCATCCGGCCGGAGTTGACCGACACGCTCCGGGCGCAGGGCGAGCAGATGGCACCGCACGCGTACTACGAGGTCGAGCAGGTCAACGCATACAATATTCCGCTGGATGCCGAACTGCCGCACGATCATCCGGGCCGGATCGTGCTCGAACGCGGCAACGCCTTCGTGCCGCGCGACCACATCCCCGCTGACGCGCTGATCCACCGGCTCTACATCAACGAGCTGTTCCAGCGGTTCGTTGCCGAATGCTTCGGCCTCGCAGAACTGTACGAGTTCGCCGATCCCCTGGCCGGGCTGTGTCTGAATGTCGTGGCGCCGGGCATGTCGCATCCCTGGCATTTCGACACCAACGAATTCACCGTCTCGATGCTGACCCAGCCGGCGGACAGTGGCGGCGTCTTCGAATACTGCCCGAATATCCGTACCCCCGAGGCGGAGCACCTCGATGACGTGCGGGCAGTACTGACCGGCGCCGGTGCGCGTTCGGTGCAGCGGCTCGAACTGCGTCCGGGTGACTTGCAGCTGTTCCGCGGTCGCTTCTCGTTGCACCGCGTCTCGCCGGTCAGTGGTGCACGCCAGCGCCACTCGGCCATCTTCGCCTACACCGATCGCCCCGGAATGGTCGGCACGGTGGAACGCACTCGGCAGCTCTTCGGCCGAGTGCTGCCCGACCACCTAGCCGCCGCGGCCGACGCTGTCCGGGGCGATCGACTGCTCGACTGAGCCGAACGGCTCGACTGACCGAGCTCGACCGGAGAGGACCGACAGTGTTAGTGCCGTTACACACCACCGGGAAAGCGTCTTTCGACGACATCTACGACCGCCCCGATCCGCGCGCGTACTACGCGCGCATGTCCGAGCTGGACTATCGCATTCCGGAACTGGCGAAGCCGATCTTCCAACAGCAGATCCGAGAGTATCGGGCCTCCGCCCGGGTCTCCGCCCCAACGGTCTTGGACATCGGCTGCTCCTATGGTGTGAACGCTGCGCTGCTGCGTTTCGACACGACGTTCCGCGACCTGGCCGAACACTACGCCGATGCTGCCTGCGACCGCGCCGGCCTGATCCGGCGCGACCGAGCCCGGACGGCGGGGGCGGGACCGGCCGCGGTCCGCTTTCTCGGCATGGACGTCGCCCGCCCCGCCCTCGGATACGCGCGTGAGGCCGGACTCATGCACGACGTGGTCCACGCGGACCTGGAATCCGGCGAGCCGACCGACGAGCAACGTGCGCTGCTGTCCACCGCCGATCTGGTCGTTTCCACCGGTTGTATCGGGTACGTCACCGAGAAGACCCTGACGCGCGTAGCCACGGCGCACCCGCGCAGGCGGCCGTGGATGGCACACTTCGTATTGCGCATGTTCGACTTCGCTCCGATCGCGGCGGAACTCGCCGCGATCGGCTACCGGACCGAGCAGGTGCCAGGGTTGTACGAGCAGCGCAGGTTCGCCTCCGAGGCCGAGCAGGCGCGCGTGCTGAACACCCTGTCCGACAATGGGATCGACACCACCGGCCGGGAAGAACAAGGGTGGCTGTACGCCACGCTGTACGTGTCCAGGCCGCTGCCGAAACGTCACGCCGACACCGAGGATCCGCATTGACCGAACTCACGTTCGCTGCCGACGACCACCTGCCCAGGGTTCCTTTACCGACGCTGGAGGACAGCTGCCGCCGGTTCCTGCAGTGGTGTGCGCCGCTGCTGACCGCCGACGAACTCGCGGCCACTCGGACCGCGGTCGAGGACCTGCTGCGCGCCGATGGGCCGGGCCGCGTCCTGCACGCGGCGCTCGCGGAGTACGACGCGACACCCGGGGTGGGCAGCTGGCTGGATCTGTTCTGGCCGTCGCGGTATCTGGGCCGGCGGGACCGGATCGCGCTGAACGCGAACTTCTTCTTCCTGTTCCGGGACGACACGCCGCTGGCCACGTCCACGGCCGCGACTCAGGTGGATCGGGCCGCCGGCATCATCTGCGCTGCGGTCGACTACAAGCTGGCCCTGGATCAGGAGGCCATCGCGCCGGTGACCCAGCGCGGACAGCAGCTGTCGATGTGGCAGAACAAGTACCTGTTCTCCGAGACCCGGATTCCCGGCGTCGAGCAGGACACGGTGCGGGTCCCCTACAGCGACGAGTGGCCCGGTCACTCGGACGCCCGGCATATCGTGGTGTTCTTCCGCGGCAGCACCTTCCGGATGGACGTGATCGGTCCGGACGGGACGCCCTACTCGCCGGAGGATCTCGCGGACGGGCTGCGCGCGGTGCTGAAGGCGGGCTCGCGCCCGGCCCGCACCGACAGCGCGGTGGGGCACCTGACCACCAAGGCCCGCGCGGAATGGGCCGCGAGCAGGCAGGCGCTGCTGGCCGAGCCCGCGAATGTCGCGGCGCTGGACACCATCGAAACCGCGCTGTTCGCCATCTGTCTCGAGGATTTCGCGCCGCGCGACGAATTGCATGCCTGCGATCAGTTGTTGCACGGCGACAGCGCGAACCGGTGGTTCGACAAGTCGGTGTCGTTCATCGTCTTCGGCGACGGCCAGGCGGGTATCAACGTCGAGCACTGCGGGCTGGACGGCACCACCGTCCTGTCGTTCGTGGATGCCCTGCTGGAGACCGCGGTGCCGGAGCACGCCACCCGCTGCGGGGCGCGAGCGCAAGGGCTGCCCAGCGTCGAGCCGATCGAGTTCGTCCTCGATGCGGCGCAGCGCCGCGATATCGCCGCGTCCGGCGCCGCCTTCGCCCGCTATGCCGCCGAGAACGCCACGCAGACCGTGTCATTCCCGGATTTCGGCACCACTCGCGCCAAGCAACTGGGCATCTCGCCCGACGCGTTCGCGCAGCTGAGCTACCAGCTCGCCCACCGGCGCAGCAAGGGACTCACCGGCGCCACCTACGAGTCCATCGCGACCAGGCAGTACCGTAACGGCCGCACCGAGGCCATGCGGGTGGTCACCCCCGAGATGGTCGCGTTCGTGGACACGATGCAGGACCCGTCCGCCGATGCCGCCGCGAAGCTCGCCGCGGCGCGCGCGGCGGCGGCCGCGCACGTGGAGCGGGCCAAGCGGTGCCAGGCCGGGGACGCGCCCGAACAGCACCTGTGGGAGCTGGAATGGGTCCAGCGCCGCCGCGGCGCGGAACTGGGTGTCACCGATCCGATACCGCTCTACGCCAGCCCCGGCTGGACGATCATGCGCGACGACTATCTGAGCACCAGCTCGGCCCCGTCGGTGAATATCCGTTATTTCGGTTTCGGCTCCACCAGCTCCCGGTGCATCGGCGTTGCCTACGTCTTGCTCCCGGACCGCTGGAATATCTATCTCGCCACACCCGAACCGGTCGCCGACCAGATGCACAGCTTTGCCGACCACCTGCGCACGGCTGTCGCGGATCTGACCGCGCTGCTGGCCGGAGGCTAGGCGCGGCCCGCCCGGTCCCCGCGCACTCTCCGAGTGGGCGGGGCCGGGCGGTCGTCGGTGGCCACCGTGGACCAGTGCGATCGGCCAGAGCGATGGGCCAGAGCAACAGGCCCGCATCCGGGTCTGAAACAATGGCTCATCGTGAAGAACTTCGAATCCCTGTTCGCCGAACTGCAGGATCGTGCGGTCAACCGCCCGGCGGGGTCCGGAACCGTTGCGGCGCTGGCCGCGGGCGTGCACACCCAGGGTAAGAAGGTGCTCGAGGAGGCCGGTGAGGTGTGGCTGGCCGCCGAACACGAGAGCGACGAGTCGCTCGCCGAGGAGATCTCCCAGCTGCTGTACTGGGTGCAGGTGCTGATGGTGGGCCGCGGGCTGAAGCTCGAAGACGTGTATCGACATCTGTGACGGCTGTCCGATTGCCGGTTTCTCCTCCCGAAAGGACTCCCCATGCTGCGCGTCGCAGTCCCCAATAAAGGTGCCCTGTCCGAATCCGCCGTCTCGATCCTCGCCGAGGCGGGCTACCGCAAGCGCACCGACTCGCGCGACCTGACCGTGCTCGATCCCGCCAACCAGGTCGAGTTCTTCTTCCTGCGGCCCAAGGACATCGCGATCTACGTCGGCTCCGGTGAACTCGATCTGGGCATCACCGGGCGTGATCTCGCGCTGGATTCCGGCGCACCCGTGCAGGAGCGGCTCGCTCTCGGCTTCGGGCGCTCCACCTTCCGCTACGCGGCCCCGGCCGGACGGGAGTGGAAGGTCGAAGATCTCTACGACAAGCGCATCGCGACCTCCTACCCGAACCTGGTGCGCAGCGATCTGCGCCGTCGCGGTATCGAGGCCGAGGTGATCCGCCTGGACGGTGCGGTGGAGATCTCCATCCAGCTCGGCGTCGCCGACGCCATCGCCGACGTCGTCGGCTCCGGGCGTACGCTGCGCCAGCACAATTTGGTCGCCTTCGGCGAATCACTCTGCGACTCCGAAGGCGTGCTCGTCGAACGCGAGGACGCCGACCGGGACGACCGGGCGCGCAATCAGCTCGTCGCCCGCATCCAGGGCGTGGTCTTCGCCCAGCAGTACGTGATGCTGGACTACGACTGCCCCAAGGACCTGCTGGACGCGGCATTCGTCATCACCCCGGGGCTGGAATCGCCCACCGTGGCTCCGTTGGCCGACACCGGCTGGGTCGCGGTGCGTGCGCTCGTTCCCCGCAAGCAGAGCAACGAGCTGATGGACAAACTGGCCGACCTGGGCGCGAAAGCCATCCTGGCTACCGACATTCGCTCCTGCCGCGCATTTTGACCGCCGCAATCGCCCGGCTCGCGTGATTCGGTCACGCTGAGCGCAATCGGTGTGCGCTGTGCTGCGATGTTGCTACCGTTCGGCCTCTCGATGCGGAACGCCAGGAGTGCCCATGTCACAGCCATTACCCGAGGAACGCTCGGGCAGCACATTCCCGTGGTACGAGGACTGGTCGGCCGCGACGGTCGGCCTGGTCCTGATCGCGCTGGTCCTGCTCGGCGTGATCCCGGACCGGCTGGTGCCGTGATGGCGGACGCTTCCACCCGGTCAGGCGGCCCCTGCCTCGGCCGGCGTCTCTGCCTCGGTCGGCGTCCCGTCCGCTGATTGCATCGCCGCACCGGTCGGCCAGCCGGGATAGGGCGGTGGGGTGCCGCCGAACTCCGGGCACAGCGGCTTGTAGTCGCAGTAGGAACACAGCAAGCTGGTGTTCGGCTGGAAGTCCCCGGTGCGGCCAGCCGCCAGGATGGCCGCCCACAACGCCGACAGCGTGCGCTCGAAGCGCAACAACTCCTGCTCGTCGGGGGTGTAGGTGAGGATCTGTGCGTCGGCCAAGTAGATCAGCCGCAGCTGAGCAGGCACCACGCCACGGGTGCGCAGCACCACCAGCGCGTAGAACTTCAACTGGAGCAGCGCCTTCGTCTCCTGCATCGGCCCCGGCGCGCGACCGGTCTTGTAGTCGACGACGCGCAGTGCTCCGCTCGGGGCGACGTCGATCCGGTCGACGAAACCGCGCAGCAGCGCACCGTCGTCCAATTCGACCTCGACATGTGCCTCGCGCGATTCCGGATCGAACCGGGTCGGATCCTCCAGCAGGTAGTACCGCCGCACCAGCGCGCGCGCCTCGTTGAGAAACGCGTCGCGTTCCTCGTCGACGATCAACTCGGCGACTTCGGGGCGCTCGGCGCGCACACGAGCCCAAGCCGCGGTCACCAGTCCGTCGGCCCGTTCGGGTCGGCGCTCGGCCGCGGGCAGCCCGTAGAGGTCCTCCAGCGCCGCGTGCACCACCGTGCCGCGCACCATGTGCCGCGACGGCTGCTCGGGGATCCGATCGATCGCACGCAACCGGTACTTCAGCGGGCACTGTTTGAAATCCATTGCCCGGGAAGGCGACAACGCGGGCCTGGCGCGGCTCGCTGTCGCCTCGGGCCCGGACGCCTTCGCGTCGTCGGCAGGGGGCGTGGATACGGGCGAGCGCATACCTGGCAGGCTATCCGGCGGCACCGACACACCGGTGCCGCGACAGCACGGATTCGAATCAGCGGAACGGAGATTCATGACGGCCAGACGGACCGGGCCATTCATCGTCGGTGACCGGGTGCAGCTGACCGATGCCAAAGGGCGCCTGTACACGGTGGTCTTGGAGCCGGGCAAGGAGTTCCACACCCATCGCGGCGGCATCAAGCACGACAGCCTGATCGGCGCCGACGAGGGCAGTGTGGTGCACTCCACCAACGGCACGCCGTATCTGGCGCTGCGTCCGCTGCTGATCGACTACGTGCTGTCCATGCCGCGCGGAGCGGCGGTGATCTACCCGAAGGACGCCGCGCAGATCGTACACGAGGGCGACATGTTCCCCGGCGCGCGCGTGCTCGAGGCCGGTGCGGGTTCCGGCGCGCTCACCTGCTCGCTGTTGCGAGCGGTTGGGCCGCAGGGACAGGTGATCTCCTACGAGATTCGCGCCGACCACGCCGAACACGCCGTTCGTAACGTGGAGACGTTCTTCGGCGAACGTCCGGCAAACTGGTCGCTGACGGTCGGCGACGTCGCAGGCTATACCGGGGGGCCGGTCGACCGGGCGATACTGGACATGCTCGCGCCGTGGGACGCGTTGCCCGCGATATCCGCGGCGCTGGTGCCGGGCGGTGTGCTGATCGTCTACGTGGCCACGGTCACCCAGCTGTCGAAGGTGGTCGAGGCGCTACGCGAGCAGGAGTGCTGGACCGAGCCCCGCTCTTGGGAGTCACTGGTGCGGCCCTGGCATGTGGTCGGCCTCGCTGTGCGCCCGGAACATCGCATGCAAGGTCACACCGCCTTCCTGGTCAGCGCGCGCAGGCTGGCAGAGGGCACCGTGACCCCCAAGCCGCAGCGCAGGCCCTCGAAAGGGTGAGCGTGGCCGGGCGGGCGGCCGGTGCGCCCGCCCGGCGGAGCGTTCGGTTCAGGCCGGGACGCAGGGCGCCTGCGCGAAGCCGAGCAGCAGGCAGCCGCTCGTGTCCGAGAGCTTCCAGGTTCCATTGACGTTTTCCCAGTTCAGCGGAACAGCGGGGGCGGATCCGTGCGGGGAGTTGATGGTCACCTGCGCGTTCGCGGTGTTGCCCTGGGTGGTGACGTCGGCGACCGTGAAGGTGAGCGTGTAACCCTGCAGTCCGGCGTTCATCCGGTCGATGTTCGAGGCCCGCTGCTCACCGTTGACGATCAGCTTCGTCTTCTCCGTCGTGGGCACGGTGGGGTCGGCGAGTTGGGCCAGTACCGCCCGCAGCGTCTCGGCGGTCGGCGCGCCCGGTGCATGGTCGCCGTGGCCCTGGGTAATCGACGTCGCGGTGGCCGAGGTCACCGGCGAGGTCGTGGCGGCGGAATCATGGTCGGAGCCACACGCCGCCAGTCCGCAGGAGATGGCCAGCGCCGCCGCGGTGGCAACGGAAACGCGCAGAGTTCTGGCGGTGAGGAGCATAGTCAGCAACCTTTCGGTGTGATCGACGAGCGGGCTCGCCAAGGGCTGGTTAGGGCAGGCTAACATGGTGGTCCGTCGTTGATCGCGGCCCAGATGTGATCACGAAGAAACCATGTCGGAAGGCGCGAACGGGTCGCGCCCGGTAGCGTTGATAGACCGGGACTGGGAGGAGCAGCACATGAGCCCCATCGAGAATTCGGATTCGGCGGCCTGGAGAGAGCTCGAGGCAGTGCGCGCCGAGGCGGCTGCACTCCGAAGGCAACTCGCCGATTCGCCGGATCACGCACGGGAATTGGAAGCCCGCATCGATTCGCTGACCATTCGCAACACGAAGCTGATGGACACCCTCAAGGAAGCGCGCCAGCAGTTGGTCGCGCTGCGCGAGGAGGTCGATCGGCTGGGCCAGCCACCGAGCGGATACGGCATTCTGATCGGCGTGTTCGACGATCAGACGGTCGACGTGTTCACCTCGGGTCGCAAGATGCGGTTGACGTGTTCGCCGAACATCGAGACCTCGACGCTCGAGTACGGCCAGACCGTCCGCCTCAACGAGGCGCTCACCGTCGTCGAGGCCGGTCACTACGACGCGGTCGGCGAGATCGGAACCCTTCGGGAGATCCTCGACGACGGACGTCGCGCCCTCGTCGTCGGGCATGCCGACGAGGAGCGCGTGGTCTGGCTGGCCGGTCCGCTGGCCAACATCGCCGAGCTCGACGATCTGGAAGACCCCGATTCCCCGATCCGCAAGCTGCGGCCCGGTGACTCGCTCCTGGTCGACACCAAGGCCGGGTTCGCGTTCGAGCGCATCCCCAAGGCCGAGGTCGAGGACCTCGTGCTGGAGGAGGTCCCGGACGTCGACTACGGCGATATCGGTGGTCTGGGCCGGCAGATCGAGCAGATCCGGGACGCGGTGGAACTGCCGTTCCTGCACAAGGACCTGTTCCGTGAGTACGCGCTGCGCCCGCCGAAGGGCGTGCTGCTCTACGGTCCGCCCGGCTGCGGTAAGACGCTCATCGCCAAGGCGGTGGCGAACTCGCTGGCCAAGAAGATCGCCGAGGCGCGCGGTGAGGATGCCAAGGAAGCCAAGTCCTTCTTCCTGAACATCAAGGGCCCCGAGCTGCTGAACAAGTTCGTCGGCGAGACCGAGCGGCATATCCGGATCATCTTCCAGCGGGCCCGGGAGAAGGCGTCCGAGGGCACCCCGGTGATCGTGTTCTTCGATGAGATGGACTCGATCTTCCGTACCCGCGGATCCGGCGTTTCCTCGGACGTGGAGACCACGGTCGTGCCTCAGTTGCTGTCGGAGATCGACGGCGTCGAGGGCTTGGAGAACGTCATCGTGATCGGTGCCTCCAACCGCGAGGACATGATCGATCCGGCTATTCTGCGGCCGGGCCGGCTGGACGTGAAGATCAAGATCGAGCGTCCGGACGCGGAGTCGGCGCAGGACATCTTCTCGAAGTACCTCACCGAGCACCTGCCGCTGCACGAGGACGATCTGGCGGAGTTCGGCGGCGACAAGGTGCTGTGCATCGCCGCGATGATCGAGCGGGTCGTCGACCGGATGTACGCCGAGAGTGAGGACAACCGCTTCCTGGAGGTCACCTACGCCAACGGAGACAAGGAGGTCCTCTACTTCAAGGACTTCAACTCCGGCGCCATGATCCAGAACATCGTGGACCGCTCCAAGAAGTACGCCATCAAGGCCGTACTCGATACCGGCAATCCGGGTCTGCGCATCCAGCATCTCTACGATTCGATCGTGGACGAGTTCTCCGAGAACGAGGACCTGCCCAACACCACGAATCCCGATGACTGGGCACGCATCTCGGGCAAGAAGGGCGAGCGGATCGTCTACATCCGCACGCTGGTCACGGGTAAGAACGCCAGCGCAAGCCGCGCGATCGATACCGAGTCGAACACCGGTCAGTACCTGTAAGGTTCGCCGACCAGAGGGCCGCGTCTCCACCGGAGGCGCGGCCTTCTGGCGTAGTGGCGCTGCCGGAGCCGGACCGGGCAACGGCCGTGGTGGTCGCCGCCGGGGCTTCGGCTACTTCGGCACGCCACCGGACGACGCGGGCACGGTGGTGTGGGTGGGCCGCCTCACCACCAGCCGAGGATCGGCGATAATTGCCGGTCGAGTTCCGGCGCGAGCGATCGTGAGTAGCTGGCTGTGAGGTGATGCTCGTCGTGATAGATCAAGATGTTGCCTTCGACGACCGCGCACACTTCACGTTCGCAGACCGCGTCGGACAGGTCCAGCGGGAAGATATTGGGGAACGCGGCGGCGAACTCCAGGGCCGGATTGACCTCGTCGAGCGCGGCCCTGCGCGGCATGCCGCAGCTGATCGGATCGCCCTGCTGGGCCAGGCAATCGATCGCCCGGTACCGCACGCCGTCCCGGCGCAGCCATGGTGTGTCGCGAATGGCGAGCACGTTGAGCCCGCGCTCGGCCAATTGCGACCACACGTCCAGATAGTCGGTGGGAGTCTCGTCGCCGGCGCCGTCCCGCGGGCGGGTCGCGGTGGTGAAGACCCACTCCGGCCGCTGCACGCCCAAACGGTCGATGACCGCGGCCGACCAATCGCGGCAGTCCGGGTTGGCCTCGCCCTTGTACAACGGTTGCGCCGCCACGGTCAGCGGGCAGCCCATCTTCAGATAGACCTCGATGCGGAAGCCGTGTTTGCGAGCCAGCAGGTCCAGAGCGGGAACCCAATGTTCGGCGTGCGAGCTTCCTACCACCGCCATGGTGTGTTGCGCGTGCGCGTCTCCGTAGCTGCAGGTGATGACGTCGCGGGTGTCCCAGTCCGCGATGCAGCCGTCGCGCGCCGGATAGGCGAGGTCCGCCGACGCTTCGTACATGGTCGGGCGCATCGCTACTCGGAGCACGCTCGCCCCGTTGACCAGCGCTTCCGCTCCGGGGTAGCGCACCGGGTCCAGACCGGCCACCGCCTCCGGCGGGTTCACCCACGTCGCCACCCGTTCGGTCACCGACGCCGTGACCACCACGAGGCCGAGCGCTACGACCAGGCGGCCGACCCGGCGGGCGGGCGCGGGCGTCCGGGCGGGCGATCGCCCCTGTAGCGGCTTTTCGACGAACCTGTTCGTCAGGTAGGCGAGCACCAGCGAAACCCCGATGACGCCGAGTCCGCCGCCGAATCCCGCGGTCGCGCTTGTGGCCCGCGCGAGAACGAAGATGAGGATCGGCCAGTGCCACAGGTACAGCGCGTAGGCCAGCTCGCCGAGCCGCACCATCACGGACGCGCCGAGCAGCCGGTTGGGCAGCGGCTGCGCAGCACCGGACAGATTGCTGCCCGCCAGGATCAGCGCCAGCGCGGCGCCCACCGGAACCAGCGCCGCCGGGCCGGGAAACCGGTCGGCGCCGTCGATCAGCCAGCCACAGGTCAGCACCGCGATCGTGCCGAGGGCGGCGGCGACCACGCGGACCGGACGCGGTGGGGACAGCCAGGGCGCGGCGATCGCGAGGAGCGCTCCGGCCAGCAACTCCCAGGCCCGCGCGAAGCTGTCGTAGTAATTCCAGGCCTGCTGCACCGCGGTGCCGTGCGCGGCGTAAACGAAGGAGGCGGTCCCGCACAGGGCAAGGACGATCGTCAAGGTGGGTCGCAGCGCCCGGAGGCCCCCGAAATGCCTGCACAGCCGCGCCACGAGCGCCACAAGGAGCAAGGCGGTCAGGGAGAACTGCGTCTGCACCGCGATCGACCACAGATGTTGCAGCGGGCTCACGGACGGATCTGCCGCCAGGTAGTCCGACCACGACAGCGCCAGATACCAGTTCTGGCAGTACAGCAGCGACGCCAGGGTTTGCGCGGCCATCTCGCCCCACTGGGTGAACGGACGCAGGAGAACGGTGGCCGCGACCACCGCGGCCAGTACCGTCACCAACGTTGGCAGTAGCCTGCGTGCCAGCCTGCGCGCGGTCTGCCGGACCGGTACCGCGCCGGTGGATTCCGCGCCGCGCAGCAGCGATCCGGTGCCGAAGAAGCCCGATAGGACCAGGAATACGTCCACCCCGCCGGAGACCCGGCCGAACCAGACGTGGAACGCCACGACCAGCGCGATCGCGACCCCACGCAGTCCGTCCAGATCGTGCCGGTAACCGCCGTCCCGCTCGCCCGGCGGTGCTGCCGGCGCGACGACGAGCGCACCCGGTCGTCGCCACCGGCTGACCGCTCGGGCAACCGTCACCGGACGCGCGTACCGCGGCCGAATCGCCGACCGGAAGTGACGGCTCGGCAACGAACGAATGTACGGGGCATGTCCTCTCTTACCACGCGCGTGGTCGACCACCGTCCAACTCTGGGGCGGCGTGTCGGTCGGAAATGGCTGATACGGACAATTCGGTCACCTTGCGGTAATGGGGTGGTCCGCGGTCGATAGGGTGGTGTCGTGAACGTTGAGGTGACACCCCTGCCGGGTATCGGTGTGCGCAAGGAGTTTCCGCTGGCCAACACGCGGCGCCGGATAGGGGTGATCGATCATCGTGACGGCACAATGGACCTGATCGTGAGCAAGGTCGACAACCCCGATGAGACCGAACAGATACCGCTGTCCGCCAACGAGGCCGCGGTGCTGGCCAACCTGCTCGGCGCGCCGCAGCTGGTCGAGCAGTTGCGCGAAGAGCACCGCCAGTTCACCGGCCTGACCACGCGCCAGATGTCCATTGCGGACCGGTCCCGCTACGACGGACGCAGGCTGGGCGAGACCCAGATGCGCACACGGACAAAAGCATCCATCGTCGCGGTGGTGCGTGGCGGGCAGCCGATTCCGTCACCGGGGCCGGACTTCGCCTTCACCGCCGGTGACGTGCTCGTCGTCGTCGGCACCGTGGAGGGTCTCGACACCGCCGCCAAGATCCTGTCCGACGGCTGAGCGGCGATGGTGGCACATGAGACTGCACTCGCGCTGATCCAGCTGGGCGCGGTGTTCTTCGGCCTCGGGCTGCTCGGCCGGATCGCCGCACGCATCGGTATGTCGCCGATCCCGCTCTACCTGATCGGCGGGCTGGTATTCGGCACCGGCGGCTTGGTCGAACTGCGGCAGGTCGACGAGTTCATCCACCTGGCCAGCGAAATCGGCGTCGTCCTGCTGCTTCTGCTGCTCGGACTGGAATACAGTGCGGCGGAGCTGGTCACCGGTATGCGCCGGTCGTGGGCCGCGGGCGTCCTGGATATCGTGCTCAACGCGACTCCGGGCGTGCTGGTCGCGCTCGCGCTCGATTGGGGTTTCACCGGTGCGATCGCGATGGCGGGCGTCACGTACATCTCGTCCTCGGGCATTGTCGCGAAGGTGCTCAACGATCTGGGCAGGCTCGGCAACCGCGAGACACCGGTGGTGCTGTCCATCCTGGTGTTCGAAGACCTGGTGATGGCCGGGTATCTGCCGGTGCTCACCGCGGTGCTGGCCGGGGCCGGTTTCCTCGCCGGGCTGAAGACGTTGAGCATTGCCCTGGTCGCGGTCACCGTGGTGCTGATCGTCGCGCTGCGCTACGGCCGCTACGTCTCCGCCATCGTCGACAGCGAGGTTCGCGAGATCTTCCTGTTGAAGCTACTCGGTTCCGCGCTGCTGGTGGCCGGAGCGGCTTCCGCGGTGCAGGTGTCCGCGGCGGTCGGCGCGTTCCTGCTCGGTATCGCGATCTCGGACTCGACCGCGCACAACGCCACCAAGGTTCTGGAGCCGCTGCGAGATCTGTTCGCGGCCCTGTTCTTCGTGCTGTTCGGACTGAGCACCGACCCGGCGACCATCCCGCCGGTACTGGGTTGGGCGTGCCTGCTGGCGTTGGTCACCACGGTGAGCAAGGTCGCTACCGGATGGTGGGCCGCCAAGCGGGCCGGTGCGGGTTACTACGGCCGGGCCCGCGCGGGCACCGCACTGGTCGCCCATGGTGAATTCTCGATCGTCATCGCGGGTCTCGCCGTCGCTTCGGGCGCCGTTTCCGGCGAGTTCGCCGCTCTGGCGACCACTTACGTGCTGCTGATGGCGGTTCTCGGCCCGATCGCCAGCCGAATCGTCGAACCGGTCCTCGCGCTGGTCCTGCGTCGCCGCGCCCGGATGCACTGACGGTTGCCGCCGGTCCCATTCCTGTGATGCACACCGTCCCGAAAAGCGGGGTGGCGGTGCCGGATCGGCACCGCCACCCGTGGCGATACTCAGTTGCGTACCGCGGTAACCGAATCGAGAACGACATCGAGGGCGGGCGCACCGTCGCCCAAGCCGCCCTTGCTGCCGGCGGCGGCGATGGAGGTGAGCACGTCCATTCCCGCGGTGACCCGCCCGAACGGCGTGTAGTCCGGCGGCAGCTGGCTATCGCGGTAGACCAGGAAGAACTGGCTGCCGTTGGTGCCGGGGCCCGAATTCGCCATCGCGACAGTGCCCGCCGGGTACGAGGCGCCCGCGAGGTTCTCGTCGGGGAAGCGATAGCCGGGGCCGCCGGTACCCATCGCGGTCGGGTCGCCGCATTGCAGGACGTAGAGGCCTTCGGTGGTGATCCGGTGACACTTCGTGTGGTCGAAGTACTGCTCACCGGCTAGGAAGACGAACGAGTTCACCGTGCGCGGGGCGCGCGCCGCGTCCAGCGCGATGCTCACGGTGCCGCACGTGGTGGCCAGCGTCGCTGTGTACCGGGCGCTGGGATCAATGGACAGGCCGGGCTCGGCGGCCCACTGCTTGCCGTTCGGCTGACCCGCGACCGGAGCGCCGCAGGTGGTGGGCGCTTGCTGCCGTGCCGGTCCCGGGTTCGCCGAGACGCCGCCGGCGGTGAACATCGCCACCGTCACGCCGAGGGCCAGGACTGCGATAACCCGCAGCGAGCGCCGCGGAAGGCGACGGCGCCCCGCGCGCGGACCGTGGACGAGTTGTCGCGCCTGCACTTTGCTCACCGCTGGAAATCTCCTTCACTCGGGTTGCACACCGGACGATGCAGCGCGAATCATTTCATTTCGCCCTGACCGGCGTGGCTGTACGGGCTCGATTACCCACCAGCGGGTGGCGGCACACCGGTGGTGGGCGAGACCATCGGCTCGTGGGCGACTGCCCGTACGCATTCGGCGTCGACCCGCACGCGAAATGTGACCGGCTCAGAGAACCAGGCTATCGAAACTATTTCCGAGATCTCGGAATACAGGTGAACTGATTATCGGTGAAGTATAAAAAAGTATGGGAATCTTTCGAGCAGCGCTGCTCCAGATGAACTGGACAGGCGACAAGGAGTCCATGCTCGAGGCGCACGAGGACTACGCCCGGCAGGCCGCCGCGCAGGGCGCCGAGGTGATCTGCTTCCAGGAGCTGTTCTACGCACCGTACTTCTGCCAACGGCAGGACTCGACGTTCTACGACTACGCCGAATCGGTGCCCGGTCCCACCACGGAGCGATTCGCCGCGCTGGCAAGGGAATTGGGGCTGGTGATGATCCTGCCGGTCTACGAGCAGGAACAACCGGGCCTGCGCTACAACACGGCGGCGGTGCTCGACGCCGACGGCAGTTATCTCGGCAAGTACCGCAAACATCACATTCCGCACGTGCACGGTTTCTGGGAGAAATTCTACTTTCGGCCGGGGAACCTGGGCTGGCCGGTGTTCGACACCGCGGTCGGCAAAGTCGGCGTCTATATCTGCTACGACCGCCACTTCCCCGAGGGCTGGCGGGCGCTGGGACTGGCGGGCGCCGAGATCGTGTTCAACCCTTCGGCCACCTCGCGCGGCCTGTCCGGCTACCTGTGGAAGCTGGAGCAGCCTGCCGCCGCGGTGGCCAACGAGTACTTCATCGGGGCTATCAACCGGGTCGGGATCGAGGAGTACGGCGACGACGATTTCTATGGCACCAGCTACTTCGTCGACCCGGAGGGCAAGTTCGTCGGCGATGTCGCCTCCGATACCGGGCCTGAGCTGGTGATCCGCGATGTGGACCTGGACCTGATCAAGGTGGTGCGCGACCGCTGGGCTTTCTACCGCGATCGCCGCCCCGACGCGTATGGGCCGCTGGTGGCCCCCTGAGGCCGGGAGTTCGAAATGAAGCGCACATTCATCCACGGCGGCACGGTGGTCTCGGCCACCGGGTCGCAACCCCTCGATGTGTTCATCGACGGTGAGACCATTGTCGCGGTCCTGTTTCCGGGCTCCTGCGCGCTCGGCGCGGACCTCGCCGAATCCGCCGACGTGGTACTCGACGCGACCGGCAAGTACGTGATCCCGGGCGGCGTGGACGGGCACACCCACATGCAGATGCCCTTCGGCGGCACCGAGGCCTCCGACACGTTCGAGACCGGCACCCGCGCCGCCGCCTGGGGCGGCACCACCACCATCGTCGACTTCGCAGTCCAGAAACCGGGGGAGCGTCTGCAAGAAACGCTCGGCGCCTGGCATCAGAAGGCGGCCGGACAGTGCGCGGTCGATTACGGCTTCCATCAGATCATCGGCGAGGTCGATGACGAATCCCTGAAAGGAATGAGCGAATTGGTGGCGGAGGGCGTCACCAGCTTCAAGCTCTTCATGGCCTACCCCGGCGTCTTCTACTCCACCGACGGTCAGATCCTGCGGGCCATGCAGTCCGCGGGAGAACTGGGCGCGCTGCTGATGATGCACGCGGAGAACGGCATCGCCATCGACGTGCTGGTCGAACAGGCGATCGCGCGCGGCGATACCGCGCCCTACTTCCATGGCACGAGCAGGCCGTGGCAAATGGAGGAGGAGGCCACTCATCGCGCGATCATGCTGGCCCACCTGACCGGTGCGCCCCTGTATGTCGTGCACGTCTCGGCCCAGCAGGCGCTGGCTCAGATCGCCGCCGCGCGCGACAGCGGGCAGAACGTCTTCGGCGAGACCTGTCCGCAGTACCTCTATCTTTCGCTCGAGGAGCAGTTGGGCGCACCTGGTTTCGAGGGTGCCAAGTGGGTGTGCTCGACACCGCTGCGGTCCAGGGCCGAAGGACACCAGGACGAGCTGTGGCGCTACCTACGCACCGGCGATGTCGCCACCGTCAGCACCGACCACTGCCCGTTTTGCATGAAAGGCCAGAAGGACCTGGGCGTCGACGATTTCAGCAAGATTCCCAACGGCATCGGCGGTGTCGAGCATCGCATGGACCTGATGTTCCAGGGCGTCCGGAGCGGGAAGATCTCGCTGGAACGCTGGGTCGAGGTCTGCTGCACCACGCCCGCCCGGATGTTCGGCATGTATCCGCGCAAAGGTGTGATCAGCCCGGGCGCGGACGCCGATATCGTGATCTACGACCCCAAGGGCCACACCAGTGTCGGGTTGGCCAAGACCCACCATATGAACATGGACTACTCGGCCTACGAGGGCTTCGAGATCGACGGCCATGTCGACACAGTGCTGTCTCGTGGCTGGGTAATCGTCGACGGCAATGCCTATCTCGGTAGCACGGGGCACGGCCGGTTCGTCAAACGCGAACTTTCACAGAACCTGATCTGACGCCACATTCCGATCCTCGAATGGAGAGTGCCGTATGGACATCGGTGTGGTGCTGCAGTGCACACCCCCAGCCTCGCGAGTGGTCGAACTGGCCAGACTGGCTGAGACACACGGGTTCTCGCATGTGTGGACCTTCGACTCCCATCTCCTCTGGCAGGAGCCCTACGTCATCCACAGCCAGATCCTGGCCGCGACCCGCAAGGTGGTGGTCGGTCCGATGGTGACCAATCCGGCGACCCGGGACTGGACGGTGACCGCGTCGACCTTCGCCACGCTCAACGACATGTTCGGCAACCGCACGCTGTGCGGCATCGGTCGCGGCGACTCGGCCGTGCGAACTCAGGGCGGCAAACCGGTGACCCTGGCGACGTTGCGGAAATCGGTCGAGGTGATCCGGGAACTCGCCAATGGCCGCAGTGCGCGGGTGGGCGATGCCGTCGTCCGGTTGCCATGGGCGGCCGGCTCTCGGCTCGAAGTGTGGGTGGCGGGCTATGGGCCCCGGGCCCTGGATCTCACGGGCGAGGTGGCCGACGGATTCATCCTGCAGCTGGCCGACCCGGACATCACCGCATGGACCATTGCCCGGGTACGGGCGGCGGCCGAACGTGTCGGCCGGGACCCGGCCGCGATCCGGATCTGTGTCGCCGCACCGGCCTATGTCACGGACGGATCGGACGCGGCACTGGCACATGCGCGGGCACAATGCCGGTGGTTCGGCGGGATGGTCGGCAACCATGTCGCGGACCTCGTCGCGCGATACGGCACCAGCAGCGATATCCCGGCCGCTCTCACCGATTACATCGAAGGCAGGCAGGGATATGACTATAACCAGCACGGTCGCGCGGGCAACGTTCACGCCGCGTTCGTGCCCGACGCCATCGTGGACCGCTTCTGCCTGCTCGGTACGGCCGATGATCAGCTGGCCCGGCTGCGCGAGCTGGCGGCGCTCGGCGTCGACCAGTTCGCGGTCTACCTCCAGCACGATGCGAAGTTCGCGACGCTGGAGGCATACGGTGAATCGGTGCTGCCGCGCCTGGCCGCCCTCGTGACCGCTACCGAGGCGGTCGAATGAGCGGCCGGCCGGAAAACTCTCGGCCCCCTGCGGCGCGGATCGAGCAGGGGCAGCGGAGAGCGGCCTCGACGGCAACGTGGATCGGATACGTCGCCCGCGTGCTCGTGCGCGTACGTCAGTGCAGTGCTGCCCGATGCTGTGGGCGCGTGGAATCGATATCACCAGAACGGGTTTCGTCCTGCCGCAGGTGGCATGGATCGAAGGAGGCAGGTAGCGTGACCGAGCACGTCTTCTATCCCTGGAGCGCCCAGGCCGAGCTGAACCCGGTGGCGATCACCGCGGCGTCGGGTTCGTACTTCTGGGACGACACCGGCAAGCGCTACCTCGATTTCTCCTCCCAGTTGGTCAACGTCAATATCGGCCACCAGCACCCGGACGTGGTCGCGGCGATCGTGGCGCAGGCGCAGCGTCTGACAACCATCTCGCCGACGGTCGGCAACGAGACGCGCAGCGAGCTGGCCCGGCTGATCGTCGAGCGGGCGCCTGGAGACTTGAACCGGATCCTGTTCACCACCGGTGGTGCGGAGGCCGTCGAGCATGCGGTGCGCCTCGCGCGCAGTTACACCGGGCGCACGAAAATGCTTGCGGCGTATCGCTCTTACCATGGCGGTACGGGGGTCGCGATCGGGCTGACCGGTGAACCGCGCCGCTGGGGCGCGGAGCCGACCAATGTCGATGTGGTGCGATTCTTCGGGCCGTACCCGTACCGGTCGCCCTGGAACACGGCAAGCCCCGAGG
Organism: Nocardia glycosmidis; assembly: GCF_052545115.1. NCBI lineage: Bacteria > Bacillati > Actinomycetota > Actinomycetes > Mycobacteriales > Nocardiaceae > Nocardia > Nocardia glycosmidis. Next base: position 87,347 of record NZ_JBQWRH010000007.1, on the reverse strand, counting down.
AGGAGACCGCCGCCGCGCTGGCGCACCTGCGGCAGGTGATCGAACTCGAGGGGCCGCAGCACATCGCCGGACTGATCCTGGAAACCGTGGTCGGCACCAATGGCGTGCTCGTTCCGCCACCCGGGTATCTCGCCGGCGTGCGCGCGCTGTGCGATGAGTTCGGGATCGTGTACATCGCCGACGAGGTGATGGTCGGGTTCGGGCGGGTGGGCGAGTGGTTCGCGGTGCAAGCGTTCGGCGTCGAACCCGACCTGATCACCTTCGCCAAGGGGGTGAACTCCGGTTACGTTCCGCTCGGCGGTGTGCTCATGGCGGAACGGATCGCGCAGCGTTACGACCACGTGGTGTATCCCGGTGGATTGACCTACGCCGGTCACCCACTGGCGTGCGCCGCCGGTGTCGCCTCGATTGCCGTGTTCGAGCGGGACGGGATCCTGGACCATGTGCGCTCGGTGGGCGCGGACGTGCTCGGAAAAGGACTGCGGGAGTTGGCCGGTCGGCATCCGAGCGTCGGGGAAGTGCGTGGGCTCGGCTTTTTCTGGGCGTTGGAGCTGGTGCGCGACCCGTACACCAGGCAGCCGTTGGTCGCGTTCGCGGCAGCCGGTGCGGCCGCCGAACCGATGGCCGCGGTGACCGCGGCGGCGAAGGAACGCGGGCTGTGGCCGTTCAACGCGGGCAATCGTTTCCAAATCGCCCCGCCGCTGACCACGACGGCCGACGAACTGCGCGAAGGCCTGGAGATCGTCGACGAAGTGCTCGACATCGCGGACGGCTACGTCCAGGTGCGCTGATCTACGCGGCTCGGTGCGGCGTCAGCTCGACCACGACGCCGCCCTGCTGCCAGGTTTGGTAGATGTCGGCTTTCGAGGGCGAGCCGTCGGCGGTGAAGCCGATGCCGTTGAACTTCGCGTTCTGTGGGTTGTCCCGGGCGATGATGTCGAACAGCCGCAGCACCTCGGCCTCGGTGGTGTGGACCACTGGATCGAACGTGCGCGGCGTGCCCCCGAACGAGGCCCGCACGGGGTCGCCCCCGCGCAGATTTTTGACCCAGGGCCGCAAGGCCGTACCGATCAGCAAGGTCTCGTTGTGTTTTGTGTAGGCCAGCGGCACATCGTAGACCGCGCCCGACTTGCGTCCGACGACATGCAGGATCATCAGCCGCTTACCGACGACGCCGGAGATGCCGGGAACGCGCAGCAGCGTCCGGACGACCCGATTCACGACCTTCTGATACGCCGGGACAGGTCCGGGGCCGGACGTGGTCGGTGTCCCGTAGGGGTTCTCGGACGGCAGCTGCCCACTCATGCGTCCAGTATGGAAGCGAGCACCAGGATCTGCAGTCGTACGGCTGATACCCGCCAGAGCCGCGGCTCTCCTGTCGCGGTCGGCGCTGTCTGTACCCTGCGAGTATGACTTCTGGGCAGACCGAGATCTGGCACAACCCACGGTGCACCAAGAGCCGCAATGCCACGGCGTTCCTGGATGAGGCCGGTATCGACTACACCGTGCGGAAGTACCTGGACCAGCCACCGACCGCAGCCGAACTCCGTGACGTGTTACGGCGGATGGGCGCCGAACCATGGGATATCACCCGCACCGGCGAACAGGTTGCCAAGGACCTGGACATGGCGAGCTGGGCGCGCACCACCGCGGATCGGGAGCGGTGGATCGAGGCGCTGGTCGAACATCCGAACCTGATCCAGCGCCCGATCGTGCTGACCACGGACGGCGCCGCAGTGGTCGCGCGCGACGACGCCACGCTGCGCGACCTGCTCTGACGGGCATCGGCCGCGAGCGTCGGGTCCGCTGCGCGATCCCGCGAGATGGGGTCCCGGTGTTGGGCTGGGCGGAGAGGATCCGGCCCGTCCGCTGATCCGGAATCCGGGGGTATGGTCGGCGGGCATGAAGGTACAACTGCGCCACAGCCCGGCGTCGACCGTCGCGCGATGCTTTCTCGCCGGAGGTGAACCGATGCGGGTCGAGAGCGGCGCGATGGTCGCCCATTCGGCGGGAGTCATGTTGCAAGCCAAGGCCGAGGGCGGCATCTTAGCCGGCTTGAAACGGTCGGTACTGGCCGGCGAATCGTTCTTTGTCTCCACGTTCACCGCGCCGTCGCAGGGCGGTTGGGTGGACGTCGCGCCCGCGTTGCCCGGCGACATGCTGAACCTGCAGATCACCCCGGACCGGCCGTTCTTCATCAGCCGCGGGGGCTGGATCGCCAATTCCCATGGCGTGCAGGTGGAAGGCAAATGGGGTGGGTTCGCCAACCTGTTCGGCGGCGAGGGTGGTTTCGGTCTGCGCGCGCTCGGTACGGGGGAGGTGGTCGTCGGCGTGTTCGGCGCGATCGATGTCATCGATCTCCAGCCGGGCGAGGCGATCACCATCGATACCGGTCACGTCGTCGCCTACGACTTGGCGATGAATTTCACCATCCGGCGGGCGGTTTCGGGTCGATCGATCCAGTCGCTGAAGTCCGGCGAGGGGTTCGTGTTCGATTTCACCGGTCCTGGCCGGGTGCTGCTGCAGACCCGTAATCCCGGCGCGTTCGCCGCGTGGGCGGGATCGGTCGCCTCGTCCGGCTGATCATGGTGTGGACCCCGCCGCCTCCTTCGATCGGCGGGTGCCCAGCAGATCGGCGATCAGCTGACGGGTGTCTGGGACGAACGGCCGGTCCGAGTCGGCCGGATGCGCGCGGCTACGAGCGGATCCTCGCCAACCCGTCGCGGTAGACCGTCGCGCGCTCGGCGGCGCCGACCGGGTTGCCGGTGGGATCGTAGACCGCGACCGTTTCGGTGCGCGGGTCCCGGCATACGGCGGGTCATGATGCGGTGGCCCGGGCATCGATCGAGAGTAACGTGAACACCGGACGCCACCCTGAGAGAGGATCGCCGCCCATGGTGCTTCCGCACGCACTGGCGAATTTCAACCGGCATGTCACCAACCCCACCGCGGGCCTGGTCGCGGGCCGGGCGCCCGGCTTCGGCATCGTGTTACACAAGGGCCGCAGGTCCGGGCGCTCCTACCGGACGCCGGTCATGGTCTTCGAGCAGGACGGAACCTACCGCATCGCGCTGACGTACGGGCGAAACGTCGATTGGGTCAAGAACATTCGCGCCGCAGGCGGATTCGCGCTGGAGACCCGCGGACACGTCGTCGAGTTGACCGACCTCGCCGTGCGGCACGACCGGCTGGCGAGCTGGGCGCCGTCGGCGGTGCGTCCAGTCCTGAAGACGATCTCGGCCGAGTACTACGTCGAGGCGCGACCGGCGGACTGAACCGCACGTTTGTCACGCGGAAAGCCCCGTCACGGCCACCGATCGGCGACCGACCCACGGCGGGGCAGGCCGCGCCGAGTCTCGGAACGCACGTCCACGTCGGCATGCGCCAGGCGTTTGCTGCAGCTCAGTTGTCGGTCACCTCCACGCCGCGCCAGAAGGCGACGTGATCCTTGATCTGCGCGGCTTCGGGCTTCGGATCGGGGTAGAACCACGCGGCGTCGGTGTTGGTCGCACCGTCGACCACCACGGTGTAGTAGCCGGCGGTGCCTTTCCACGGGCAGATCGTGGTGGTGTCGGAGGGCCGGAAGTACGCCGAACGGACCGAGTCCGGCGGGAAGTAGTGATTGCCCTCGACGATGATGGTGTTGTCGCTGGTCGCGAGGACGCGGCCGTGCCAGGTTGCCGTTGCCATACCTCGATTCTGCCCCGTTTCCGAACGGTGTGCGGGCCCGGCAGGCGGGGTGGCCCCGCCCGGTTCGCTGGATCCGAGGCCGGTCGCGCCCATTCGAGCAGCCCCTTGCGGGTTATCCGGGGTTCCGAGGCGAAATCGGCCGAGAGCGATGAAGTTCGACGGCCAATGCGATGAGTTCGCTCATGTGGTCGCCGTCGGTCCGGGCGCGGCGTATGGCCTCGACGGCGGAGAACGTACGGACCTCGAGGATCTGTTCGGCATCCGCGGGGTTGGTCGGGGCGGAGTCGAGTATCACGTCCGCCGTGCACCACAGCCACGCCTTGCGCGGATGCGGCTGCCACTCACGGTAGGGTGCCGGCTGGTTGCTGGTCGCGTGATGGGCGCCGAACCATCGAATCGAGCCGACCGGGCACGCACCCGCCTCCTCGCGCAACTCCCGGCGAGCGCACGCGTCGACGGACTCGCCGCGCTCCCTGGTGCCGCCGGGGACCAGCCAGACGTCGCGCTCGTCGCGGCACAGCACGATCTCATCGCCGACGAAGCAGACGATGTGGATATTGGTGACCAGCTCGTCGGGGGGAAGCGTGGTGGAGAAACGCACGTCCAGGTCACCCCACGCCCAGTGCGTCGGTGCGTGCAGCAAGGGATAGCGGTCGGCGAGCGTCACAACGCGACAGTAGCGGTCGCCCACCCGGAGTCCCCGTTGCTTTCGGCTGGAGCGGCCCGCGAGAGTAAAAGTGGCGCAATATATTCCGGCCGCAAATGCGCGTCGGTTCTTGGCCCGTTCCGCGCCTTCGACCACACGGTCCGCGCGCAGATCAGCGATCGAATCGGTCATGTCCGGACCATGGCGGCGACCTGCGTTTCGGCGGGTCCTCCGCAATTACCACCTGCGGTATGACATTCCACTCCGCCGGTCGCGACCGGCGGAGTGGGTGTGTCGCCTAGGCTCGACACCATGCAGCGCATCATCGGAATCGAGGTCGAATACGGCATCTCGACCCCAACCGAGCCGTCGGCCAACCCGATCCTCACCTCCACCCAAGCGGTGCTGGCCTACGCCGCGGCCGAGGGCGTGCCGCGCGCGAAGCGCACCCGCTGGGACTACGAGGTGGAGTCGCCGTTGCGTGACGCGCGGGGATTCGACCTGAGCCGGATGAACGGACCCGCTCCGGTGATCGACGCCGACGAGGTCGGTGCCGCCAATATGATCCTCACCAACGGTGCGCGGCTCTACGTCGACCACGCGCACCCCGAATACTCCGCGCCGGAGGTCACCGACCCGCTGGACGCGGTGATCTGGGACAAGGCCGGCGAGCGGGTGATGGAGGCCGCCGCACGGCACGCCTCGAGCGTGCCCGGGGCGCCACGGCTGCAGCTGTACAAGAACAATGTCGATGGCAAGGGTGCCTCCTACGGCACGCATGAGAACTACCTCATGAGCCGGGAGACGCCGTTCAACCAGATCATCGTCGGGCTCACGCCGTTCTTCGTATCCCGCCAGGTGATCTGCGGCTCCGGCCGGGTCGGCATCGGCCAGTCCGGTGACCACGCGGGGTTCCAGCTATCGCAGCGCTCGGACTACATCGAGGTCGAGGTCGGCCTGGAGACCACGCTCAAACGCGGCATCATCAACACCCGCGACGAGCCGCACGCCGACGCCGACAAGTACCGCAGGCTGCATGTCATCATCGGCGACGCCAACCTGGCCGAGATGTCGACCTACCTGAAGGTCGGCACCACCGCCCTGGTGCTCGACCTGATCGAAGCGGGTGAGGACCTGTCGGATCTGCAGCTGGCCCGCCCGGTCACCGCGGTGCACACGATCAGCCACGACCCGACGCTGCGCGCGGTCGTCGCGCTCGCCGACGGGCGCGAGCTCACCGGCCTCGCGTTGCAGCGCGTGTACCTGGACCGGGTGGTCGAGTTCGTCGACCGCACCGGCAACGACGACAAGCGCGTCCACGACATCATCGAGAACTGGGCGATGGTGCTGGACCTGCTCGAGCGCGACCCGATGGAATGCGCGAGCCTGCTCGACTGGCCCGCCAAGCTGCGCCTGCTCGAGGGCATGCGCAACCGGGAGGGCCTCGGCTGGGCGGCCCCCAAACTGCACCTGATGGACCTGCAATACTCCGACGTGCGCTTGGACAAGGGCCTGTACAACCGCCTGGTCGCCCGCGGCTCGATGAAGCGGCTGGTCTCCGAACAACAGGTGCTCGACGCCATGACCAAACCGCCCACCGACACCCGCGCCTACTTCCGCGGCGAATGCCTGCGCCGCTTCGGCGCCGACATCGCGGCCGCGAGCTGGGATTCGGTGATCTTCGACCTGGGCGGTGACTCCCTGGTGCGCATTCCCACCCTGGAACCGCGGCGCGGCACCAAGGCGCATGTCGGCAAACTTCTCGACGGTGTGGATACCGCCGCCGACCTGGTCGAGCAACTGACCAGCTGACACCGCGGGACGACAAAATCGGCACATGGTCGGTGCTGGTAGGTAGTGTTGAGGGACGAGCACGGACAATGCTCATGATCGCCGATCGTGCTCACGATGGGTTCCGGTCATGATGAGGACAGAGGAGGTCGGCTGCGATGGCACAAGAGCAGACCAAACGCGCCGGGGGCGGCGACGAGGACGAGGGCCCGGACGGCGTAGACGCCGCCGGTCAGGAGCGCCGCGAAAAACTGGCGGAGGAAACCGACGACCTGCTCGACGAGATCGATGACGTGCTCGAAGAGAACGCTGAGGACTTCGTCCGCGCGTACGTGCAGAAAGGCGGCCAGTGACAGTCGGTGACCCCTCGCGTCTCCACCTGGGGTACGCCCTCTCCTCTTTCTCCGACTACCTGCGCATGCATGCTCCGGACCTCTTGCCTGCCATGAGGTTCGGACAGGGTGCCGCCGGAATCTCCGGCGGCACTTCCGCGAAGGACATCGCTCCGCATGGGACCACCATCGTCGCGGTCAGCTACCGCGGCGGTGTGCTGATCGCCGGCGACCGGCGCGCCACCCAGGGAAATCTGTTGGCCAGCCGGGATATGGAGAAGGTCTTCATCACCGACAGCTATTCGGCGGCCGGGATCGCCGGTACCGCGGGCATGGCCGTGGAGCTGGTGCGGATCTTCGCGGTGGAGCTGGAGCACTACGAGAAGCTCGAGGGCGTGCCGCTGACCTTCGACGGCAAGGCGAACAAGCTGTCGAAGATGGTGCGCGAGAATTTGCCCGTGGCCCTGCAGGGTCTGGCGGTCGTGCCGATGCTGGTCGGCTACGACCTCGACGCCACCGACCCGGAGAAGGCCGGTCGCATTGTGTCGTTCGATGTGGTGGGTGGACGCAGTGAGGAACGTTTCGGGTACGCCGCGGTCGGTTCCGGCTCGGTGTTCGCGAAGTCCGCGCTGAAGAAGTTGTACGCCAAGGGAATCGATCAAGACCGCGCGCTGCGCATCGCCGTCGAGTCGCTCTTCGACGCGGCCGACGACGACACCGCGACGGGTGGTCCGGATCTGGTGCGCGGCATCTTTCCGACGGCGATCACCATCGATGAGGAGGGCGCGGTCGAGGTGTCCGAGTCGCGGCTCGGGGAGATCGCCCGCGGGATCGTCGCCGACCGCGAGGCCGCCGAAGAAGGGAGCGCATGACCATGACGTTGCCGTACTATGCGTCGGCCGAGCAGATCATGCGCGACAAGACCGAGTTGGCGCGCAAAGGCATCGCTCGGGGGCGCAGCGTCGTGGTGCTGACGTATGACAAGGGTGTGCTGTTCGTCGCGGAGAACCCTTCCGCGACGCTGCACAAGGTGAGTGAGCTCTACGACCGGGTCGGGTTCGCCGCGGTCGGCAAATACAACGAGTTCGAGAATCTGCGCAGAGGCGGCATCCTGCAGGCCGATATCCGCGGCTATCAGTACGATCGCCGCGACGTTACCGGCCGTGCGCTGGCCAACGCCTATGCGCAGACCCTCGGCACCATCTTCACCGACCAGCTCAAGCCGTACGAGGTGGAGATCTGCGTGGCCGAGGTGGGTTATCCGGAGCAGGCCGCGCAGTCGGTGCTGTACCGGATCACCTTCGATGGGTCGATCGTCGACGAGCGGGAGTTCGTGGTGATGGGCGGCACGACGGAGCCGATCGTCACCGCGCTCAAGGCGTCCTACCAGCCGGGTCTGAACCTGGCCGCGGCGGTCGGCGTCGCGGTGCGCGCGTTGCAGGCAGGTCTTCCGGAGGGTACGGAGAAGGAGAAGCGTGTTCTCGGCGTGAACTCGCTCGAGGTCGCCACCCTGGAGCAGGCGCGTCCACGCCGGGCGTTCCGGCGGGTCGCCAACACCACGCTGGAGCGTTTGCTGAGACCGGCGGACACCTCCGCGCCGAAGAACGGCAAGCCCGAGTCGGAGGGCGAGGAGTCGGAGGGGGAGAACACTCCGTCCGCGGAGTGACTCACCCGGCCCAGGAGGCTCGACGGCCCGCGAACGACGATCGTTCGCGGGCCGTATCGTCATGTCCGGCGCGCTGCCCAGGTGTGCATCCTCCGGCGGAAGCGCCGTACACCCCGTGAAAATTCCGACAAAGCGGGCCAAATCGTTGTGAAGACGTATGCATACGGGTTGTTCGGACCACCACGAAAGACCCCCGCATAGCTGTAATGTCGATAGTGTGCAGCGACGAATTATGGGGATCGAGACCGAGTTCGGTGTGACATGCACCTTCCACGGTCACCGTCGACTGTCCCCCGACGAGGTGGCCCGGTACCTGTTCCGCCGGGTGGTGTCCTGGGGCCGTAGCTCGAACGTGTTCCTCCGCAACGGTGCTCGGCTCTACCTCGATGTCGGGTCGCACCCGGAGTACGCGACCGCGGAGTGCGACAACCTGGCGCAACTGGTGACCCACGACCGTGCAGGCGAGCGGGTCCTCGAAGAGTTGCTGATCGACGCCGAGCAGCGTCTGGCCGAGGAAGGCATCGGCGGCGACATCTATCTGTTCAAGAACAACACCGACTCCGCAGGGAACTCCTACGGCTGCCATGAGAACTTCCTCGTGGTCCGCGCGGGCGAGTTCTCCCGGATCTCGGATGTCCTGTTGCCGTTCCTGGTGACCCGCCAGCTGATCTGCGGAGCGGGCAAAGTGCTGCAGACACCGAAGGCGGCCACCTTCTGCCTGTCGCAGCGCGCGGAGCACATCTGGGAGGGCGTCTCCTCGGCGACCACTCGCTCGCGACCGATCATCAATACGCGCGACGAGCCGCACGCCGACGCGGAGAAGTATCGCCGCCTGCACGTGATCGTGGGCGATTCGAACATGTCCGAGACCACCACCATGCTCAAGGTCGGTACCGCCGCCCTGGTGCTGGAGATGATCGAGGCGGGCGTCGCGTTCCGCGACTTCGCCCTGGACAACCCGATCCGCGCGATTCGCGAGGTCAGCCACGACCTGACCGGCCGTCGCCCGGTGCGATTGGCAGGCGGCAGGCAGGCCAGCGCACTGGACATCCAGCGCGAGTACTACGCGCGTGCTGTGGAGCACTTGCGCAACCGGGACCGCGATCCACAGATCGACCAGGTCGTCGATCTGTGGGGACGGACTCTGGACGCGGTCGAGGCGCAGGATTTCGCGAAGATCGACACCGAGATCGACTGGGTGATGAAGCGTAAACTGTTCCAGCGCTATCAGGACCGGTACGGCATGGAACTGTCCGATCCGAAGATCGCCCAGCTGGATCTGGCGTATCACGACATCAAGCGCGGACGCGGTGTGTTCGACCTGTTACAACGTAAAGGTCTGGCCAAGCGCGTCACCGAGGACGAGGCCGTGGATGCCGCCGTCGACACTCCGCCGCAGACCACGCGGGCCAAGTTGCGTGGCGATTTCATCACCGCAGCGCAGGAGGCGGGACGCGACTTCACCGTCGACTGGGTGCACCTCAAGCTGAATGACCAGGCGCAGCGCACCGTGCTGTGCAAGGACCCGTTCCGGTCGGTCGACGAGCGCGTGGATCGCCTGATCGCCTCGATGTGACGGAGCCCTGATGCGGCGTTGATCCCAGCGCTGTTATAGCGCTGTGGCGACGATCCGGATCCGGGATATTCCGGAAGAGGATGCTGGGGTGCTTCGCTGCCGAGCCGAGGCAGCGGGCATGGCGCTGCGGCATGCCCGCTGCAACCGTATAAGCGCAGGGAGGTCTGCCCTGTCAGGTTGAGCTGATCTCCTGAACGGGGGTGTTCGCGTCGGCAAGGTTGGTGGCGGCGTGGTTCAGGGTTGCTCTTCGGCAAGATACCGCTCGACCGTCTCGACCTTGGTCGTCATCGCGTCGGTAACCCCGGGGCGGATGTCGGCCTTCAGGACCAGGCTGCACCGCGGCGCGACAGCGAGGATGGCGTCGGTCGCCTGCTTCACCACGCCCATCACCTCGTCCCATTCGCCTTCGACGGTGGTGAACATGGCGTCCGTGCGGTTGGGCAGTCCGCTCGCGCGCACCACGCGGACCGCTTCGGCGACGGCCCGCCCGACGTCGACGCCGGTACCGAGCGGGGTGACGGAAAAGGCGATGATCATGGTTCGATAATGCCCCTCGCGGGGGCCGTGATCGATCCCGATCGCGCGCCGACGCGCGATGTCGCCATCGTGCCGATTACCCTCTAACGCGTGGCGATATCCAAGGTCGAGCGGCTGATGAATCTGGTCATCGCGCTGCTGTCGACCCGGCAGTTCCTGACCGCGGAGCGGATCCGGGACAGTGTCGCCGGATACGAGGACTCCGCCAGCGACGAAGCGTTCAGCCGGATGTTCGAGCGAGACAAGAACGAGCTGCGTGATCTGGGCATTCCGCTGGAAGTCGGACCGGTGAGCCGGTACTCGACGATCGAGGGCTACCGGATCAACCGAGACGCCTACGAACTGCCCGATATCGATCTGACCGACCAGGAGGCCGCCGCGGTGGCGGTGGCCGTGCAGATGTGGGAGTCGCCCGAACTCGCCGCGGCCGCCGAGGGCGCGCTGCTCAAACTGCGTGCGGCGGGCATCCACGTGGAAACCGATGCGGCTGTGGCGTCGGTGCCCGCCGTCCCGGCGCGTACCCGCGGGTCGGAACCGGTGCTCGGCAAGCTGCTCGCCGCGATCGACGCGGGGCAGGCGGTGCGATTCGAGCACCGCGGCGCGATCAACGCCCCCTACCTGATGCGCGACGTCGAGCCGTGGGGCGTGGTCACCCACCACGGCCGGTGGTACCTGGTCGGGCACGACCGGACCCGCAGTGCGGTGCGCAGCTTCCGACTGTCCCGGATCGGCGATGATGTGACGCCGTACGGACCGCGCAACGTGGTCCGCAAGCCCGAGGGCGTCGACCTGCGCGCCATCGTCGATCAGGTAACCAGTACGGCGCCGGTCAGCGGCACGGCCTCGGTGTGGGTGGCCGAGGGGCGGGGCCGAGAGATCCGCAGGCTCGGCGAGGTGACCGGCGAGCGCACCTTCGCCGGCCGCACGGGCTCCGTGGTGCAGTTGCCGGTGCGTTCGCGCGACTGGCTGGCCCGGCTGATCACCGGTCTCGGGCCGGACGCGGTAGTGCTCGCCCCCGACGCCCTCAGGGCTGATGTCGTCGCCCGGCTGCGTTCGGTGTTCGATCACGCGGAGGTGCGGATGCCATGAGTTCCCGGCTCTCGGTCCGGTTGTCGCGGTTGCTCAATATGATTCCGTACTTCATCGCCCACCCCGGCATCAGCGCCGCCGAGGCCGCCACCGACCTGGGTGTGACCACCAAGCAGTTGATGAGCGACCTCAATCAGCTGTGGATGTGCGGGCTGCCCGGGTATGGTCCCGGCGACCTGATCGACCTGTCGTTCTCCGAGGAGAGCATCGAGGTCACCTTCTCCGCAGGCATCGACCGACCGCTGCGGCTGACCTCGACCGAAGCGACCGCGCTGCTGGTCGCGCTGCGCTCGATCGTCGACATGCCCGGCATGGTCGACCCGACGGCGGCGCACGCGGCCATCGCCAAGATCGAGTCCGCGATCGCAGGCGAGTCGGCGGCCGGCGAGAACGAGCCGGCACCCCTCCTGCCGCGGGAGGCGCCGGCGGTGGCCGCAGTGCGGTCCGCGCTGGCGGTCGGCCGCGCGGTGCGCCTGGTGTACTACTCCGCCAGCCGTGATGTGGTGTCCGAACGCATCGTGGATCCGATTCGCATCGTCCTGGTGGATGACAACAGCTATCTGCAAGCCTGGTGCAGGCAGGCTGAAGGTGTGCGGCTGTTCCGGTTCGACCGGATCGAGGCCGCGATCGCGTTGGACGAACTTGCCCGGCCGCCGAAATACGCCACCGACGCGACGGCGGGCCTCGACCTGTTCCAGGACGATCCGGCGGTTCCGCTGGCGCGGTTGCGCATCCACGCCGACTACGCTTGGGTGCTCGATCAATACCCGATGCACCGGCTGGCGGTGCACCCGGACGGCAGCCTGGAAGCGACCATGCGATTCGCCACGCTGGACTGGATGGCCCGGCTGCTGCTGGGTTTCGGCGCCGGCGTCACCGTGCTCGGTCCGCCGGAACTGGTCGCCGCTGTGCGGGAGCGGTCGAAGGCCGCCCTGGCGGCCTACGAGGAAGCCGGATACCTGGAGGCGCGATGAGGGGTGACCGAACAGCGCGCCGTCCAGCCGCGACGCACCGGAGGCTTGATGTCTGGTAGTTCGACCGGCGCTTTACGCGGCGCTCGCGTGCCGGTCTTGCGCTGGGCAGCAGAGGCGGGAGCGGTGTGAGCAATCGCGTGCTGGTGATCGGTGCGGGAAACGTCGGCACCTTCGTCGGCGGCAAGCTGGGCGTGGCCGGTGCGGACGTCACCCTGGTCGGTCGCCGGCGGATGCTCGACGAGATCACCGTATCCGGGCTGCGGCTCACCGACCTCGACGGCGCCGACGACGCGCTCGCGCCGGACCGATTCCAGGTCGCCACCGAACCGGATGATGCCGGGTCGGCCGATTTGGTGCTCGTCACGGTGAAATCGGCGGCGACTGCGGACGCGGTGCGCGAACTCAGCGGGAACATCCGGCCGGGCACCGTGGTGCTCAGCCTGCAGAACGGCGTCGGCAACGACTCGGTGATCCGGGCGGTGCTGCCACACTGCGTGGTGTTGGCCGGTACGGTGATGTTCAACGTCGTGCACCACCCCGGCGGACGCTTCCACCGGGGTACCGAAGGCGGCCTCGCGGTGCAGGACGATCCGGCTCTCGCGCCGTTTCTGGACGTGTTCGAGCGCGCGGGACTCGGGTTGCGCCGGTATCCGGATCTGCGCCCGGTGCAGTGGGCGAAGCTGGTGCTCAATCTGAACAACGCGATCAACGCGCTGTCCGGTCGTCCGCTGCGCGAGGAACTCGCCGACCGCGACTATCGCCGCTGTCTCGCGCTGACCCAGCGCGAAGCGCTCGCGGTGATGAACAGGGCGCGAATTCGACCGGCACGGTTGACCCCGCTGCCACCCCGGTTCATGGCCGCGCTGCTGAGCATCCCCGACGCCCTGTTCCAGCGGGTGGCCGGGCGGACCATCGCCATCGATCCGATGGCGCGTTCGTCCATGGCGGACGATCTGGCGTTGGGCCGCAAGACCGAAATCTCATGGCTGTGCGGTGAAATCGTCGGGCTGGGCGCGATGGTCGGGATGCCGACGCCGGTGAATCAACGGCTGATCGAGCTGATCGTCGCCGCCGAACAGGGCGACCGGCGCGCCTGGAGCGGTCCGGAACTGCTCGGCCAGCTGCAGGCCGCGGTGGCCGAACCCTGGGCAAACGGGCGGTGACGGGGCGTTCGCGCACGTCACGGTCCGGTAGCATCGAAACATCACAGTCTTGGGAGGTAGATCATGGGCAGTCTGAGCATCTGGCACTGGCTGATCATTGCGGTCGTTTTCGTGATGTTCTTCGGCGCGAAACGGATGCCCGACGCGGCCCGCAGCCTGGGCCGGTCGCTGCGCATCTTCAAGAGCGAAGTCAGCCAAATGCACAACGAGGGCACTGCGCCGAACACTGGCGCCTCCGCTCAGCAACCGGCTGCTCAGCAACCCGCCGCGCAGCTGCCCGCCGGACAGCAGACGACGTCGGCGGCGACCGAGCCTCGCATCGAGCCGAAATCGGCCTGAGCGGGTCCGCTCGTGCCGGGGTGAGGAAGAACTCACTCCGGTCCTAGTGCTGTTGCCGAGCCGAGCGAGGCACATCAACCCAGGGGCGATCACCAACCATGCGAATCCCGTTCGATCCGCGGCGCAGCAAGCGCAGGACCAATCCCGACGGCACCATGTCGTTGGTCGAGCATCTGCAGGAGTTGCGGTATCGGCTGCTGGTCTCGATCGCCGCGGTGATCGTGACCACCGTGCTGGGTTTTCTGTGGTATGGGCATCCGTTCCTCGGCATCGAGAGCCTGGGCGAGATCCTGCGCGGGCCGTATTGTTCGCTGCCGCCCTCGGCGCGCGCGGCGTTGAGCCCGGACGGTGCGTGCCGTCTGCTGGCCACCGCGCCGTTCGAGCAATTCACCTTACGGTTGAAGGTCGGCATGACCGCCGGCGTTGTGCTCGCGGCGCCGATCTGGCTGTACCAGCTGTGGGCGTTCATCACGCCGGGACTGTATGCGAAGGAACGCAAGTACGCGGTCGGGTTCGTGTCCGCCGGCACGGTGCTGTTCGCCACCGGGGCGGTGCTGGCCTATGTCGTCATCGCGCACGCGTTGAGTTTCTTGCTCACCATCGGTGACAACGTGCAGATCACGGCGTTGAGCGGCTCGCAGTATTTCGGGTTCATCATCAATTTGCTGATCATCTTCGGGGTCAGCTTCGAAACCCCGTTGCTGATCATCGGATTGAACCTGATCGGGGTGCTGACCTATCAGAAGCTCAAGGCATGGCGGCGCGGAATCACGTTCGGGCTGTTCGTCTTCGCCGCCATCGTGACCCCGCAGGATCCGTTCTCCATGCTGGCGCTGGCACTGGCGCTGACGGTGCTGTTCGAGATCGCGATCCAGTTCTCCCGGATCAACGACCTGCGTCGGGCCCGGCAGGAGCAGGAGGGCTGGGGTGCGCTGGCGGATGAGGAGGCTTCCGAGCTGGGCGCGCCCGGGCCGATCGACCCGGCGGAGTCGATCACGGCAGCGCAACAGAAATCCGCGCGACCGGTGTCGGACTACTCCGATACCCTCTGACGAGTGACAGATCACCGGTCGCAGACGGCCGAGCTGGCCGCATTTTCCGCAGAGCTGAAGTTCCGGCTGGATCCGTTTCAGCGCAACGCCTGTGCGGCGCTAGAGGCAGGCCACGGCGTTCTCGTATGCGCCCCGACCGGCGCGGGCAAGACCGTCGTCGGTGAATTCGCCGTGCATCTGGCGCTGGCCGCGGGCGGAAAATGTTTCTACACCACCCCGATCAAAGCGCTGTCGAACCAGAAGTTCGCCGATCTCACCGAGCGCCACGGCCGCGACAAGGTGGGGCTGCTCACCGGGGACCAGTCGATCAACCCGGACGCACCGGTGGTCGTGATGACCACCGAGGTGCTGCGCAATATGCTGTACGCCTCCTCGGACGCGCTGCGCGGTCTGTCGTATGTGGTGATGGACGAGGTGCACTACCTTGCCGACCGGTTCCGTGGCGCGGTGTGGGAGGAGGTCATCCTGCATCTGCCGCCGGACGTCCGGTTGGTCAGCCTGTCGGCCACGGTCAGCAATGCCGAGGAGTTCGGCGCGTGGATGGAGACCGTGCGCGGCGACACCGCGGTCGTGGTCGACGAGACCAGGCCGGTGCCGCTGTGGCAGCACGTCATGGTCGGCCGGCGGATGTTCGACCTGTTCGACACGAAGTCCACCGAGCAGAAGGTCCTCGTCGACGAGGACCTGGTGCGGTTCATCCGTCATCGCGAAGCCGCCGACCGGATGAACGGCGGGGGCGGCCCACGCAACGGCCGCGGTGGTCCACGGCGTGATTTCCGTCCACTGCCGCGGCCCGAGGTGCTGGCCAAGCTGGACGAGGAGGGCCTGCTGCCCGCCATTACGTTCATCTTCAGCCGGGTGGGCTGCGACGGCGCGCTCGCGCAATGCCTGCGGTCGCGGCTGGACCTGAGCCGCGCGGATGAGCGCGAGGAGATCGACGCGATCATCGAGAAGCACACCGGTGACCTGCCCAAGACCGATCTCGAGATACTCGGTTACTGGGAGTGGCGTGAAGCGCTGCACCGGGGCCTGGCCGCGCACCACGCCGGGATGCTGCCCGCTTTCCGGCACACCGTCGAGGAACTGTTCGTCAACGGCCTGGTGCGCGCCGTTTTCGCCACGGAGACATTGGCGCTGGGCATCAATATGCCCGCGCGCACCGTGGTGCTGGAGCGGCTGGTGAAGTTCAACGGTGAGTCGCACGCCGAACTCACGCCGGGGGAGTACACCCAGCTGACCGGGCGGGCGGGGCGGCGTGGCATCGACGTGGAGGGCCACGCGGTGGTGTTGTGGCAGCCGGAGGTGGATACCAGCGCGGTCGCGGGCCTTGCCTCCACTCGCACCTATCCGTTGCGCAGTTCGTTCCGGCCGGGCTACAACATGTCGATCAACCTCATCGACCGGATGGGCGCCGACGAGTCGCGCGCATTGCTGGAGCGGTCGTTCGCACAGTTCCAAGCGGACCGCTCGGTGGTCGGATTGGTGCGTGGCGTCGAACGCAACGAGGCCGCGTTGCGGAAGCTGCGTGCGCAGCTCGGCGGCGCCGAGGGCGGGTTCCTGGATTACCTGGCGCTGCGCGAGCGAATCAAGCAGCGGGAGCGGCAGTTGGCCCAGCAGAACCGCGCGGACCGGCGGGGCGCGGCGGTGGACGCGCTCGGCGCCTTGCGCCGGGGCGACGTCGTGGCCATTCCCTCCGGGCGCCGGGCCGGGCTCGCGGTGATCCTGGAGCCGGACGCGACGCCGGGAGATCCGCGTCCGCTGGTGCTGACCGAGGACAAGTGGGCGGGTCGGGTGTCGGTGGCCGACTTCCCGGTGCCCGCCGAGGCGCTCGGGCATATGCGGCTACCGCGCCGGGTGGATCACCGCACCGCGCGTACCCGCCGCGATTTGGCCTCGGCGCTGCGCAGCACCGGGATCTCGGTGCCGGGCAGGCCGCGGCGAGGCGACCGTTCCGCGGCGGCCGACGACCGGGAATTGGCCACGCTGCGGCGCAGCCTTCGCGCGCATCCGGCGCACACCCGGCCGGATCGCGAGCAGCTGGCCCGGGTCGGCGAGCGCTACAACCGGTTGCTGCGGGAGACCGAGTCCATGCGCCAGAAGGTCGCCGCGACCACGAACTCGTTGGCGCGCACCTTCGATCGGATTCTCGGTCTGCTGGAGGAACGCGGATTCGTGCACGACAGCGAGGTGACCGCGGACGGGCGCAGGCTGGCGCGGATCTACGCCGAGAGCGACCTGCTGGTCGCCGAATGCCTCCGGCAGGGATTGTGGCGCGGTCTCGGTCCGGCCGAACTGGCCGCTGTCGTATCCATTCTCGTGTACGAATCCCGTCAGGAGGGGGGATACCTCGGCGCCAGCGGACCGACGGCGCCGATCCGGCGGGCCGTGGGCGCGACGATCGGGGTGTGGTCCGCACTGCGAACCGACGAGGCGCGGCACAAGCTGCCGCCGACCAGGGAACCGGATCTGGGCTTCGTCACCGGTGTCTACAAGTGGGCGCGCGGGGATGGGTTGGCCGAGGCGTTGCTTGCCAGCGGTGATCAGGGTGCGCCGCTGTCGGCGGGCGACTTCGTGCGCTGGTGCAGGCAGGTGATCGATCTGCTCGACCAGATCCACGGCACCGCTGATGATCCGGAGGTCGCCGCCACAGCGGCCAAGGCGGTGCGAGCGATCCGGCGAGGTGTCGTCGCGGTGGACGCCGCCTGAATGCGGGAGCGACCGGCTCGCGTCTCGCCGGATAAGGGATGACACCGCGAATGCCGCCAATATCAACACAGCGGATTCGATTGTGATTTGATTTCTTTCGCGTACCGACCGTGGCGGAGGAGTCGTGCCAGGCGACGAGGCCCGTGCGGGGGGCTACCGTGTGTACAACGATGCGAGTGGAGGCAAGCAGATGAGCGGCCCTTACGGACCGAACGAACCCGGGGAGGGACGCAACGATCCCACCCAGCAGTGGGGTGGACAGCAGGCGCCGGGCGCAGGTCCCACCCAGCAGTGGGGCGGTCAGCCGCAGACCCCGGCCTCGGCGCAGCCGACCCAGCAGTGGGGTGAGCAGCAGTCGCAGCAGCAGTGGGGACAGCCGCAGCAGTGGGGACAGCAACCCCAGCAACCGCAGTGGGGACAGCAGCCGGCCCAAGGCCAGCCGCAATGGGGTCAGCCGCAGCAGCCGGACTGGGGCCAGCAGCCTCAGCAGCAGTGGGGTCAGCCGCAGCCACAGTGGGGCGCCCCTGCACAGCAACCGCCGCGGCAGGGCGGCAAGAGCAAGGGTTTGGTCATCGGCCTGTCCGTGCTGGGCGTCGCGGTGCTCGGCGCCATCGTCGCCCTCGTACTCGTGCTGACCGCCAAGAATCAACTGGATCAGGCGGCGGTGCAGGATGGCGTGAAGAAGGTGCTGTCGGACTCGTACGGCATCCAGGACATCAGCGATGTCTCCTGCCCGTCCGGCCAGGAGGTCAAGGTCGACGCCACGTTCGAGTGCAGCGTGAAGGTCAGTGGTGAGGCCAAGAAGGTCGCCATCAAGATCACCAAGGACGACGGCACCTACGAGGTCGGTCGCCCGAGCTAGCTGCGTTGTTCGGCAGCGCCTGCAGCGGCCCCTGCGTGCTCGTGTCCGAGCGACCGCCCCCGGCGACTTCGTCGCGAACGCGGCGGCCGCTCAGGCCCGAGCCGGGCTGCGAACAGGCAATGGTCGGTCTCGCTCCGCTCGAAACCGGGGTTCGCCCGGTCTGGCCTGCGCAGAGTGGCAGCACGAAGTGGGCGCAGCATGTCCACAGTCCGATCGCGCGGTTCGCGGTGGGCTTCTTCGCGTCAGGATGAGGCGGTGCGTCCGCCGAGCGCGGTGATCAATCGGGTTACGGGACTTTCGGCGTTATAGGCGGTGGCAAGGGCCCGCAGCCGGTCCGGCGCGGCGGGTTCGGTCGGCAGTACATCGGAGCGGGAGAGTGTGATGTCGGCATCGCAGACCACGCGGACGACCGGCGCGGCCGCCTTCAGGTACTCCTCGGCGGCGCGGAGCCGGGTGCGCACGCCGTTGGCCAGTTCGGCGTCGGGGTCCTCGACGGCCGCGCGCAGTGCGTCGAGCGAGCCGAAACGGGAGATCAGTGCGGCCGCGGATTTATCACCGATACCGGCCACTCCGGGCAAGCCGTCGGAGGCGTCGCCGCGCAGGGTGGCCATGTCGGCGTAGGCCGGGCCCGCGTTCCGCACCGGCACACCGTATTTCGCCGCGACTTCGGCCGGGCCGAACAGTTCTGCCTTGGCCAGTCCGCGTCCGGCGTAGAGCACGCGCACCGCGGGCGCCGGCTCGTCCCGCACGAGTTGCAGCAGATCGCGGTCGCCGCTGACCACGACCACCGGGTCGGTGCGTTCCCTTGTGGCCAGGGTGCCGAGCACGTCATCGGCCTCCAGACCTGCCGCGCCGCCGGTCGCGATGCCCGCCGCGTCGAGCACCTCCAGGATCATCTCGACCTGCGGGGTGAGGGTTCCGGGAACCATTTCCGCCCCGGGCGCGGCAGTCGGGGATGTGTCGAGCCGGTGGGCCTTGTACGACGGCACCAGCCCCACCCGGTACGCGGGCCGCCAGTCCAGATCGAGGCAGACCACCAGCCGCGCGGGCGCGTACTTGGTGATCAGCGAAGCCAGCATGTCGGTGAAACCCCGCAATGCGTTCACCGACCGGCCATCGGGCGCGGTGATCTTCTCCGGGATCGCATGAAAGGCGCGGAACCAGAGACTGGCACCGTCCAACAGCAAAAGGGGCCCACCAGCAACAGAGGTCACGCGCTGAGGCTACTCGCCCGTGCCGACACCGTCCGGTGACGTTCGGCGTTCCTCCGGCGCGCGTGGCGGGTAACGTCGGACGAATGAGCTCGCATACGGATTCGAGGTTCGCGGCGGACATCTACGGTGCTCGGCTGGAGCGGGCGGTGGAGCTGATCCGGGCCGCCCATCTGGACGCCATGCTCGTCACTCCCGGACCGGACCTGCGCTACCTCATCGGGTCCGCGGCCGAGTCGTTCGAGCGGCTCACCTGCCTGGTGATCCCCGCGGACGGGGCGACACCATCCGTGGTGATCCCGAAATTGGAGCTGGCTTCACTGGACGCCTCGGCGGCCGGCGAACTGGGTTTGGAAGTGCTGGACTGGGTCGACGGCACCAACCCGTACGCCGTGGTGAAGTCCGCGCTGCACGTGGGCTCCCGGGTGGCCGTCGCCGACGCGATGCCCGCGCTGCACCTGCTGCCGCTGGCCGAATCCTTCACCGGGCTGCCGGTATCGGCCACGCCGGTGCTGCGCGAATTGCGCATGGTCAAGGACCAGGCCGAGGTGGACGCGCTGCGCCGGGCAGGTGCCGCAATCGACCGGGTACACGCGCGGATGGCGGAGTTCCTGCAGGTGGGCCGCACGGAGGCGGAGGTCGGACGTCATATCGCGGAAGCGATTGTGGCGGAAGGGCATACCGAGGCGGCGTTCGTCATCGTCGGCAGTGGGCCGCACGGCGCCGACCCGCATCATGGGGTCTCGCAGCGGCGCGTCAAGTCCGGCGACGTGGTGGTCATCGACATCGGCGGCCCGGTAGAACCCGGCTACTACTCGGACTCGACCCGCACCTACGTGCTGGGGCAACCCGATCCCGAGGTGGCCGCCCGGTACGCCGAGTTGGAGCGCGCCCAAGCAGCGGCGGTAGCGGCCGTCCAACCGGGTGTCACGGCCGCCTCGGTAGACGCCGCAGCACGAAACCCGTTGACCGAGGCGGGTTTCGGCTCCGCCTTCGTCCACCGCACCGGACACGGCATCGGCCTTTCGGTGCACGAGGAGCCGTACATCGTGGCCGGCAACGACCTGGTCCTGCAACCCGGCATGACCTTCAGCGTCGAGCCCGGCATCTATTTCCGCGGCGAGTGGGGCGCGCGCATCGAAGACATCGTGGTCGTCACGGAGGACGGCAGCGAATCGCTGAACAACCAACCGCACGGACTCACGCAGCTGTGACGCGCCGGTGAGGTTGCCCGGCTGCCCGCTCGGTGCCCGCTAAGCGGTGGCTCCGTTGCGTTCGGCGCTGCCGTCGGTAGTCGCTGCGACGAGGGTGCTGCTGGACAGGACCCGGCGGACCTGGATGGCGATCACCACTCGGGTCGGGTTCTCCCTGGGGACGCGGTAGCGGCCCGCGTACTGCGCTACCGCGTCCGCGACGCTGTCCGGGTCGTCCAGCACGGTCGCCGTGCCCTCCAGCGTGATCCACCGGATCCCATCGACCTGGCTGACCGCCGCGTACCCCGAACGGCGCACGTTGCGCACCTTCACCGAACCGTCGTTCGTGATCACCCGCGCGATTCCGGCATCTCGATCCCAGGTGAACCCGACTGCGACCACGTGCGGCGTACCATCCGCCCGCAACGTCGTCAGCGTGGCGAGGTGCCGCTCGGCGACGAACTCGAGGGCGGCGGGCGACAGTTCAGTAGTATTCGTCGGCATCCTCCGACCGTAGCCGCCGTCGTCTATCCGTACTCAGCGCCCTCGATCACGCGCACATCGATACAACCTGGAGAACTGGGGTGCAGTGGTGCGCAACGGCGCGATGCGCAATGACAGACTGGGGCGCATGGGAACGCGTGGGTTGGCCGACGGTGCCGTACTGCTACTCGGCGGGCGTAGCGAGATCGGGCTCGAGGTGGCGCGGCGCTTGGCACCGGGGCGGGTGGTGATTCTCGCGGCGCGGCGCAGCGACGAGTTGGCCGCGCAGCGCACGGAGATCGTGGATGCCGGTGCGAGCGCGGTGCACACGATCGAGTTCGATGCGGACGACACCGCGAGCCATCCGGCGCTGCTGGAGAAGATCGCCGGCGAGCACGGACGGATCGGCATCGCGGTGCTGGCATTCGGTGTGCTCGGCGATCAGCGGCGCGCCGAGCGAGATCCCGCCCACGCGATGGCGATCCTGCACACCGATTTCGTCGCGCAGGTCAGTGTTCTCACCAGCCTGGCGAATCTGCTGCGCGCGCAAGGCGAAGGGCAGGTGGTGGTGTTCAGCTCGGTCGCGGGTGTGCGGGTTCGGCGCGCCAACTATGTCTACGGTGCGGCCAAGTCCGGACTCGACGGATTCGCCAGCGGGCTCGCGGATGCCTTGCACGGCAGCGGTGTTCAGCTGCTGCTGGTCCGCCCCGGCTTCGTGATCGGGCGGATGACCGAGGGCATGTCCCCGGCTCCGTTCTCCAGCACTCCCGGCGAGGTCGCCGAGGCCGTGGTCAAGGGCCTGCGCGGGGGCGCCTGCCGGGTCTGGGTGCCGCGGATCCTGCAGCCGGTGTTCTTCGCGATGCGCCTGCTGCCCCAGCCGGTCTGGCGCCGGATGCCGCGGTGAGTACCGCGGTGCCCCTGCGCTGGACCGGACCGCCCATCGCAGTGGTCGGAATCGGCGCGGATGGCTGGGACGGTCTCGGTCGCGCGGCGCGCGAAACCGTCGGCGACGCCGAGATCCTGTTCGGCTCCGCGCGGCAACTCGGGCTTGTGCCCGATGCGGTGCGCGCGACGCGGGTGACGTGGCCTTCGCCCTTGCTGCCGGCGCTACCCGAGCTGCTCGGGCGCCACACCGGCGCGCGGCTGTGCGTCCTGGCCAGTGGCGACCCGATGTTCTACGGAATCGGCGTGACCTTGGCCCGGCTGTTCGGAGCGCGGGCACTGCGGGTCTTGCCGCAGCCGTCGTCGGCATCGCTGGCCTGCGCCCGCCTTGGCTGGTCGCTGGCGGAAACACCGGTGGTGAGCGTGGTAGGGCGGCCGTTGACGGCGGTGCTGCCCGAACTGGCCGACCGCAGGCGGCTGCTGGTACTCAGCGCCGACGCGCACACGCCGCGAGAGCTTGCGCGCTTGCTGGGGCGCCACGGTTTCGGCGCCTCCGAACTGACTGTCCTCGAGCAATTGGGCGGCCCCGCCGAACAGATGGACACTCGTCGCGCTACGGAGTGGGACGCCCCGCCCGGCGACCCGCTGAACATCGTCGCGATCACCTGCGCCGCCGATCCGGACCGGCCGCGGGCCACCCGGTTGCCCGGGTTGCCGGACGAGCTGTTCGGTGGCGATGGCCAGCTCACCAAGCAGGAGGTCCGCGCACTGACGCTCGCGGCGCTGGCGCCGGCTCCGGGCGAGCTGCTGTGGGATGTCGGCGGCGGGTCGGGCAGCATCGCGATCGAATGGTGCCGCGCGCATCCAGCCAACCGTGCTGTCACGTTCGAGCGGCTCGAGCGGCGCCGGCGGCAGATCGCCGACAATGCTGCGAATCTGGGGGTCCCGCACATCCTGATCCACGGCGAGTTGCGCGCCGAGTTCGCCGAGCGCCCCGAAATGGTCTCGCCCGACGCGATTTTCGTCGGCGGCGGGCTGACCCAGGACGGCGTGCTCGAGACGTGTTGGGCACAGTTGCGACCGGGCGGCAGGCTCGTCGCGAACGCGGTGACCGCCGAATCGGAATCGCTGTTGCTCAGCTGGGCCGCCGCACAGGGGGGCGTGTTGCGGAAGTTCCAGATCTACCGCGGCGAACCGCTGGGATCCTTCACCGCATGGCGGCCCCAGCTCCCCGTGGCGCAGTGGTCTGTGGTGAAAACACGCGATATCGAATCCGAGAATCCCCGCCGATAGATGAACGTCTGACCGGCCACGGGGTAGGGTCGGGGCCGAGTTCCGATCATGATCGGAAATCCTGTTCCTGTTGGGGAGATAGATGAAGTACAAGAAATTCGCCGCTACTGCATTGTTGGCTATCGCCGCCACCGGGGTCACCGCTGCTACCGCCTATGCCGCACCCGCGCCGCCGGTGCAGGAGCAGCCGGCCGCCGCGCCTGCAGTCACCGGCAGCGATCAGGGCGTGGGCTACGCCCTGCGGCTGGCCGACGCGGGTAAGTCGGTGGTCACCGCTGTGACCGGCGGCGCGTTCAGCGTCGACGCCGACAAGCAGTCGGTCACGCTGAAGACTGCCGCGGGCGAGACCGTCACCACGATTCCGCTCACCGCGACGGCCAAAGGGCAAGAAGTCCGGATCGCGGCGAACGTCGCCGACGAGGGCAGGCAACTCACCCTGACCCCGCAGCTCGCTCCGACCGCGAACGCGCCGGTTTCCGCCGAATTCATCGGCGCACAGGAGTGGTTCTTCGCCGAGTTGCAGCGCGCTTCGCTCGGTGCCCTGGTCGGCGGTCTGATCGGTGCCGCCGTTGGCATCGTCTTCTTCGGCATCGGCATCCTGCCGGGCGCCGCGCTCGGCGCGCTGATCGGTCTGGCCGTCGCGGGCGGCCCGTCGCTGCTGAACGCGGGTATCGCCTACTTCAGCGGCCAGCCCTGAGAATTCTGCTTCTGGGCGGGACCCGGGAAGCCCGGGACCTGGCCCGCATCATGTCCGGCGAGCAAGGATTCGAGATCGTGTCCTCGCTCGCCGGTCGGGTGCGTGCGCCCCTACTGCCCGAGGGCGCGGTACGGGTCGGTGGTTTCGGCGGCGCCGAGGGACTGCGTGCCTGGATCGCGGACAACGAGGTGCGCGCGGTGGTGGACGCCACGCATCCGTTCGCGACGGCTATCAGCGCCAATGCAGTCGCGGCCGCGCGTGCTTCGGACGTGCCGTTGGTGTGCCTGCGGCGGCCGAGCTGGCCGCAGCAGCCTGGAGATCGGTGGGTGCGGGCGACTGATCTCGCCGCCGCTGCGCAGGTGACCGCGACACTGGGTGAGCGCGTGTTCCTGACCATCGGCCGGCAAGGCGTGGACGCGTTCGCGAAGCAGGATCGACAGTGGTTCCTGATCCGAGCGATCGACCCGCCAGCAGGCCCCGTGCCGCCTCGACACGAAATACTTCTCGCCCGAGGGCCTTTCGCGCTCGCGGCCGAATCGCGGCTGATCGCCGACTATGGGATCGACGTGCTGGTCACGAAAGACAGCGGCGGCGATCAGACCGAAGCCAAGCTGGTCGCTGCCCGCGCAGCCGGAATTCCGGTCGTCGTGATCGACCGGCCGCCAGTCCCCGAGGGTGTGCTGGTCGTGGAAACCGTTGCGCAGGTAATGGATTGGCTACATCAGGTGCGAACCGACCGTGGGTGCGGCTGACCTTTGGCGTTGCCCGCGTCCGGAGCGGCGGTCGCACGTGTGCCGATCAACGACCGAGAAGCTCGGGTAAATGGTCGAACCAGCCCAGCACCGCCCGCTCATAACGGATCCCGAAATCCAATGTGGCGCGGGCGAAAGTCGACATCGTCTCCGAACCTTCCGCGAGATACCGCGTGAGCCGCGCCTGATGGATTTCCCGATTGGCCGCGACGATGCCGTCGAGCTGCTGTCGATCCAGATGCTCGCCGAACGAAAGCGTGAGCAGCAGCGGCACCCGGATGGTCTCGCCGCCGGGATCGCGGGCCACCCATTCCAGGAACGCCACCCGTCCGGCGTCGGTGAGGTGATACGGCGTCCGTTCGCGCGCGCCGGTCTCGCCTTTCTCGACCAGTCCCGCCGCGTCCATGGCGGCCAGTTCCCGATAGACCTGACTCTGCGTGATCGTCCAGAAGTCGCCGATCCGGTCTTGCGCCTCGGACACCAGATCCCACCCCGACATGGGACCTTCGTGCAGAAACCCGAGCAATGACGCCGCCGTGGAGTTCAGCGGCTTGCGTGTGGTCGCGGTATCGGTCAACGACTGCTCCCTCCTGCTGAACATCCATAGTGGAATGTTACTGGAACGGTGCAGCTACCTGCTGCCGGCGAACCGGTCGAGCCGGGCAAGCACCTCCGTCATACCCTGTTCCAGCCGCGTCTGTCCCTGTTCCAAGCGGGCCTGCCCTTGTTCGAGGGCAGTGACACGGCGGCTCAGCTCGCCGACGTGCTCCCTTACTTCGCCGACGTTCTGCCGGAATCCGTTGACGTCTTGGTGTAGCGCGCCGATGTTCTGCCGGATATCGCCGACGTTCTCCCCGAGTCCGCCCAGCGTCTCCCGGATTTCGCGGACGTCTCGATGAAGTCCGCCGACGTCCTGACGAAGCTGGATGACGGCCTTGCCGATAGTCTCCGTGCGCTGATCGAGCCGGTCGATGCCGTCGAGCGCTTTGCGGGTGAGCGCGGCGACCTCCCCCAGCACATCACCCTGCTCATCGAGTGTCTGCTCGCTTGCGGTGGCCCGGGCCTCCAGTGCTCGCGCGCGCAACGCCAACTCCCCAAGTGTCGCGGCCACATTCCCTCCCATCGTCGATGCGTCAGGAGATCCTACGCGTTGCCGGCCACCGCGTCGCGTGCCCTGCCGTAGCGTCGGGACGTGTAGACCTGCGTGCCCCGGGCGGTTTCGAGTGTTGTCGTAGTGGACGCGCCGATGATCAGCAGCGTGCGCATATCCACCTGCGCGGGGTCGAGATCGCCGAGCGTCACCACGGAGACCGATTCGGTCGGCCCACCCACGTCCCGCCCGACGACGACGGGTGTATCGGGCTTGCGGTGCTCCAGCAGCAGATCCCGCATCGCGGCGACCTGCCAGGTGCGCTGCGAGGACGCCGGGTTGTAGACCGCGATGGCCATGTCGGCCGCCGCTACGGCGGAAAGGCGTTGTGCCACGGTCTCCCAGGGCTTGAGCCGATCGGACAGCGAGATCATGGCGTAGTCGTGCCCGAGTGGCGCGCCGACCCGGCTCGCCACCGCGTTGGCCGCGGTGAGCCCGGGAAGCACCCGCACCGGCACCTCGCGCCACTGCGGGTCGGCGGATTCCTCCAGCACGGCCGCCGCCATCGCGAAGACGCCAGGGTCACCCGAGGACACGACCACCACTCGCGCGCCCCGCTTGGCCAGATCCAAGGCCATGGTGGCGCGCTCGGACTCCACCCGGTTGTCGCTGGCGTGGCGACGCTGGCCGGGTCGCTGCGGCACCCGGTTCAAGTAAGTGGTGTAGCCGACCAGATCGGTGGCGTCCGCCAGCGCCGCCCGCACCTCGTCGGTGGTCCACTCCGGTGCGCCGGGACCCAGTCCCACCACAACGACCTGGCCGCCCCGTTCGGTCGTTGCCGCATTGTCCATCCGCGGGCGGGCAGCCGGATTCGTCTCGACGTGCGGCAGCGGTGTCGACGGTTGCGGACCCGGAACGAGGATGATGGAGAAATAGGGGACCTCGGCCGCATCGACTGCGTCGGCGTTCCGGACGCGCTGCTCGGCCGTGCTCGCGCGCTCGACGTAGTACGCGCCGGAAAGCCGGCCGGAATCGTAGAGCGCTTGGCGCACACCGGGATAGGTGCGGCCGAGTTTCATGATCGCGGCGGCGTCGGTCGCCTCGAGCCGCCGGGTGAGTTCGTCCACCGGCATGGTTCCCGGCAGCACGGTGAGCACCTGCTCGCCCTCGACCAGTGGGGCGCCCAACGCGGCCGACGCCGCGCTGACCGACGTGACACCCGGGATGATCTCGGTCTCGAATCGGTCGGCCAGTCGCCGGTGCATGTGCATGTAGGAGCTATAGAACAGCGGGTCGCCCGCGGCGAGCAGCGCGACCGATCGGCCCGCGGCCAGGTGCGCGGCCAGCCGCTCGGCGGCCTGTTCGTAGAACTCATCGATAGCGCCTTGGTAGCCGCCGGGATGGTCGGTGGTCTCGGTGGTCACCGGGTACACGAGGTGCTCCTCGAGTTGGCCGGGGCGCAGGTACGGCGCCGCGATGCGGCGAGAGATACTGCGACCGTGGCGTGCGCTGTGGAAAGCGATGACGTCGGCCATCCCGATCACCTTGGCGGCCTTGACCGTCACCAGCTCGGGATCGCCGGGGCCGAGTCCCACGCCCCACAATTTGCCCGGAACGCTCATTCCTGTTCGCTCGCAATCGCGTTCAACGCCGACGCGGTGATCGCGCTGCCGCCGCGCCGGCCGCGAACCGTGAGGTACTCGATGCCGCCCGCCGCGATCAGCGCGTCCTTGGATTCGGCGGCGCCGACGAATCCGACGGGGATGCCGAGGACGGCGGCGGGCCGGGGCGCGCCCGCTTTCAGCAGATCCAGCAGATGAAACAACGCCGTTGGCGCGTTGCCGATCGCGACGACCGCCCCCTCCAGTCGGTCGCGCCACAGTTCGAGCGCCGCGGCGGAGCGGGTAGTGCCCAGCGTCGCGGCCAATTCCGGGACGCGCGGATCGGCGAGAGTACACACCACCGCGTTGCCGGCGGGCAGTCGTTTCCTGGTCACACCGGAGGCGACCATGGTCGCGTCACACAGAATCGGTGCGCCCGCACGCAGCGCCGCTCGCGCCGCGGCGACGACGCCGGACGAGAAGGCGATGTCCGCGGCGAGATCCACCTGACCGCAACCGTGGATCATCCGCACCACCACCTGCGCCACGTCCGGCGGGAACCTCCTCAGATCGGCCTCGGCGCGGATCGTCGCGAACGAGCGGCGGTAGATCTCGGCTCCGTCGGTCAGGTAGCCGGCACGTACATCGGACATGCGATCCACCCTATGGGTGCGAGTCCGGACCGGGCGCTGCGGGTTGCGGGGGACACAGCGCGCGGGCTCGGCCTGCTCGGCAGGATGACGCCGCCCGCTCAGGTTCGCGGACGCTCCAGGATCCGGGACATGACGATCGAACTCCGAGTGCGCCCGACGCGCGCGTTCTCCCGGATCCGCTCCACAGTCACCTCGATCTCGGCCATGTCGGTGGCCATCACGTGGACCAGCGCGTCGGCCTCGCCCGCGATGGTCCAGACGCCGACCACCTGCGGGATCGGTTCCAGACTGCGTTTCAATTCGGCAGGGGAGATGTTGTCGCGGTAGTAGACCTCGACGTACGCCTCGGTCCGCCAGCCCAGCGCGGCCGGATTGACCAGCGCGGTGAACCCGGTGATCTGCTTGTTCGCGACCAACCGGTCGACCCGCCGTTTCACCGCGGGCGCGGACAGCCCGACCGCGTTGCCGATCTCCTGGAACGAGGCCCGCGCGTATTTCAGCAGTTGTTCGAGAATCCGCCGATCGAGGTCGTCCACGGCGCACTCCTGGCTCTCGTGCAATATCGATCATGCAATGAACGATCGATTTCCGGTTGAAATACGCAATGAATCGTTGTTTCCGACGCAATAGTAGTCGACTTACTGTCGTATCAGCTGAAGTCCGTGCTGACCTCCGGGAGTTTCGTTGACCTCTGTAGCCACCCGCCAGGTCGAGACCGCCGCCCGCCGTTCGTCGCCGCGCCGGTTCGTCATGTGCCGACCCGATTTCTTCGAGGTCACCTATTCGATCAACCCCTGGATGAATCCTGCCGAGTCCGTCGACCGCGACCTCGCGATCGAACAGTGGGAGACGCTGCGCGCTACCTATCAGGAATACGGGCACACGGTCGAGGTGGTGCCGGGCATCCCGGGCCTGCCCGACATGGTGTTCGCCGCCAACAGCGGTTTGATCGTCGGTGACCGGGCGATGTCGGCCCGCTTCACGCATCCGGAACGCGCCGCCGAAGGCCCGGCCTACCACCGATGGTTCGCCCGGGCCGGGCTGCCGAATCTGGTCGCCGCCGCGGAACTGAACGAAGGTGAAGGTGATTTCCTGCTGGTCGGTGATCGGCTCTTGGCGGGTATGGGTTTCCGCAGTTCGCGCGCGGCGCATGCGGAGGTATCGCGCCACTTCGGTCTGCCTGTGGTGTCGTTGGAATTGGTCGATCCGCGCTTCTATCACCTGGATACGGTGTTGCTTCCGCTGGACGGCGGCACCATCGCCTACTACCCGCCCGCCTTCAGCCCGGCCGCTCGCGCGATTCTCACCGAGCTCTACCCCGGGGCCGTCGTAGCCACCGACGCGGACGCGGCGGTACTCGGATTGAACGGCGTCTGCGACGGGATCAACGTTTTCCTCAGCCGCCACGCGACCGAGCTGAGCGATGTCCTGCGTGCCCGCGGCTACCACCCGGTGGGGATCGAGATGTCCGAACTGATCAAGGCGGGCGGAGCCGTGAAATGCTGCACCCTCGAGATCCACGGAGGGTAACCCGGCCGCCCGGTTCCGCGGTGCCGACGCGATCACCCGCCGCTGGTCACTCGATGCGATAGCCCTGATCGGTCGCGACGATATCGATGACCTCGCCTCGCGGGCGGCCGCAGCGGCGGTCGCAACCGGACCAATGCTGACGCCCGGCCACCGAGATATCGGTGGCAGCCATCGGCGGTTCCGGGGCCGGGTGGTGCGCAGAGTTCTCCGGCTCTGCCGACGCGGATTTCGGGCCTCCCGTGCCGACCCCGAGGGTCGCAGGCAGTACCCGACCCGTGTCGACCGCGTCGGACACATCGGCCCGCACATCGGTATGCGATTTCGCGCAACCGGGCTGCCCGGCACAGGCGCTGACCAGCAGCCATGGCGAGTCGGCGTCGAAGATCAAACCCATCGGGGCCAGCGCTCGCACAACCTGTTCGGCGGCCCACTCCGCCAGGTCCGGCACCACCAGGCCGCGCCACGGCGTGACGAAGATCGGTCGCTCGACGGCGGCCAGGAACTCGGCGGTGCGGGCGGGCAGGCGTCCGAGGCGCACACCGGCGCCGAGGCTGACCAACCCGTCGTCCTGCTCCAGCCAGCCGATCGGAAGGCTGTGCGCCACAGGCATTTCGAGTCGATCGGCGACGGGTGCGAGCCCGAGGATATCGACTACGCGATCGGCGCCGTGTTCGATGTCGTGCAACCGCCAGCGGCCCGGGTCGTCGCCGCGTAGCGCCAGAAAGGCGTGGGCTGCGGCGAGCATGACATCGACCGCGTCGGCGGCGGGGAGCCGGACGCCGGTGTCGCGGCTCGTCAGCAGCAACGCGAACTCGTCCGCGCCGACGGCGTGCACACCGATATCGGCGCCGAGTCCGCTGACGTCGCCGCGACCGTCATCGAGGGTGAACAGCACCCGGCCGGGCAAGTCGGCGAGCCGAGGCGCGGCGAGCAGCCCGGCGTCCAGCGCGGACACCAGTGCCCGCACGTCCGATCGGCCGCCGATTCGTCCGGACAGCGGCGAGGCGATGATATTGCGCACCCGCTCATGAGTGTGGCTGGGCAAGAGGCCCGCCGCGGCCAGTCGTTGGGTCAACCGCTGCGCGTCGCGGACCTGCCGCAGTTGGACATTGCCGCGAGAAGTGAATTCGATGTGCCCGTCCGCAAGGTCGCGGGCCGCCTCCGCCAGCTCCTGCACCTGGGCGGGGTCGAGTCGCCCACCGGGCACCCGGATCCGCGCCAGCGGCCCGTCGGCAGCCTCGTGCAGCCGCAGCACACCCGGACAGGAATCAGGAACACCTCGTGTCATAGCGAGTCCAGCCTACGGACCGCAGGCACGGCACCCTCGAGCCGGACCTGGGTGGCGGGTAGCATCGGCGTGCTCGGCGGACGACGAGGAAACCGGTGGAAATCCGGTGCGGTCGCGCCACTGTAGAAAAGCCAGACCCTCGCCGACGAGCAGCGAACCCCCCGATGGGCGCGTCACCCGAGGAAGGCTGCCACCGTGATTGTGCTGTTGTCCACGTCCGACACCGATCTGCTGAGTGCCCGCGCCAGCGGCGCCGACTACCGGTGGGGCAATCCGGCCCGCCTGCTGGTCGATGATCTACCCCAGCTACTGGACGGCGCCGATCTGGTGATCGTGCGCATTCTCGGCGGTAAGCGGGCGTGGGAGGACGGGCTGGCGGCGCTGCGTGCCAGCGGCGTCCCCCTGGTCGCACTCGGTGGCGAGCTCGCTCCGGATGCCGAGCTGATGGAATGCTCCACCGTGCCCGGCGGCGTCGCGGCCGACGCGCACAACTACCTCGCCGCCGGCGGCCCGGAAAACCTGCGCCAGCTGCACAACTTCCTGTCCGACACCGTGCTGCTCACCGGGCACGGCTTCGAGCCGCCGGTCCAGCTGCCGGCCTGGGGTGAATGGGACCGGGTCGCCGCGCCGCCGGGCGACGGCCCGACCGTCGCGGTGATCTACTACCGCGCACAGCATCTCGCGGGCAACACCGCCTACATCGAGGCCCTGTGCACCGCGATCGAACAGGCGGGCGCACGGGCGCTGCCGGTGTTCTGCGCGTCGCTGCGCAGCGCCGAACCCGAGCTCCTGGCGACCCTGCGCCGGTCCGACGCACTGGTGGTGACTGTGCTTGCCGCGGGTGGCACCAAACCGGCCACCGCCTCCGCAGGCGGCGCGGACGAGGCGTGGGACGTCGGCGCGCTCGCCGACCTGGACGTGCCCATCGTGCAGGGCCTGTGCCTGACCACCGGCCGTGCTCAGTGGGAGGCCGATGACAACGGCCTGTCGCCGCTGGACGTCGCGACCCAGGTCGCGGTGCCGGAGTTCGACGGCCGGATCATCTCGGTCCCCTTCTCGTTCAAGGAATTCGACGCCGACGGGCTGTCCACGTATGTCCCGGACGCCGAGCGGGCAGCCCGCGTCGCAGGTATCGCGACCCGCTACGCGCGGCTGCGCCACATCCCGGCCGCGCGCAAGCGCGTCGCGATCATGCTGTCGGCCTACCCGACCAAGCACGCCCGTATCGGCAACGCTGTCGGTCTGGACACCCCGGCCAGCGCGATTCGCTTGCTCACCGAAATGCACGCCGCCGGCTACGATCTCGGTGCACCCGGCGAGGTCCCGGGCCTGGCAGAGCGCGACGGCGACGCCCTCATCCACGCCTTGATCGCCGCAGGCGGCCAAGATCCGGACTGGTTGACCTCCGAGCAGCTGGCGGGCAACCCGATCCGCATCGGCGCCACGACGTACGCCGCCTGGTTCGACTCCCTGCCCGGCGACCTGCGCGACGCCGTCGTCGAGGCATGGGGTCCACCGCCCGGCGAACTCTACGTCGACCGCTCGTCCGACCCGGACGGGGAGATCGTCATCGCCGCACTGCGTTTCGGCAATGTAGTGCTCATGGTGCAGCCGCCGCGCGGTTTCGGCGCGAACCCGGTCGCGATCTACCACGATCCCGACCTGCCGCCCAGCCACCACTATCTGGCCGCCTATCGGTGGCTCAGCGCCCCCGAGGGGTTCGCTGCCGACGCGATGGTGCATCTGGGAAAGCACGGAAACCTGGAGTGGCTGCCGGGCAAGACGCTGGGCATGTCGGCATCCTGCGGCACCGATGCGGCGCTGGGCGACCTACCGCTGATCTATCCGTTCCTGGTGAACGACCCGGGTGAGGGCACCCAGGCCAAGCGGCGTGCGCACGCCACCCTCGTCGATCACTTGATCCCGCCGATGGCCCGCGCCGAAAGCTACGGCGACATCGCGCGGCTGGAGCAGTTGCTCGATGAGCACGCCAATATCTCCGCACTCGACCCGGCCAAGCTCCCCGCCATCCGCCAGCAGATCTGGACGCTGATGCGGGCCGCCGAGATGGACCACGACCTCGGCCTCACCGAGCGCCCGGACGAGGAATCCTTCGACGACATGCTGTTGCACGTCGACGGTTGGCTGTGCGAGATCAAGGACGTCCAGATCCGCGACGGCTTGCACGTGCTCGGCCAGGCCCCTGCGGGCGAGGGGGAACTCGACCTGGTGCTGGCCATGCTGCGTGCGCGCCAGCTGTGGGGCGGTGAACGCACCATACCGGGCCTGCGCGAAGCACTCGGCCTCGACGAGGCCGGCAATGAGGCGCGCGAGCGCGTCGACGCTGTGGAAGACAGCGCCCGCGCACTCGTCGCGGCATTGCAGACGGCGCAATGGTCGCCGGAAGCGGTCGACGGCATCACCGCCGATCCCGAAGTCCGCCGGGTACTGCGGTTCGCGGCGACCGAGGTGGTGCCGCGGCTACGGCAGACCGGCCTGGAGCTGGAGCGGGTGCTGCACGCGCTCGACGGTGGGTTCATCCCCGCGGGCCCGAGCGGTTCGCCGCTTCGCGGCTTGATCAACGTCTTGCCGACCGGGCGCAACTTCTATTCGGTCGACCCCAAGGCCGTACCGTCGCGGCTGGCTTGGGAGACCGGCCAGGCCATGGCGGAATCGCTGCTGGACCGGTATCGGGCCGACCATGGTGAATACCCCCGGTCGGTCGGTCTCTCGGTCTGGGGCACTTCCGCCATGCGCACCTCGGGCGACGACATCGCCGAAGTCCTTGCCCTGCTGGGTGTCCGGCCGGTCTGGGACGAGGCGAGCCGTCGGGTCAGCACGCTCGAGGTGATCTCGCTCGCGGAACTGGGCCGCCCCCGCGTCGATGTCACCATCCGCATCAGCGGCTTCTTCCGCGACGCCTTCCCACACGTATTGGCCTTGCTGGACGACGCGGTCCGCCTCGTCGCCGGCTTGGACGAGCCGCGCGAATCGAACTACGTGCGCGCGCACGCCGACGCGGATCTGTCCGAACACGGCGACCAACGGCGCGCCACCACCCGGATCTTCGGCTCCAAACCGGGCACCTACGGTGCGGGTCTACTGGAGCTGATCGATTCGAAGAGCTGGCGTTCCGACGACGATCTCGCCGAGGTGTACACCACCTGGGGCGGCTACGCCTACGGCCGCGATCTGGACGGCGTGCCCGCCGCGGCGGACATGCGCGGTGCGTACCGTCGAATCGCGGTGGCCGCGAAGAACACCGACACCCGTGAGCACGACATCGCCGATTCGGACGACTATTTCCAGTTCCACGGCGGTATGGTCGCCACCGTCCGCGCCCTGACCGGCAAGAACCCGCAGGCCTACATCGGCGACAGTTCCCGGCCCGACGCGGTGCGCACTCGGACACTGTCGGAGGAGACCGCGCGGGTGTTCCGAGCCCGCGTGGTGAACCCGCGGTGGCTGGAGGCCATGCGCAGGCACGGCTACAAGGGCGCGTTCGAGATGGCGGCGACCGTCGACTATTTGTTCGGCTACGACGCCACCACCAACGTCGTGGCGGACTGGATGTACGAGAAACTCACGGAAAGTTATGTTTTCGACGACGTGAACCGTAAGTTCATGGAGCAGTCGAACCCCTGGGCGCTGCACGGCATTGCCGAGCGGCTGCTGGAGGCCGCCGAACGGAAACTCTGGGAGCATCCCGAACCGGAAACGCTCAACCGGTTGCGCCAGGTCTACCTCGAGACCGAAGGCGAACTGGAGTAGCGGGCCTCGTCCGCCGCGAACTGGTCGCACGAACAACGAAATACTCGACCTTGCAAGACATTTCGGGCATCTGCGGCGTTTGTGAAATAATCATGCAGAATGCCTATGATTGGTAGGATTTCACGGCTGTACCCACGTAACGACAGTTCGAATCTGCTGAGGATGGGATGGCTCATGAAGCTCAGAAAAGTGGTTGCGACCACGCTGCTGACCATTGCCGCCACCGGCGTCACGGCGGCTACCGCGTACGGCCAGGCGGAGGTCTCCGGCCCCGCGATCAGTGGCGTCGACCGCGGTGCCGCCTACACCGCGACGGTCGCGCCGGACCGGTCGAGTGCGACGGTCACGCTCACTTCCGGAGAGTTCGCCCTGACGCCGGACGGAATCTCGGTGCTCGCGCCGGACGGTGAGGTGGTCGCGCAGGTGCCGACTACCGTCCAGAGTGTGCTCGGCCAGCACGTCCAGGTGTTCCCGGAGATCGATGCGGCCGCTACGACCTTGACATTGACGCCGGTCGGAGCCGCGATTCCGGAGCCGGGTGCGCCGCGGTTCATCGGTGACCCGCAGGCCACGTTGGGAGGTGTGGCGCTCGGCTGCGCCATAGGGGCGGCGATCGGCCTCATCTTCTTGCTCGTCGGGGTCTTCCCCGGCTGCGTGGTCGGCGGACTCATCGGCGCTGCTGCGGGTGCGAGTCGCTAGTGCGCGGCTGAACGAGACGTTGGGGATCGGCCGCGCTCGGCCTGGTGTTGAGCGCGGCCGATCGCGTGTCGCGCGCGAATGGTCCCAGTGTTTCCCTGCCCACCGCGGACCTGCTGCGGTGCAGCGAACGAGACTCGGCCGCCACGGGCGCCTCCAGAATCCCGGGATCGATGACCGGCATCCGCTCAGGGACGGGGCTAGCGCTAGCCGGTCTGTGTCATGCACGGCTCGACGGCGAAGTCGAGGCCGAAGTTGTTCAAGGTCACCGGCATCGGCGCGTCCGGGTGGGGCCGCGGGGTGGACCGCAGCCGAAAGTCCGCCGCGGTCAGCAGATGCGCGAGCAGCGTGCTGGTGACGAAGAGAACCAGGTTGCGGCCCGGGCAGTCCGCCGGGCCCGCGCTGAACGGCACGAGTTGCGGGTACTGCTCCGCTCGGCCGTCGAGCCAGATCTCCGGGACGAATGTGTCGGCGAACGGCAGCAGTTCGGCGTCCCGGTGGAAGGCCGGTACTGCGATCATCAGCGCTGCCCCCGCCGCGATGGTGAATCGTTCATCGCCGTCACGCCACTGCGTGTCGGCCGTGATGTCGCGCAGCAGCATCGGCGTGGTCGGCCACAGCCGCACCGACTCCAGGACGCAGGCGCGCAGGTAACCGCGGACCTCGACACGTTCGGGATCGGCGGCGTCGTCGATCGCGCGGGCATGATGCTGTGGATGGGTGCTGAGCACCGCCAGCACGCGGCTGAGCGCGATACCCGCGGCGTCGAAGGCGAACAGCCAGTGCGGAATCTGTCCGACCGGGTCGACGGCGCCGCCCGCGGGTACCGCGGCCAGCGCACCGGCGAGACTGTCGGGTGCAGCGGATTCCACGTGCCGGTAGAGGCGGTTGGTGAACTGGTCACGCTGCCTGCGATGGGCCGGGGCGAGGAACGACCAGTTGCCCGCCGACCGTAGCCGGGCGAGTTCGTCGGTGAGTACGGTATCGTCGCGGCCTCGTTCGCCGAGCACGATCCGCCGGACCAGTCGCCACCACTGCGTGGTGAACTGCCGCGCGTCCATGTGCCCGCGGTGCAGTGCCGACACGATCAGCTCCTGCGCCTCGTCGGCGATCGCCGCGGCGAAGGGCGCGGCGAGACGATGCAGTGACTCGCCACTGTCGAGCGCGGCCTCGTTCAACGCTCGGCGCTGCGCGCGGATCGGGCCGTCCGACAGCAGGACGCCGTGTGGCTGGAACTGCCGCATGGCGGCGCGTTTCTCCCGATTGGCGGGGTGGAAGGGGGTCGGCGCGTCGGCCAGCACCCTGGCGACGTCACCCGGGTCGAGAATCACCACGATCCGCCGTCCCGGCACCACCAGTTCGACCGGACCGGACCCGAATTCACGGCGCAGCTGCCGGACGCGCTCGATCGCACGGGAATCGGCCCCGGTGCGTTCCAAAAGGCCCAGCACCGGTCGGCGTCTCGCGATCACCCCGGATGCCACCGAGGCGAATCCGAGATCCGCCAATGCTGCCACCGCGGGCACTCCCACCAGTCGGTGTTCGCGGCTGTCTACCATCCGGCCTCCTCCCGGCGCGCTCGAGTCGGCACAATGCCGACCCCCGGTCAGGTACCCGAGAAAGCGCTGCTGAAACCGCAGATAGCTTTGTGCGGCGCCGACGCGACCGTCGACAGTGCCGAATCCCGTGCATAGTCGGGCGGCGACGTGAGCTGGATCGGTCTGCCCGCCGCTGCGCTGGGGATCACACGCAACCCGCCTGGATGGGCAGCTTCCGAGGCCACCACCGGACACGCATAGCGGCGAAGCCCAGCGGTCGGGTGGCCGTGATCACCTTCGCTGACCCCTGGCCCGGCGCCGGATTCTGCTGGGCCAAGGGGCAGCGGATGCTTCGCTGTGACAGCTTCGTTGGTCAGCGGAAGGCAGCGATACCGGTGAGTGCGCGGCCGATGCTGAGTGCGTGCATTTCTTCGGTGCCCTCGTAGGTGGCGACGGTCTCGAGGTTGTTCATGTGTCGCATGATGGTGTGATCGAGGGTGATGCCGGCTGCGCCGAGCATGCCGCGGGCGGTGCGGGCGATGTCGAGCGCGGTGCGGACGTTGGCGAGCTTGCCGTGGCTGACCTGCTCGGGGGTGATGCGGTGGCTGTCCTTGAGGCGGCCGAGCTGGGTGGCGGTGAGTGCGGCGTTGGTGAGGGCGATGGACATGTCGGCGAGCTTGCGCTGAGTGAGCTGGAAAGCGGCCAGCGGTTTGCCGAATTGGGTGCGGGCGAGGGTGTAGTTCAGGGCTTCGTCGAGGCAGGAGCGTGCCGCGCCGACAGCGCCCCAGAGGATGCCGTAGCGGGCCTCGTTGAGGCACGACAGCGGGCCTTTGAGGCCACGGACCTCGGGGAAGACGGCGGAGGCGGGCAGGCGGAGGTTGTCGAAGGTGAGTTCCGCGGTGAGCGAAGCGCGCAGGGAGAGCTTGCGCTTGATCTCGTGAGCGGCGAAGCCGGGGGTGTCGGTGGGAACGGCGAAACCGCGGATTCCTTCGTCGGTTTGGGCCCAGACGACGGCGACCTGGGCGATGGTGCCGTTGGTGATCCACATCTTCGATCCGTTGAGGATCCAGTCGTTGCCATCGCGCTTGGCGGTGGTGCGCATGGAGCCGGGGTCGCTACCGGCGTCGGCTTCGGTGAGGCCGAAGCAGCCGATGGCCTCGCCGGCGGCCATGCGGGGGAGCCATTCCTGGCGGTGTTCTTCGGTGCCCCAGCGGTGGATGGCGAACATGGCCAGCGAGCCCTGTACCGAGACGAGGCTGCGGAGCCCGGAGTCGACGGCTTCGAGTTCGCGGCAGGCGATGCCGTAGGCGGTGGCAGTCGTGCCGGCGCATCCGTAGCCCTCGAGGTGCATGCCGAGCAGGCCGAGTTTGCCGAGGCCGGGGGCGATGTCGGTGGGGATGCTGCCTTGGTCGTACCAGTCGGCGACGTAGGGTGCGAGTTCAGCGCGTGCGTAGTCGCGCACGGTCTCGCCGATGGCGCGCTCCTCGTCGGAGTACAGGCTGTCGATGTCGAGGAAGTCCAGGGACGTCATCATTGTCCTTTCCATGCGGGCGGGCGCCCGGCGTTGAATGCGGCGTGGAATTCGGCGTGGTCGTCGGTGGTCATGAGCAGGGCCTGGGTCATCGCGTCGAGTTCCATCGACGACGACAACGACATGTCCAACTCGCGAGTCAGCAGGGACTTCGTCTGGGCCAGCGCGAGGCTGGGGCCCGTGGCGATCCGGCCGGCGAGCGCGGCGACGGCGTCGTCGAGCTGCTCGTCGTCGACCAATTGCGAGACCAGGCCGTAGCGGTCCGCGGTCTCGGCGTCGATCGTGTCGCCGAGCATCAGCAGCGAGGTGGCCCGTCCGAGACCGACGACCCGGGGGAGCAGATACGCCGCGCCCATGTCACCGCCGGATAGTCCGACCTTGGTGAAGAGGAACGCGAAGCGTCCGGATCGTCCGACGATGCGGAAATCCGCGGCGAGAGCGATCACCGAGCCGGCGCCGGCAGCGATGCCCTGGATCTTGACGATGATCGGGATTGGGCACTCGCGCATCGCGCGGATGACGTCACCGGTCATCTTGGTGAACTGCATGAGTTCACCGGCCTTCATCTCGAGCAGCTCACCGATGATCTCGTTGACATCCCCGCCACCGCAGAACCCGCGGCCCTCGCCCTGGATCACCAGCACCTTCACGCCCTGGTGGTGCGGCAATTCGGCAAGCAGGTCGCGCAGGTCGGCATAGGACTCGAAGGTGAGCGGATTGAGCTTTTCCGGGCGGTTGAGGGTCACGGTGGCGACCGGACCGTCGACCGTGAAGTCGAAATGCTCCCACTTTGTGGTCAGCGGGACCGAAGCCCTGAAACGGGTCACGGGAGGTTCCTCTCTTTGAACAGCTCGCGGGCGATGATCGTGCGCTGTACTTCCGAGGCGCCTTCGTAGATACGAGGGGCGCGGACGTCGCGGTACAGGTGCTCGAGCAGGTGGCCGCGCTCGAGGGCGCGGGCACCGTGCAACTGCACGCACTGGTCCACGATCGTCTGCGCGGCCTCGGTCGCGAACAGTTTGGCCATGGCAGCGGATCGGGTGATCTCACCGCGCGATGCCCCGCCATCGTACGTGCGGGCCGCGGTGTAGACGAGCAGTCGCGCGGCCTCCAGTTGGGTGGCCAGATCCGCCAGCTTGTGGGCGACGGACTGCTGTGCGGCGAGCGGACCGCCGTAGGCCTGACGCGTGGACACATGGTCGAGGGTGGCGTCGATCGCGGACTGCGCCATGCCGACCGCGAAGGCGCCGACACTGGGGCGGAACAGGTCCAGGGTGCGCATCGCTACCTTGAAGCCGGCATCGAGCTCGCCGAGCACGTCACCCGGACCGACACGCACACCCTCGAAGCGAAGCCGCCCGATCGGATGCGGCGACAAGAGGTCCAAGTGTTCGCCGGACAGCCCGTCGGCGTCCCCGGCGACCGCGAATGCGGTGACCCCACGCGCGCCCGCACCCGCGGTGGTGCGGGCGAAAACGGTGTAGACGTCGGCCTCGGGAGCGTTGGAGATCCAGATCTTCTCGCCGTGCAAAAGCCAGCCGTCGCCGTCGCGTTCGGCCCGCAGGCCGAGGGCGGCGGCGTCGGAACCGGCCTCCGGTTCGGTCAGCGCGAACGCGGCTACCGTCTCGCCGCGGACCACGCCGGGAATCCAGCGCTCGACCGTCGCGGGCGTGCCGGACTGGAGAATCGGGTAACTTCCCAGCCCCTGCAGGGCGAGTGCGGTCTCGGCCTCGGCGGATACCCCCGCGATGGTCTCGCGGAGCAGACACAGCTGCATGGCCGCGGCATCGCGGGGTGGCTCGTCGGGCGACCCGCCGAACAGGCCGCGTAGGAGCCCGAGCTCGCCCATAGCGGCGAGCAGTGGCCGATTCACCCGGCCCTCGACGCTCTTGTCGACCAGGGGGAGCAGGTGGGTGACGGCCAGATCGTGAACCTGGCGTACATATTCCTGCTCAGCAGGGGTGCGAGTGGTCATCGGGCCGATCCTTCGGTGGGGCGCCAGCGGTTGTGCCGGGTAGTGGTGCTGCCTTCGCGGATCAGTTGGAGCCGGGGCTTGGGGCCGTCGGTGCGGCCGGTCTGGGGTTTACGCCGGCCCGCCTTCCAGGGGTCGGGCCATTGGATGCCGGGGCCTTGGTAGTCCTGCTCGGCGGCGGCATGCAGGGTCCAGTTGGGGTTGTAGAGGTGCACGCGGCCGAGGGCGCAGAGGTCGGCGCGGCCGGCGAGGAGGATGGAGTTGGCGTCGTCGTAGGAGGAGATGACACCAACGGCGATGGTGGGGATGTCGAGTGCGTGGCGGATCTTGTCGGCGAAGGGTGTTTGGTAGGAGCGGCCGAACGCGGGCTGCTCGTCGGGCGTGACCTGTCCGGTGGAGACGTGGATGGCGGCGGCCCCCGCGTCCTGGAAGGCGGCGGCGACGGTGACAGCGTCGTCGGCGGTGATTCCACCGTCGACCCAGTCGGTGGCCGAGATCCTGACGGTGACCGCGATCCGGTCCGAGACGGCGGCGCGGATGGCGTCGAAGATTTCCAGCGGGAAGCGCAGCCGCGCGGTCAGGTCGCCGCCGTACTGGTCGGTGCGGTGGTTGGTGATCGGGGAGATGAACGACGACAGCAGGTAGCCGTGGGCGCAGTGCAGTTCGATCAGGTCGAACCCTGCTTCGACGGCTCGGCGGGCCGCGTCGACGAATTGCTGAGTGATCTCGGCGAGGTCGTCGGTGCTCAGTTCCCGCGGGATCTGGTTGACACCCGGCTTGTACGGCAGTGGTGAGGGCGCTACGACCTCCCAGTTGCCGTCGGACAGCGGCTGGTCGATACCTTCCCACATCAGCCGGGTTGAGCCTTTGCGGCCGGAGTGGCCGATCTGGATGCCGACTTTCGCGGGTGTCTGGTCGTGCACGAAGTCGGTGAGCCGTCGCCACGCGGCGGTTTGCTCGTCGGTCCAGATCCCGGCGCAACCGGGGGTGATCCGGCCGATCTCGCTGACGCAGACCATTTCGGTCATGACCAGGCCGGCGCCGCCGAGGGCCTTACCACCGAGATGCACAAGGTGGAAGTCGTTCGGCACGCCGTCGGTGGCGCGGTAGGTGTCCATGGGGGAGACCATGATCCGGTTGATCAGTTCCACCGGGCCGAGCCGGAAGGGCTGGAACATCGGGGGAGTGTCGGGTCGGTGGTCGGGGTGCTGGGCGGCGAACCAGGAGTTGATCCGGGCGACGAACTCCGGGTCACGCAGTTGCAGGTTTTCGTAGGTGACGCGCCGGCTGCGGGTCATGATGTTGAACGCGAACTGCTGCGGGTCCTGCTCGGTGTACTGGCTCAGGTTCTCGAACCATTCCAGGCTGGCTTGCGCCGCGCGCTGGGTGGACAGCACCACCGCCTTGCGTTCGGTCGCGTACTCGGCCAGCGCGGCGTCCACGGTGGGGTGTTCGTGCAGGCACGCAGCCAACGACAAGGCGTCTTCCATCGCCAGTTTGGTGCCCGAACCGATCGAGAAGTGCGCGGTGTGCGCGGCATCACCCAGCAGGACCACGTTGCCGTGGCGCCAGTTCTGGTTACGCACCGTGGTGAAGTTGATCCACCGGGAGTTGTTGGCCATCACCTCGTGGCCATCGAGCACATCGGCGAACAACTCCTTGACCCGCTCGATGGACTTCTCATCCGACTCCCCGGGCGCGAACTCCCCCGCGGCGAACACGTCGAACCCCGCCGCCCGCCATACCTGCTCGGTCATCTCCACGATGAACGTGCTGCCGTGGGCATCGAACGGATACCCATGCACCTGCATCACCCCGAACGGGGTTTCGCGGATGTAGAACTTGAACGCGTCGAACACCTTGTCGGTGCCCAACCACATGTACTTGCTCGCCCGCTGGTCCAGACTCGGCCCGAACGACTCGGGGTACTTATTGCGGACCACCGAATTCAGGCCATCGGAAGCCACCACCAGATCATGCGTGGCCGCCAACGTCTCCACATCCGGCGCCACGGTCTGGAAATGTACTGTTACACCCAGCTCCGCACACCGTTGCTGCAGAATCTCCAGCAACCGCTTGCGGCTCATCGCCGCGAAGCCATGGCCCCCGCTGGTGATCACCTCATCCCGGAAATGCACATCGATGTCGTCCCAGCGGGCGAACTCCTGCTCCATCCGCTGGTAGATCAGCGGATCCGCATGCTCGATGCCACCCAGCGTCTCATCGGAGAACACCACTCCGAACCCGAACGTGTCATCCGCGGCGTTCCGCTCCCACACCGTGATCTCATGATCCGGCCCCAGTTGCTTGGCCAGAGCCGAGAAATACAGGCCACCGGGGCCTCCACCGATGACTGCAATACGCATACTCGCCTCCTGGCCGATCCGATAATGACCGAACTATATAACGCACTTTCAACTACCGTCAATTTTGCGACATAAGGCTTCCCGAGGGTGCCAACGACCACGCAGTATGCGGCGACCTATCCGCAGAAGGCGGACTCGATCCGCGACTGTCGCCGGCCAGGATCGCTACCGCATCCGCGTTGGACACGCTGGGACCCTGCTATGTAATGATTACGGTCGTCAACATTCAGGCATATGACACCGCGTGGTTCAGGGAGATCATGAACGAAGCGATGAGATCGACATACGAGACCCTGATCGTCGAGGACAACGACGGCGTCGCACT
This sequence comes from Nocardia glycosmidis, assembly GCF_052545115.1. Classification (NCBI taxonomy): domain Bacteria; kingdom Bacillati; phylum Actinomycetota; class Actinomycetes; order Mycobacteriales; family Nocardiaceae; genus Nocardia; species Nocardia glycosmidis. The sequence continues at coordinate 44,052 of NZ_JBQWRH010000007.1, read as the reverse complement.
GGTCACGGTCAACCGGCCGGCGGTGCGCAACGCGATCAGTCAGGAGGTCCAGGCCGACCTGCGCTCGGCCCTCGCGCAGTTGCATGACGACGCCGAGGTGCGGGCGGTTGTCTTCACCGGTGCCGGCGGACGCGCCTTCGTCGCGGGAGCCGACATCCAGCGGTTGCGCGACTACACCAAGCAGACCGCTCTGCAGTCCCGGATGCAGCGGTTGTTCGACGACATCGAGGCATTCGAGAAGCCGACCATCGCCGCCGTCAACGGTTTCGCCCTCGGTGGAGGCTGTGAGCTGGCTATGGCGTGCGATATCAGGATTGCGGCACAGAGCGCGCGTTTCGGTCTTCCGGAGACCGGTTTGGCGATCCTGCCGGGAGCCGGTGGCACCCAGCGGCTCACCCGGCTCGTGGGGCTCGGGCAGGCCTTCGACATGATCCTTACCGGTCGCATCGTGTCAGCGTCCGAGGCGCTGTCGATGGGGCTGGTCTCCCGAGTCGTCGGCGATGACGACCTCCTCGCGGTGGCGCACGAGGTAGCGACCACGATTTCGGCGAAGGGTCCGCTCGCCGTACGCCTGGCCAAGTTGGTCATGCGCACCGGCGCGGACGTCGACCAGCGCAGCGGCCTCGTGGTCGAACGACTCGCCCAGGCGCTGCTCTACGAGAGCGAGGACAAGCGAGAGGGCGTCGAGGCCTTCCTGAGCAAACGTTCCCCAACCTTCACCGAAAAGTAGGTCTGTTCATGGATATCCAGCGTGTACTCGTAGTCGGCGCCGGGGCGATGGGATCTCAGATCGCCCTGGTCTGCGCCCGTGCCGGACTGGCCGTGACCTGTCATGACATTGACGAAACGCGGATCGAGGCGGCCCGCCACGACCTGCGGGAGCGCAGTGACCGCGATGTCGCCAAGGGGCGGCAGTCCCGAGCCGACGAAGACGCCGCGTGGCAACGCCTCACCTTCGGCACCGACCTGGCCGGACTCGCCGCCGAAGCCGATTTCGTCATCGAAGCGGCGGTGGAGAAGCTCGACATCAAGCGCTCGCTGTTCGCCGACCTGGATCGGCTGACGCCGCCCCACGCGATTCTGGCCACCAACTCATCCAGCTTCGTGCCGTCCAAGCTCGCCGACGCCACGGCCCGCCCCGGTCTGGTCTGCAACGTCCACTTTTTCAATCCCGCACTGGTGATGAAGTGTGTGGAGGTCGTGGCCGGACCGCAGACCACGTCCGAAACGGTCGAGGCGGCGGTCGAGCTGGTGCGCCGCTTGGGCAAGACACCGGTCGTGCTGGACAAGGAGATCCCGGGCTTCGTCGCGAACCGGATCCTCAACGCGGTTCGCGACGAGGCGGTCTTCCTGTACGAGAGCGGAGTCGCCTCCGTGGAGGCGATCGACACCGCGTGCCGCACCGCCCTCGGGTATCCGATGGGGCCGTTCGAGCTGATGGACCTGACCGGCGTCGACATCGGCTATTTCACGAAGCAAGCGCGCTACGCCGAGACCGGCGACCCGCGCGATGCGCCGTCGAAGAGCGTGCGGGAGATGGTCGAACGCGGCGATCTCGGCCGCAAGACGGGGCGCGGGTGGTACGTCTACGACGAGAGCGGGCAGAAGATTGCTCCGGCCTGACATCACTTCGACGAGCGGGTTGCCTTGTCGGGCGCCAGGCCGGCTCTGATTCCGATCGCCGCTGCCGCACTGCGGTTGGCGACTTCGAGCTTCTTGAGTATCCCTGCGACGTGAAACTTCACCGTGCTCTCGCTGATGCGCAGTTCATCGGCGATCGCCTTGTTGCGGTTGCCGATGGTGAGATACGACAGCACTTCGAGCTCACGCGGGTTCAGCGCGGTGAGTCGTCGGTCGTCGGGGTGGCCGGCGGGTGCCGCGTCCAGCGGGAGGTTCAGCGTCACCCGACTGCCCCAGCCGTCGATGGCCTCGATATCGACTCGTCCGTTCAGCGTGCGTACCCGGCCGGACAGTTGGCGGGCCAGAGCGCGGCGGTCGATGCCGCCGTTGCCTTGATCCCGGACCTCGATGAGTAGATCCGAACCGTCGCAGTCCCAGGCGATCCGCAATCGAGTCATCGCCGTTTGGGCCGCGAAGGCCAGCACGATCGCCCGAACCAGGGCGCGTGCGGCATGCGCTACTTCACCCGGGAGCGGACGTCCGTCAGCGGGCGGTTCCACGTATTCGACCTGCGCGTCGCTGTGTCGCAGCAGTGGGCGCAGTTCGCCGCGCAGCCGGGCGAAGGCGGTCGTGACCGCCTCCTCGGACAAGGTGCGGTTGGTGTCGTTTGCCGAGCGCAGGTCGACCAGCGCGGCCGATGCGGTTTCCGCGGCGGTGGTTCGTGAGCGGCGATCGTCGAGATCGTTGGAGCGCAAAGTGGCGAGAATCGACGCCAGGGTGGTCGCGTGCGTCTCGCTCAATTCGGCGATGATGCGGGCGCGCTCACTGGACGCTGCCCGCGCTTCGGCGAGATAGTCGGGGCTGGCTTGGGTGACCTGCTGCTGGATCGAGGTTGCGACGATGCCGAACGCCGCTTTCAGCGCCGCTGTGTCGGTTTCCGTGCCGGCGTATTGTCCGCTCTTGCGGACGAGTACGAGCAGGGAGTCGGTGCGGTCGCGCACCGCCTGGATGTCACGCACCGCGCCACCGATCTGCGCCGCGCCGGCGAAGTAGGTATCGAGGACCATGGATCGCTTGAGGGTCTCGAGTTCTTCGATGGTGATACGCCCGACGATCTCCGGGTCACCGGCGAGTTTGCGTGGTCTGCCCGTGCATTCGAGAGTGAATATCGCCAGCGCGTCGTGGGGCAGAATCGGACCGAGAAAACGTGAGAACCGGGCCGCGATCTCATAGAGCGGCCCGGTGATCACATTCCGTATTTCGAGCAAGAACTCGGCGCTCGACCGTACAGCAACCAGCACCTCACCAGGATAGGGCTGCTGATCCACCCTGCCGGACCGGCCTCGATTTCCAGGTGCACGGTCGATCCGGCGATCACTCGCGTTCGTCAGTGCCCGCGCGCGATCCATTCCTCGAGGTGGGGCGCTTCGTCGGCGATTGTGGTGCCGCCGCCGTGTCCGGTGTAGACCAGAGTCTCCTCGGGAAGGGCGAAGATGCGTTCGCGGATGGAGCCGATGATCGTGGGAAAGTCCGAGTACGAGCGTCCGGTGGCGCCGGGGCCGCCGGAGAACAACGTGTCACCCGAGAACAAGGCCCCGGCTTCGGGCAGGTAGAGGCAGACCGAACCCGGCGAGTGGCCGGGAGTGTGCAGGACCTGCAGTTGCGTGCCCGCGATCGCGACCCGCTGTTCGTCGGAAAGATGCCAGTATTTGCTGCCCGGGTGGGTCATCTGCCACAGCGGATCGTCGCCGGGGTGCAGCAGGACCGGCGCGTGCAGGTCCGCGCCCAGCTGAGGTGCGAACGTGACGTGGTCATTGTGGCCGTGCGTGCAGATCACTGCGACGACATTGCGCTGCCCGACGGCTTCCGCGATGGGTTTCGCGTCATGTGCGGCATCCACGATGACGACCTCATCGTCATCGCCGATCAGCCAGATGTTGTTGTCGACGTTCCAGCTGCCGCCGTCGAGTTCGAAAACGCCCTCGGTGACGACCCGGTCGATGCGCAGGTCCCCACTCACAACACGACCACCGAGCGCAGCACCTTGCCGGCGTGCATGGCGTCGAACGCCGCCTCGATCTCGTCGATCTTGATCCGGTCGGTGACGAAGCGGTCGAGGGGCAGCCTGCCCTGCTGGTACAGGTCCACCAGCGCGGGGAAGTCGCGCTCGGGCAGACAGTCGCCATACCAGGAGGACTTCAGCGCGCCGCCGTGCGAGAAGAAGTCCAGCAGCGGCATGTCGATCCGCATATCCGGTGTCGGTACACCCGCGAGGACCACGGTCCCTGCGAGGTCGCGGGCATAGAACGCCTGCTTCCAGGTTTCAGGACGACCGACCGCATCGATCACGACATCGGCGCCGAAGCCGCCGGTGAGTTCCTGCACCGCGGCCACCGGATCGGTGTCGGCGGAATTGATCGTATGCGTCGCGCCCAACTCTTTCGCCCAGGCGAGTTTGGTGTCGTCGCGGTCGATGCCGATGATCTTCGAGGCGCCGGCAAGACGGGCTCCCGCGATCGCCGCATCACCGACACCGCCACAACCGATGACCGCGACCGAGTCGCCACGCCCGACAGCACCGGTATTCAACGCGGCGCCGAGGCCGGCCATGATTCCGCATCCGAGCAGTCCGACCACGGCCGGATCGGCGGTCGGGTCGATTTTGGTGCACTGCCCCGCGTGGACGAGGGTCTTCTCCGCGAACGCGCCGATTCCGAGCGCGGGCGTCAGCTCGGTGCCGTCGACCAGTGTCATCTTCTGCTTCGCGTTGAACGTGCTGAAGCAGTATTGCGGCCGACCCCGCTTGCAGGACCGGCACTGACCGCAGACCGCACGCCAGTTCAGGACGACGACGTCGCCGACCGCCACGGAATCGACTCCCGGCCCGACGCTCTCCACGGTGCCTGTTGCCTCATGGCCGAGCAGGAATGGGAACTCGTCGTTGATTCCGCCTTCGCGATAGGTCAGGTCCGTGTGGCATACCCCGCAGGTCGCGATCGCCACCACCACTTCACCGGGACCGGGATCCGGAATCACGATGTCGACGAGTTCTACGGGTGCGCCCTTGGAGCGTGCGATAACGCCTTGTACCTGCTGGGGCATTGGGGTTTGTTCCTCCGGAATCGACGGCGTAAACATGCGCTCAGACGCATGCAAGTGTGACAGTATCGTCGTTCGACCGCTCGGCGAACTAGTCGAAAGTTGGGAAATTTCTCGTCCTTCGATCAGGTTGGGCGGATCGCGGCCGGGCAGATCGCGGCCAGGCGTTCGGACAACCTCCGCGGCGAGTTGGTGGCCGGCACTGTCCGATGCCTGGAGTGCGATCCGAAGCGAGAGTAGCGCCGCCGACTCGCGGCTGCTGCTCGCGCGTGCTGCAGCTGATCCGTCGGCGACGACGGGGCCCGGAGCGGAAGCCGAGGCGCGGACGGATCGCGATTGCGGTATCTCGGGTGATCGTCAAGCGATGCCGAAATCTTTGATCTTGCGGTACATGGTGGCGCGGGAGACACCGAGGGCCTGTGCTGCCGCCTGTTTGTCGCCGCCATTGTCCTGCAGGCTGCGGACGATGGCGTCGCGTTCCATCGCTTCGAGCGGGGTGAGGGTGCGCCGGATGAGGGAATGGCATTCGGGCGGCAGCTTTTCCGCTGGGATGACGCCGGACCGTTGCCGGGTCAGTGTTTCGGCCAGCACGCGCCGCAGTTGCGTGACGTTGCCGGGCCAGGGCAATCGGGTGAGCTGACGAAATGCGGCGGACGACAACCGAACATCGCGGTCGCGAGTGAGTTCGCGCAGCAAGTGCGGCACGAGTTCGTCGAGGTCTTCGATGCGGTGCCGCAGGGCGGGCACGGTGACGGTGTGCATGAAGAATGGCAGCAGCAGTGCCTCGGCGACCGCGGAATGGTTGGTGGAGGTCATGGTCGCGGCGATCCAGCCGCGCCCGGCGCAGGACTGCAGGATGGTGGACAGCGGCTCGATGACGTCGTCGGGGAGCCGGTCGATGTCGGCGAGAACGATGTCGAAATCGTCTTCGGCGGTCGCGGCGGTGAGCGCGCTGAGCACATGGTCGGCGGTGGTGCGGCCGCGGATGCGCAACACCCGCACGGTTCGGTCGGGCCGGACATGGTGGGCCACCATTTCGGCGAGTTTCGTACGGCCCGAACCGGGTTCCCCGTCGAGGGCGACCCAGTCCCGGTCGGTGCAACAGCGTTCGACCTGCTGTGCGCTGCGCCGCAATGAGCTGCTGCGACCGGCCAGGCCAGGTATCGGCGGCGCCTGGACTCGATGACCGGCAGTCTGGACCGACGAATCGTGGGCGATCCCGACGTGCACGATGATGTCGACGCGGTCGCGGCGAACGCTGATGCGTTCGGCCACTGTCATTTTCGCGACTCGTCCGCTGGGTAGCACGTTGACCGCGGTGCCGCTGGACAGCCGCCGCAGATCTGTGGCGTGTTCGAGGACGACATTCTGGTCGCGGGTGTCGAGCGAATGCCGCAGGTACCGGTTCATCAATACGATGTCATCGCCTACGGCCACGACTCCGGAGGGATAGCGCCGGCACTGGCGCAGGTATGCCTCCAGTAGCGCGGCTTCGGTTTCGGTTGCCAGTGCGCTCATTCGGTCTTCGATCTGGCTGCCCGCCGATCGTGCGAGTGCCAGCAGCAGCGGATCGGACCGGCCGGCCCAGCAGGTCAAGTCCAGCACACCGACGATCCTTCGGGAAATCGGATCACGGATCGGTGTTCCTGCGCACGCGAGGCTGCCGAGGGGGCCGAGATAGTGCTCGTCGCCGAAGATGAGGGTGGGGCGTCCGGTAGCCAGTGCTGTGCCGATGCCGTTGGTGCCGACGAATTCCTCGGCGTAGCTGTAGCCGCGCGCCAGTTGCACCTCATCGAGCGCGCGCATGATGGCCGGTTCGGACGTAACCCGTTCCAGCACCAAGCCGTCGGCCGAGGTGAGGATGACGCTGACCGTCTGCGCCGCCAGGTCGTCGGCGAGCCGGCGCACCACCGGCAGTGCCGCGATCGCGAGCGGGGCATCCAGATCGGGTTCGCGCACGAAAGGGGGGTCGACGCGGTCGGGATGAACCCGCAGGGCCATCGAACGGTGCCAGGAATCGAGCACTGTGGCGTCCACCGATGCCTCGTCGGCCCGGCCGTCGGACAGGAATTGTTCGCGCGCGCGGCGCAACCGACTGCTGTCGGGGGTGTACATCGTCGTTCCACCTCGTCTTCTTCGCTACGGCGCCAAGGCTACTCCATCTCAATGTGAGACAGATCTCAACTTGAGACGCACTAGGCATGATTCGAACGGTGTCATAGGTCACAGCACGGATGGCTCCACCCAGGAGGACACATTGAGCAGACAGAGCTTGAGCAAGGCTCACAAGAAGATCACCGAACTGTCGTGGGAACCGACCTTCGCGACCCCGGCGACCCGGTTCGGCACCGACTACACCTTCGACAAGGCGCCCAAGAAGGATCCGCTCAAGCAGATCCTGCGCTCCTACTTCCCGATGGAAGAAGAGAAGGACAACCGCGTCTTCGGCGCCATGGACGGCGCAATCCGCGGCAACATGTTCCGTCAGGTGCAGCAGCGGTGGATGGAGTGGCAGAAGCTGTTCCTGTCGATCATCCCGTTCCCGGAGATCTCGGCCGCCCGCGCGATGCCGATGGCCATCGACGCCGTGCCGAACCCGGAAATCCACAACGGCTTGGCCGTGCAGATGATCGACGAGGTTCGCCACTCGACCATCCAGATGAACCTCAAGCGCCTCTACATGAACCACTACATCGATCCCGCGGGATTCGATATCAGTGAGAAGGGGTTCGCCAACAACTACGCCGGCACCATCGGGCGTCAGTTCGGCGAGGGCTTCATCACCGGCGATGCCATCACCGCGGCGAACATCTACCTGACGGTCGTGGCCGAAACCGCCTTCACCAATACGCTTTTCGTGGCGATGCCCTCGGAGGCGGCAGCCAATGGCGATTACCTGCTGCCCACGGTGTTCCACTCGGTCCAGTCCGACGAATCGCGGCACATCTCCAACGGCTATTCGATCCTGCTGATGGCGCTGGCCGACGAGGACAACCGCCAGCTGCTGGAGCGCGATCTGCGTTACGCCTGGTGGAACAACCACTGCGTAGTCGACGCCGCCATCGGCACCTTCATCGAATACGGCACGAAGGACCGCCGCAAGGATCGGGACAGCTACGCCGAAATGTGGCGGCGCTGGATCTACGACGACTACTACCGCAGCTACCTCATCCCACTGGAGAAGTACGGCCTGAACATCCCGCACGATCTGGTGGAGGAGGCGTGGAACCGGATCGTCAACAAGGGCTATATCCACGAGGTCGCCCAGTTCTTCGCCACCGGTTGGCCGGTCAACTACTGGCGCATCGACCCGATGACCGACCAGGACTTCGAGTGGTTCGAGGACAAGTACCCGGGCTGGTACAGCAAGTACGGCAAGTGGTGGGAGAACTACAACCGGATGCGCTACCCCGGCCGGAACAAGCCGATCGCGTTCGAGAATGTCGACTACCAGTACCCGCACCGGTGCTGGACGTGCATGGTGCCCTGCGTGATTCGCGAGGACATGGTGACCGAAAAGGTCGACGGTCAGTGGCGCACCTATTGCTCGGAGACCTGCGCGTGGACCGACATCAAGGCGTTCCGGGCCGAATACGAGGGTAGGCCCACGCCGAATATGGGCCGCCTGACCGGTCATCGGGAATGGGAGACCCTGCACCACAACCAGGATCTCGCGGACATCGTCGCCAAGCTCGGATACGTCCGTGACGACGGCAAGACGCTGATTCCGCAGCCGCATCTCGAGCTCGACGACCAGAAGAAACTCTGGACGCTGGACGACCTGCGCGGCATCAACTTCCAGAGCCCGAACGTGCTGCTCAACGAGATGTCCGACGCCGAACGCGACGCGCACGTCGCCGCCTATAAGGCGGGCGGCCCGGGTGGGCGCCCCGCCGCGGTCCCGACACCCGCATGAGAGCCGGCCGGACTGCTCAGGTGGCCCCGGGCAGTCCGGCCCACCCGGTGGCGGCGCGACCGCACGCTCGCAGCCGCCACCGGGCCCCCGCGCACTCGCAGAGAAGAGATTCCCATGGGTGAAACCCATCGCATCAGATTCGAACCCGTCGATCTCGAAATCGAGGTCGCCGAGGACGAGACCATCCTCGATGCCGCGTTCCGGCAAGGCGTTTCGCTGATGCACGGCTGCCGCGAGGGCCAGTGTTCGGCATGTAAGTCGTTCCTGCTCGACGGTGATGTGCAGATGGACCGCTACTCCACCTTCGCCCTCGCCGACTACGAGAGCGAGGAAGGCTATGTGCTGCTGTGCAAGGCGCACGCCTACAGCGACTGCGAGATCGAACTGATCAACTTCGATGAGGACGAGCTGCACAATGCAGTTCCACTGCAGCAGGTTCGGACGAAAATCATCGAAATCGCGGCACTCACGCACGACATCGTCTCGCTGAAGCTCGCTCCGATCGAACCCGGCCGCTACGAGTTCAAACCGGGGCAGTACTCGGAGGTGCTGATTCCCGGCAGTGACGAGCACCGCTCGTTCTCTATGGCGACCACGCCCACTACGTCCGACGGCATCGAGTTCATCATCAAATGCTATCCGGGCGGGCGCTTCTCGGCGCTGCTGGCCGACGGGCTGGTCGCCGGCGACGAGTTGGAGCTGCGCGGACCGTACGGATCGTTCACGATCAAACCCGATGCCACGCGTGACATCGTCTGCATCGGCGGCGGCGCGGGTATGGCTCCGATTCTGGCGCTGCTGCGCCATCTCGCGGAGATCGAGAGCGGCCGGCGGGTCCGGTTCTACTACGGTGCCCGCACCGAAACCGACCTGTTCTATCTCCCGGAGATCGCGGAGCTCGCCACCGGTCTGGCCGACTTCGCCTTCGTACCCGCGCTGTCGGAACAGACCGCTGCCGATTGGGACGCGATCGGCGTCCGTGACGGCGACTTCGGATTCGTCACCGATGTGGTCGATCGCCGCGAAGCCGATCTGTCCGACACCGACGTCTACCTGTGCGGGCCACCGCCGATGGTGGACGCCGCGCTGGCTCTGCTCGACGGCAAAGGCGTGCCCCGAGAGCGCATCCATTTCGACAAGTTCACGACTGCGGTTTCGCAGTAGGTCCGCCAGAGAAAGTGAGTACCGAAAGATGAGCGCACCCGCCACCGAACGATCCGCGAAAGCCAAACCGCCGCGTAGCTTCCCGAAACCACAATTCACCGATGCCGAAGCCGGCGCGCTGGAATTCCCGAGCTCGAACAGCCGCTCCTACAACTACTTCACGCCGGCCAAGTTGCGGGCGACCACCTACGAGGACGTCACCTTCGACGTCCAGCCCGATCCGGATCGCCACCTGACCCAGGGCTGGATCTACGGCTTCGCCGACGGTCCCGGCGGGTACCCGCAAGAGTGGACGGCGCTGAAATCCTCGGACTGGCATCGCTTCCGCGATCCGAACGAGGAGTGGGAGCAGACGATCTACCGCAACAACGCCAACGTGGTGCGGCAGGTCCAGCAGAACCTCGAGAACGCCAAACTGGCCGACGCCTACGGCTCGTGGACGCCGAGCTGGGCCCGGTTCGTCGAACGCAACCTCGGTGCCTGGATGCATGCGGAAAACGGCTTGGGGCTGCATGTGTTCACCGCGGTCCAGCGCTCGGGCCCGACGAACATGATCAACACCGCCGTCGCCGTCAACAGCGCGCACAAGCTGCGCTTCGCCCAGGACCTCGCGCTCTACAACCTCGACCTGAGCGAATCCTTGGATGGTTTCGACGGCCAGTCGCACCGCACCGTGTGGCACGAGGATCCGGCCTGGCAGGGCGTGCGCCGCAATGTCGAGCTGCTCACCGCCGCCGACGACTGGGCAGAGGCCGTTTTCGCCACCAACGTCGTCTTCGAGCAACTGGTCGGGGTGCTGTTCCGCAGCCACCTCGTCATGCAGATCTCCGCGCGCAACGGCGACTACGTGACCCCGGGCCTGGTCGGATCCGGCGAGAACGACTACAACCGCGACCTGGCCTACACCCGGGCGCTGTTCACCTTGCTCACCCGCGATGACCTGCACGGTGAGCACAACCGTGAGTTGCTGGGGGAATGGCTGGCGAAGTGGGTGCCGCTGAGCGTCACGGCGGCCCGCGAACTGCAGCCGATCTGGTCGCATCCGCAGGAACGCACCGTGCCGTTCGCCCAGTCTTTCGAGGCTGCCAAGGCCGGCTTGCGCAGTGTGCTGGCCGACCTCGACCTGAAGATCGACCTCGATCAGATCAAGGAGCTGTCCTGATGAGTACCGCTATGGAATTCGGCGCGGGCGTGGGCTCGTCCAACAAGTGCGGCGTCACGCTGATGAACAATCAGAACGGCTATGTGGTCGCGGAGGTGATGAGCAGCAAGGACGGCGTCGCGATCACCGAATACCCGTCGATGATCCGCGTCGACGGCACCGGTGTACTCATCTTCGATTTCGATGAGATCACCGACGCGCTCGGCGCACCGTTCGACCAGTCCGATTTCGAAGAAATCATGTCCACCCATTACGGCCGGATGGTGCATTTCGACGACCGGACCATGTTGTTCGCCAATCCCGAAGATGCCGCCGAATACATCGATTTCGACCTGAAACCGGTGCGATGACCCGCAAGATCCCGGCGGGTCATGCCACCGGTGGCCTCCAGGCGGCGATTGCCCGCCTGGAGGCCACCGGGTGGCGGGTCGAGGAGATCAGCTTCTCGACCCTCAACCCCGGTGCATCGAGTACGACGAAAGATCAACGGAGACAGCATGTATGAGAAGAACGGCGAGCGGTACTTCATTGTCGACGCGCACATCGCGCTGTGGGACGCTCGGCCGGAGAACCAGCGCAATATCCACGGCAAGCAGTTCATCGACTGCTTCTACGACTACCACCGCAACCTGAGCCCGGAAACGGAGTTGTGGTCCTACGAGGAGTACCTGTACCAGGGCGGCGAACGCTTGCTGAAGGACCTGTTCGTCGACGGCTACGTCGATCACGCGATCTTCCAGCCCGCCCGGCTCGGCGAGTTCTATTACAGCGGGTTCGGACAGACCGAAGAAGCATTCGCATTGGCCCAACAGCATCCGGACAAGCTGACCTACAACCACAACTGGGATCCCCGCTTCGAAGCGGCAGGTCTGGAACAGCTGCGCCGCGACGCCGAACGGTTCGGCCTGAAGGGTGTCAAGCTCTACACTGCCGAATGGCAGGGCGATTCGCGCGGATACAAGCTCGACGATCCGTGGTCCTACCGTTATTTCGAGGCGTGCCAGGAACTCGGGATCAAGAATATTCACATCCACAAGGGCCCGACGATCCGTCCCCTGGACCGCGATGCCTTCGACGTCGCCGACGTCGACACCGTGGCGACCGACTTTCCGGAGTTGAACTTCATCGTCGAGCACTGCGGGCTGCCGCGGTTGGAAGACTTCTGCTGGATCGCCACCCAGGAACCGAATGTGCACGCCGGGCTCGCCGTGGCCATGCCGTTCATCCACACGCGACCCCGGTATTTCGCGCAGATCATCGGCGAACTCCTGTACTGGCTGGATGAGAACCGGATCCAGTTCTCCAGCGACTACGCGCTGTGGACGCCGAAGTGGCTGGTGGAGAAGTTCGTCGACTTCCAGATTCCGGAAGACATGACCGAGTACGCGCCGATCACTGTCGAGCAGAAGAAGAAGATTCTCGGGCTGAACGCGGCCAAGATGTACGGGCTAGAGGTGCCGGCCGGCCTCGAGGTCTCGGACCCGGCGGTGGTGTGAGATGGCCGCGTCTGTCGTCGATCGAGTCTGGGCCGCGCTGGACACGGTGCGCGACCCGGAATTGGATGAATCGGTCACGGCGCTGCGATTCGTCTCCGAGGTCCGGGTCGATGAGAACGGCGAGGCGCGGGTGCGGTTGCGGTTGCCGACGTACTTCTGTGCGCCGAACTTCGCTTACCTGATGGTCGCCGATGCCCATGACGCGGTGGGCTCGGCCGACGGAGTCACGGCGGTCACGGTGGAGTTGGAAGACCACTTTGCCGCGCAGGAGATCAACGCCGGCGTCGCGGCCGCCGCCGGGTTCGTCGGCAGCTTCCCGGCACAGGCCGCCGCCGAACTCGGCGAGTTGCGCGTGCGCTTCCTGCGCAAGGCGTATATCGCCGCGTTGGAGCGCGTCATCCGGGCATTGGGAGCGGCCGCGGCGCTGCCCGATGCGCCGGATCAGTTGCGACTCGGCGATGTCCCCGACGGACCGGATCGGGAGTCGCTGCGGCGGCGCCGCGCCGGAATCGGACTCGGCTGGCAGGCCGGGGACCCGCTCCTGGTCGACGAATTCGGCCAGGCCATCGCGCCGCAGGAGGTCACGAAATACCTGCGGTTCGCCCGCACGGTGCGGGTGAGCATCGAGGGCAACGCACATTTCTGCCGTGGTCTGCTCGCGACCAGATACGGCGATCGAGAAGGAGCAACGCTATGAAGGCTGTGCAACTGCCTGCCTACGAATCCAAACCAGAACTTGTCGAGGTTCCGGACCCGCGTATCGAGGGCCCGCTGGACGTGATCGTCCGCATCGGCGGCGCCGGGGTGTGCCGCACCGACCTGCATATCATCGAGGGCCAGTGGGCTGGCAAAAGCGGTGTCGCACTTCCCTATACGATCGGTCACGAAAACGCGGGCTGGGTTGAGGCGGTGGGCGCGGCAGTCACCAATGTGGCTGTCGGAGATCCGGTGATTCTGCACCCGCTGATCACCTGCGGACTGTGCCGGGCCTGCCGTGACGGTGACGACGTGCATTGCGCGAGTTCGCAATTTCCGGGTATCGACACCGATGGCGGCTATGCCGAATACTTGCGCACTACTGCCCGGTCGGTGGTGAAACTGGATCGCGGTCTGGCGCCGGCCGATGTCGCCGCCCTGGCGGACGCCGGACTCACCGCTTATCATGCGGTCGCCAAGGCGGCTCGGCAGTTGCGGCCGGGCGACACCGCCGTGCTGATCGGTGCGGGTGGACTCGGCCATATCGGCATTCAGGTATTCACCGCGCTGTCACCCGCGAAAACCATTGTCGTCGACCGGTCTTCGGAGGCGCTGGCGCTGGCCGCGGAAATCGGCGCGCACTACACCGTGCTCGCCGACGGAAACGAGGCGGAGGCTGTGCGGGAGCTGACCGGCGGCCACGGCGCCGAGGCAGTGCTCGACTTCGTCGGTGAGGGCGGCGCGATCGAGGCAGGCGTGGCGATGCTGCGCCGTGCGGGCAATTACTACGTCATCGGCTACGGCGGCGTGCTCTCGGTGCCGACGATCGACATCATCTCCACCGAAATCAATTTCATCGGCAACCTGGTCGGCTCGTACAACGACCTGGTCGAGCTGATGGCGCTCGCGGCGCAGGACAAGGTGCGCCTGCACACCACAAAATATCGCCTCGCCGACTTCGCCACGGCGCTGCGCGATCTCGACGCCGGACAAGTCAGGGGCCGGGCGATTCTCGTGCCCTGACCGGGGCTGATCCATCGTTTTATCTCAGGAAAAGGTGCGTGCGACATGGCAAAGGAATTACGTTTCAGCGGAGACGCCCGCGGACGGCTCGAGGCGGGTGTCAATGCCCTCGCCGACGCGGTGAAGGTGACGTTGGGCCCGAAAGGCCGCAATGCGGTGCTGGAAAAGCTCACCGGCGCCCCGACGATCACGAATGACGGGGTCACCATCGCGAGGGAGATCCAATTGCGGGATCCCTTCGCCAACATGGGAGCCCAGTTGGTCAAGGAAGTGGCGACCAAAACCAACGGCGTCGCGGGCGACGGAACCACGACCGCTACGGTGCTGGCCCAGGCGATGGTGCGCGAGGGGCTGCGCGCGGTCGAAGCCGGCGCGAATCCCATTCAGCTCAAACGCGGTATCGAGCGGGCCACCGAGGCGGTCGTGGAGGTGCTGCGCGAGCGCAGCCGCCCCGTCGACGGAGTCGACGATCTGCGCCATGTCGCCATGCTGTCGGCCAACAACGACTCCGGAATCGGCGATGTCATCGCCGCCGCGCTGGACCGCGTAGGCGCGAATGGCGTCGTCACCGTCGAGGAGTGGCCGCAACTGGGGCTCAGCCTGAGCTATGTCGACGGTCTCGAATTCGATCACGGCTATCTTTCGCCCTACTTCGTGACCGACAAGGAACGTATGGAGTCGGTGCTGGAGGATGCTTATGTCCTGCTCACCAACCAGAAGATCTCGACGGTCCAGACGCTCATGCCGGTGCTCGAGCAATTGCAGCGAGCGAAGCGTCCGCTGCTGGTGCTGTGTGAGAACATGGACGGCCCCGCACTGAACATGCTGGTGACCAACAACGTTCACGACACATTTCGATCGGTGGTGGTTCGCGCTCCCGGATTCGGTCACCGCCGCATTGCGGAATTGGAGGATCTCGCGGTCCTGCTCGGCGGCACCGTGGTCAGCGACGAATCCGGACTGGCGCTGGAGAACGTGCGCATCGAACATCTCGGACGGGCGAAGAAGGTCACCGTCACCGAACGGTCCACCACCGTTGTCGACGGCGCCGGGTCTCCCGCCGAGGTGCTGGCCCGGATCGGTCAGCTCGAGCGCGAACTCGAACGCGCCGAGAACGACCACGATCGCGACAGTCTGCAGTTGCGGATCGCTCGCCTGTCCGGCCGCGTCGCGGTGGTCCACGTCGGAGCCGCCACCGATGTCGAGCTCAAGGAGAAGCTGCACCGGGTGGAGGACTCCCTCTCGGCGACCCGCGCGGCGATCGAGGAGGGCGTCGTAGCCGGCGGCGGCACCGCACTGCTCCAGGCTCAGGAGTCCCTGGACCTGCTCGAACTCACCGGCGATGCCGCCGAGGGACGGGAGATCGTGCGCCGTGCGGTCGAAGAACCGCTGCGCTGGATCGCCATCAACGCGGGGTACGACGGTGACGAGACGGTCGCGAATGTCGCGAAACTTCCGGTCGGACACGGTTTCAACGCGGTCACCGATGCCTACGTGAACATGTTCGAGGCCGGCGTGATCGATCCGGTCAAGGTCACGCGCTCGGCGCTGCAGAGCGCGGCCTCGATCGCGGCTCTACTGCTGACCACCGAAACGCTCATCGTCGAAGAGGTCGTCGTCAACCCCGGCGCGATCATCGCGCCCGGATTCGGTGATCTGGCCGAAGGTATGGTGCGGCCCTCCAACATCTACTGAACCAACATCTACTGAACTCAGGGGTCGTGATGAACCGCCGTTCGCGATTCACCCTGGTGTCCGACGACGTCGCCGATGGCAGCAAGCTGGACACCCCGCAGTTGAGTGCGCTGCTGGGTGCCGGTGGAGCTGACATCTCCCCGCATCTGCTGTGGTGGGGAGGCCCGATGTACACCGAGAGCTACGTGGTCACGATGCACGACCGGTCGGTGGGCACACCGACCGCGTGGGGCCTGTGTCACTGGGCGATGGTGGACATCCCGCCCGGAGTCACCGAACTGCGCACGGATGCCGGGCACCCGACCGGCCGCGGGCTGCCACGCCCCGCGCGTCACATGGTCAACGACTTCGCGTTACGGCGGTACGTCGGAGGGGTACCTTCACCCTCCAGCGGTGCACGGTCCTACGTCGTGACCGTGCATGCGGTGGATGTGCCGAGGCTGAACATCTCGGACGAGGCCAGCTCCGCTTTCCTCGACCTGATGGTGCAGCGGCACACCATCGATCGCACGACGATTACTGTTGCTTGTGAACATCCATGAGCCACATCGCGTCCAGTTTCCCCGGCCACCGCCTGCGGTGGCCGGGGCTGGGCTGTGTCGCGGCAGCCCGGCACCCGATTCGACTGGACGCCCACGATTTGTGAAAGGACCGAAATGATCTTCATCGTCGTGAAGTTCCGCACCAAGCCCGAATGGACCGACCGATGGCTGGACCTGGTCGCGCCGTTCACCGCCGCGACTCGGTCCGAGGCGGGCAACCTGTGGTTCGACTGGTCCCGCAGCGTGGACGATCCTGCGGAATTCGTCCTCGTCGAAGGGTTCCGGGACGCCGATGCGGGGCGTGACCATGTCACCAGCGAGCATTTCCGAACGGCGATGACCGAGCTGCCGCAAGCCCTCGCAGCCACCCCCCGCATCATCAGCCAGTCGATCGATGCGACCGGATGGTCCGAGCTGGGGGAGATGACGGTCGCGTAGCCGGATCGCTGTGCGGTCGCGGCGCGGGACGACAACATCGCCGTCGTCGAGCGACTGAGCGAGCGCGAAGGCGGCGGCACCGAAATCGGCCGGCTGGGGGCATTGTGGTGCCGGCTGCTGCAGCCGTTGCCGAAATGCGCTTGAACTCCCAGCCTGAGCAGGTCCACATCAAAATTGGTTCATCCGGGGCCGGCCTGTGGGGTGGCGGACGGTGCGCCGACCAAGTGATCCGCCGCCGAGCCGATGAATACCGCGCGGACGATCCTCCATCGCCGATGACGACGCTCGCCCGCACCTTGCCGGGGGTGCGGGCGAGTGGCCCGGGGGGTGTGGGCGGGTGGCCGAACGACTGCTGTTCGGCCACCCGCGCGTCGGGTTTCCTCGCTGTCGGCGGGTGTACCGAGCCATCCGCCGTCACCTGGCCGGCGCAGTCGAGAACCGGCGCTGCGTGGGCCGACCGGTGGGAATACCTCACTCCCCGACAAACTGGGGCGAGCGCTTGTCGCGGAACGCCGCCAGCGCCTCGCGCATGTCCGCGGTCCGGGTGGCCAGCACCTGATTGCGGTTTTCCAGCTCCAGCGCC
Source organism: Nocardia glycosmidis (assembly GCF_052545115.1). Taxonomy (NCBI): domain Bacteria; kingdom Bacillati; phylum Actinomycetota; class Actinomycetes; order Mycobacteriales; family Nocardiaceae; genus Nocardia; species Nocardia glycosmidis. The sequence goes on along the minus strand of NZ_JBQWRH010000007.1, from coordinate 26,618 downwards.
GCCTCCAGCGACGCGGCGTCGACGTTGGTGTGGATCACCTCCTTGGTGAGCGCCGTGCCGACCGGGCTGTTGCTCCGGATCTGTTCGGCGATCTCGAGTGCCCGGTCGATCAGGTGCTCCGGTTCGCAGATGTCGGTGACCAATCCGATCCGCAATGCTTCCGACGCGTCGACGAACCGTCCGGTCAACAGGATCTCGGCGGCGCGACCGAATCCGACCAGCCGCGGCAGCGCCCACGACGTGCCGAGATCGCCGCCGGAGAGTCCGATCCGGACGAACGCGGCGTTGAATTTCGCCGTGGCCGAAGCGATTCGGATATCGGCGGCCAGCGCCAGGCTCAGCCCCGCCCCGGCGGCCGGGCCGTTGATCGCGGCTATCACCGGCGTCGCCATCCGGGTGAAGCCCGAGACCGACCGCGCCCACGACTGCTGGCCACGCAGCATCTGCGCCGCGGACATATCCGGCAAGGTCGCCGCCTGATCCAGGTCCAGCCCGGCGCAGAACCCACGTCCGCTGCCGGTGAGGATCAAGGCTCGAACGTCCTTGTCCGCCTCGATTTCTCGTTGCAGCTCGACGAATTCGTCGAACATGTCGAAGGTGATGGCATTGAGCCGAGTGGGCCGGTCGAGATAGGCGAGCGCGATCCCCGGGCACGGCCGTTCGACGCGCAAGGTCGTGTAGTCGACCATGTGAGGCTCCTTTTCGCGAACCACGATCGATCCCATTTCGGTTCAACGGCTGATGATTTCGCTCATGATCGCGGTGGTGTCAGAGACCTCAACGTACTGAGTGCTTGGGAGCCGGGTCAAGGCGAAGCTGCCGAGTCGGCGCTGTTGAGAGCGGTGCGCACACTCTTCCGCACAGAGTGGATAGTCATGCCGCTTGGTGGATAGCGCAAATTCCGAAGAGGTTGTAGCCTTGCTTCCCGGCAAGAGGAGAACGCGATGGATGATCTTGCAAAGAAAATCGCCGCAGGCTGTCCCGCATTCACACCGGGCGGGACCAGGCCGTTGCGAGTGGTGAACCAGCTGCACCGATCGCCGGCAGATGTGCCCGCTGAATGGAAATATGTCGACGCGGGATCGCCACGGTAGCCGGCCCCTCGCGGGGGAGAGTGAGAAAGCAGTGAACCTCGCTGGAACATCGGTCCCGCAGCAGCATCTCATTCACACCGATGATCTCGATATTTTCCGGACGGCAGTGGCGAGCTTTTTGACGGATCATCGCGTCGGTTTGGTCGAGCCATCGGTCATCGATGCGAGCTTCAGTGCGGTCAGCGTCAACAAGCTCACGCTGCTGCGGATCGAGTACGGGGCCGCCGTTCGGATCGAGGCAGACGCGCCGGAGCGGCCGTTCTATATCCTGCAATTGCCCTTGCGGGGATCCGCGCTGGTCGTGTCCGGCCGCGAGAAGGCGCTGTCGACACCGGAACTCGCTTCGCTGCCCGATCCCCGACGGGGTATCACAATGAAGATGGCGCCCGACTGTGTGCAGATCGCCCTGCGGGTGGAAGCGGATCATCTCCAGCGGCATCTCCAATCGCTGATCGGCCGGCCCGTGCTCGAGCCGATCATCTTCGATCTCGGCATGGACCTGCGGACGAGCCGGAGCCGAAGTTGGCGCGCGTCGCTGGATCTGCTTCTCGCCGAGACGCAGCGCAGCGGGGGGCTGCTGGAGCACCCGTTGGTGGCCGCGCAGATCGAGAGCCTCGTTCTCACCGGTCTGCTGCTCGCACATCGCCATAACTACAGCGCTGCCTTGCAAGCTGAACAAGTCCCCGGGGCACCGCGTCCGGTGCGGCAGGTCCTGGAACGCATCGAAGCCTATCCCGAGCGGCCGTTCACTATCGAGGAACTCGCCACCGACGCCGGCGTGACTGTCCGGGCCCTGCAGAAAGGGTTTCATGATCTCCTCGGCTGTTCGCCGATGGCCTACCTCCGCGAAATACGGCTCAACCGGGCCCGGGAGGCGCTGATAAATGCGGATCCCGGGTCTGGCGCCAGCGTGACCGATATCGCGCTGACGTGGGGTTTCATGCATCTCGGTCGGTTCTCTGTGGAGTACCGCAGGCGATTCGGCGAGTCGCCATCGCAGACATTGCGACGGTAACCGGAGAAATGTCCTGGTCTGCCGGATTCTGCCTATCGGATTTGCATTCCGGAACCGTTCGCCGGCTAGAGTTTTCCGGAATTGCGATGCTCGCCGGTGATTGCCGGACGCGCTACACCGAGCGACGCCGTGGCGCGCAGTTCGTTCTGGTATCGGAATGCTCGAGGAACCAGCCAGGGGTGCCGCGATGCCGACCGGCGCTTGGGGCACGGTTGCTCTCCTGCACGTGGATGGAAAGTATTGCGGCTTTCGATAGTAGCGCTGCGCAGACCGGTCGAATAGCCACAATACGTACGCATTGTCCAGATCGGCGTCGTGTCCGGAAAATGAGCACGCCAGGTAGAACGAATGGACAATCCGGCCGTTATGTGGATATTGCAACTACGGATCGGTAGGTACGTTGGCCTTCCACGTAGAGAAGAGCCGTGCGGATCTCAGTTGATATAGGGAGCGATCCATGGATGAAAAACAGGAATCGGTCGTGTTGGTGACCGCCAGTGAGCGGGAAACCGTGTGGTTCGGGTCGAGTCTGGTCGATATCATCGCCGGGGGCGAGCAGACCGGTGGCGCGTATGCGATTTTCGAGATGCTCGGGCCGCCCGGTGACGAGGTGCCATTGCATTTGCACACCGAAGAGGAAGAGGCGTTTTTGATCATCGACGGTGAGCTGACCATCTGGGTGGGTGATCAGACCCGAGCTCTGCAGCCCGGGGATTACGCGTTGATGCCGCGCAACGTCGCGCACTGTTATTCGGTGACTTCCGATGTTCCGGCCCGGTGGCTCGCGATCACGTCGCCGGCCGGGTTCGAAGGGTACACGCGGGAGATCTCGACGCCTGCCACCGAGCGCCGGCTGCCCGAGCCGATGGCGTTGGACCCGGAGGTGCTGGCGAAGCTGGCCATGGCGGCCAAGAAGTACGGGGTGCAGTTTCTCGGCGCTCCCGGCATGCGGCCGACCGATCTGACGGACTAGGTGGCTGCCGTGAATGAACTGCACGTCGGATTGGATGACGACGCATTGCGGCTGATCAGTGCCGCGGAGGCGTTGGTGCCGACCCTGGCCGAGCACGCCGCGGAGGTCGACCGCAGCGGTCATATCTCTGCTGAGGTCTACCGGCAGGTTGTCGATGCCGGGTTGCTGCGGGTGTGTGTGCCCAAACGGCTCGGTGGGGAGCAGCAGAAGCTGCAGACGCTGGTGGCGATCAGCGCGACGTTGGCCCGCGGGTGTGGCTCCACCGCGTGGGTGACCCAGAACATCAACGGCACCGCGCTGCTGGTGGGCATGTTCGGCGAGCAGGCGCAGCGCGAGGTCTGGGAGCACAACCCTGATATCGGCGTGTGCGCGTCGCAAGCCATGGCGTCTCAGGTGACCCGCGACGATGGCGGCTACCGAATCTCGGGACGGTGGGGTTTCCTGTCCGGTGTCGAACAGGCCGGTTGGGCATTGCTGATGATGCCGATCATCGCTGACCCGGCTGCCCCGGAGTTCGGGCCCGCGCTGGTCCCGGTCGCCGACGGCACCGTCGAGCAGACGTGGAACGTCGCCGGGATGCGCGGGACCGCGAGCAATACCTTGGTGCTCGACGACTACTTCGTACCGGACCACCGTGTCCTGTCCGTCACCAAGGCTCTGGCCGGCGACTACGCCACCGAGTACCGGGACGAGGCGCTGTACCGCACTCCGCTCGCTCCCAGCCTCGAACTCGGACTGGCCGGTACTCCGCTCGGGGTGGCCGAGGGTGCGCTGGAATATGTGCTGAAGCTTGCCGACAAGCGTGGCATCGCCTACAGCACTTTCCCTTCGCAGAGTGCGTCCACCGGGTTTCAGATCCAAGTTGCCGAGGCAGCGTTGAAGATCGACACCGCGCGGCTGTTCATCGCGCGTCTTTCCCGTGATCTCCACGACGCCGCCACCGGGCGGATCGTAATGGAACCCGCCGACAATGCCCGCTTCCGCGCTTCGGTCGGGTTCGCTTGCCAGCAGTTACGCGAAGCGATGCAGATCCTGATGAACGCGCACGGGACCGCGGCCTTCGCCGAAGCCAATCCCCTCCAGCGGATGTGGCGTGATGTCAACACCGCCACCAGCCACGGCATGCTCACCCCGACGCTGGGCTATGAGATCCACGGTAAGGCGCTGGTCGGCAGTAGCGAAGTCGTCGCACCGCTGGTATGAGGCCGACACCGAGCCCAGTCTCCGATCAACGCACGAATCGCACAATGGCAGGATATTTGATGAAACAAGACATTCGACCCGCACCTGAACGAATTCTTGTGTTCGGTGCCAGTGGTCATGTGGGGGGCCCGGCGGCCGCGGCGATCGCGGCCGCCGACAATGCGCCGGCATTGCGGATCGCCACGAGCTCCGCGGAGAAGGCCGCTGAACTGAAGGCCGGCTTTCCCTCGGCCGAGGTCGTGCAGGCGAGCTACACCGACCTGCCGAGCCTGGTCGCGGCGTTCGACGGCGTCGACGCGGCATTCCTGATCACGCCGGACTTCAGGATCGATGAGCGCCAGGCGATGATCAATGTGTGCGCCGCCGCGCACGCGGCTGGAACGCAGCCGCATCTGGTCAAGCTCGTCGGCGTGACGATCGGCATCAATACCGTCAACGAGCTGCGCACGCCGTTGCGTGACGCACCGGGGCCGTCATTGCAGTACCAGCAGGCACGAGCGGTCTTGAACGCTTCGGGTCTGCCGGTGACCTTCTTGAACTGCTTTGCCAACTTCATGGACGATTTCCTCACCGTGTGGCTGCCGCCGGTGCTGAGCCGCCGAGTGCTGGCGGCGCCCTACGACCGCAGTTCCTTGTTCGTCGACCCTCGCGACGTGGGCGAAGCGGCGGCACAGCTGTTGCTGCGGCCACACAATCGCGACCACGACGGGTACATGCGGCACATCACCGGCAACGAACGGATCAGGTTCTCCGAGGTCGCCGACCTGATGACGGAAGTTCTGGGTGTCGAGATCACCTACGAGGACGATCCGGAAAGGTACAAGTCCGAAGTCGGGGGACTCATCACCGCACAGTACGGCCCTGCCGTACTCGACTGGTTCCTGGCTTTCTCGGAGAACGAGCAGAAGGAGGAAACGCTATTCATCGTGACCGACGAATTGCGCCACCTGCTGGGCCGCGAACCGCGTACACTTCGCGAATTCTTCGAGGAGCGCAAGCAGCTCTTCCTCGGGGATGTTTCACCGCTGGCGCAGAACGCGTAGGCCGGATGAGTTCGGTGTGATCCACGGCCTGCCGTCGCGTCATTTTTCGCCGCGGCAGGCCACCCGAAAAGAATGCGATGAAGAACAAGGGATTCGCCCCGCTCCTCCCGATCGGCGTGGCATAGAAGAGAAGGTGCACATGATGGTGAACACCACCAGCGGAGCGGTCGTCGGCAGCACATCCGACGGCGTTGCGGCTTTCCGCGGAATCCGCTACGGCAAGCTGGCGAACGGCCGCCGCTTCGATCCGGTCGCGCCGGCGGCGCCCGATTCCGCACAGGATCTTCGCGACTCCCCCGCCATTTTCCCGCAGCTCGCGAGCCGGCTCGATGCGGTACTGGGCAGTGTCTGGCGCGAGCATCCACAAGAGGAAGACGCGTTTCTGCTCAACATTTGGGCGCCGTCCGGTGCCTCGAATCGGCCGGTTCTCTTCTTCATCCACGGTGGCGGCTTCGTTTCGGGTGGCGGAGTAATGCCGTGGTACTCGGGTGAGCGGCTCGCCCGCGAGGGCGACATGGTTGTGGTGACCATGAACTATCGGCTCGGGCCGCTGGCGCATCTGCTGGCCGGGCCGGCGGCCGACGACGCGAATCGCGCGGTCGATGATCTGCTCCAAGCATTGACTTGGGTGCGCGAGAACATCGCGTTGTTCGGTGGTGATCCCGACAACCTCACGGTTGGCGGGCAATCGGCCGGCGCCTTCTATACGCAGGTTCTGGCGGTGTTGCCTGAGTCGCGGAACCTGATTCGGCGGCTGCTGCTCATGAGCACCCCCGGAATTCCGCCCGCCAGCCGAAATCGTATCGAAACCCTCAGTAACGAGGTCATCGAGAACCTGCACGGTGCCGACCCGAAAGACGTGCCGATCGAAAGCCTGCTGCTGAGTCACCAGGAGGTGGCGAAGAAACGCGTCGCATTCGGATCGATCGCTCCGACCAGCCTGATGCCGATGGCCGACGGCCGTGTCCCGGATTGGCTGGACGATCCGGCACGCATTGTCCAAGAGATGGGCGCTACGCAGCTGCTGGTCACCTTCACCCAGGACGAGACCGGCGCCTACTTTTTCAGCTCGCGCGAGCGGGATATCACCGATGAGGAGATACGCCGGCTCGGGTACCAGCCGACAAAGTCCTACGACACGCCGTATGCGGCACTTATCGCGTGTACGACCGATGCTATGTTCGCGGACCACTCGCGAGCACTGGTCGCGGCATCGCACCAGCACGGTGTCCGAGCCGAACTGCGCGAGTTCTCGCTGCCGAGCCCGCTTGACGGTATGGGCAGCTGTCATGGCATCGACACCCCTTTTCTGTTCGGGAACCGCGCTGCCTGGGTCGGTGCGCGCATGCTCGAAGGGATAGCTGACGATATTTTCGACGCGGAATCCGAAAAACTGCGTCGCACAGTGGCTGATTTCGTGCACCTTCCCTGAACGGATGAATAGATGAAACAGGAAAAGGTCACGTTCTGTCGTATCTGCGAACCTGCGTGTGGCCTGATCGGCGTAGTCGAGGACGGGAAATTGCTGGCGTTACGGCCGGACAAGGATCACCCCCTCAGCGCGGGTTTCGCGTGCCCGAAGGGCATCGCACACGCAGCGACGCAGAACGACCCGGACCGGGTGTTGCACCCGATGCGGCGGCAGTCCGACGGCTCTTTCGAAAAAGTGTCCTGGGACGAAGCGATGCAGGACATTATTGCGCGATTGCGCATCATCCGGGAGAAATACGGCGCGGAGAGCCTCGGCTGGTACTTGGGAAACCCGGGCGGACTGAATTACAGTCATCTGCTTTGGACGCTCGGCACGGTAGACGCGCTCGGCGTTTCGCATTTCTACTGCGCGGCGTCGCAGGACACGCACAGCAGGTATGTCGCAAGCCAACTTCTCTACGGGCATCAGCTGATCGTTCCGATCCCAGATCTCGAAGCCGCCGAAACCGTCGTTATCTTGGGCGCCAACCCTGCGGTGTCGCACGGCAGCCTGGCCGTCATTCCCCGGTTCACCGACAAACTGCACGAGGTCGAGAATCGGGGGGGCCGGGTGATCGTGATCGACCCGCGCCGCACCGAGACCGCGCGCTTGTTCGAGTGGACGCCGATCACCCCGGACGCCGACGCGTGGTTGCTGCTGTCGATGCTGCACGTCTTGTTCGACGAGAATCTGTACGACGCCGACGCGCTGACCGAATGCACCGGTCAGCGGGAACTACGCGCGGCGGCAGCACGGTTCGCACCCGAGGTGACGCAGGCCCGGACCAGTGTCCCGGCCGAGACCGTGCGAGATATCACCCGCCGCATGGCGCGTACCAAGGCGGTGCTGTACGGCCGCACCGGCACCTGCCTGGGCACCAGCGCGACGCTGGTCAATTGCCTGATGGACGCGGTGAATCTGGTCGCGGGCAATCTCGACCGCAGCGGCGGCGCGATCTTCGGCGATGAGGTGCTCCCGATGCGGGGGGTGACGGCATCCAGTCTCACCTACAACACCCGTCGCAGCCGGATCGGAAACCTGCCCGAGGTCGCCGGTATGGAACCGGCCTACAACATGGTCGCGGAAATCCGCACGCCGGGTCGTGGGCAAATCCGCGCGATGCTCATCGCGGCCGGAAATCCGGTCCTGTCCACGCCGGGTGGCCAGCACCTCGCCGACGCGTTGGACGAACTCGATCTGGTGGTGTCGCTCGACTTGTACATCACCGAAACCAATGCGCATGCGCACTACGTGCTGCCGGTGACCGCGATGTACGAACGCGAGGACGTCATGCTGTTCACCCAGCCGTACTATCCGAAGCCTTTCGTCCAGGCGACCGAAGCGCTGGTACCCCCGGCCGGTGAAGCGCGGGCGGAGTGGCAGATCATCGACGAGATCGCGCGCGGTCTCGGTACCCGGGCGCTGTCCACCCCAGCGCTGCGCGTGGTGGCGAAGGTCGCGGACATGCTCGGCAAGCCGCTCACGCCACGGACGCTGCTGAATGCCATGATCCGGATCGGCCGCGGCGGTGATCTGTTCGGCCTGCGGCCTCGCGGACTCACCTTCGACAAATTGGTGCGGCGCAATCCGCACGGAATCCTGTATGCCGAACAATCCGTCGCCGGCCGGCGACGGAAAGTGATCCGGCACCGCGACCGCAAGGTTCATCTCGATCATCCGGAGATCTGGGCCGAGATCGAGCGCTTGGAGCGGCGCGTCGACGATCCCGAGTATCCGCTCTTCCTGATCGGGATGCGTGAATTGGGCTCGGAGAATTCCTGGATGCACAATGCCGCGCAATTGCGCGCCGGACGTCCGGCCCATGCCGCGCGTGTGCATCCGCTCGACGCCGAGGAAGTCGGTGTGGCGAACACCGAGACCGTGCGCCTGGTGTCGAAGCACGCGGCGATCGAACTGCCGGTGCTGATCACCGAGGACATCCACCGGGGTGTCGTTGCCGTGCCGCACGGCTGGGGCCACAACGGCAAAGGACGTTGGCGGACCGCCAATCGAGAAGGCGGTGTCAGCGTCAACGATCTGACGACCACCGATCCGTCCGACGTCGATCCGCTCTCCGGTGTCGCGCATCTCAACGGGGTCCATGTCCGACTCGAGCGCGTCGAAACGTATGTCGAGGAAGGAGTCTGAGCGATGGCATATGTGATTGCCGCGCCGTGTGTCGCCGACTACTCGTGCTTGGAAGTGTGTCCGGCCGATTGCATCCGGCCACGACCGGACGACCCGGAGTTCATGCGTGCCGAGCAGCTCTACATCGACGCGCAAACGTGCATCGACTGCGAAGCGTGCGTGACGGCATGCCCGGTCGACGCGGTGTTCGAGGCCTCTCGGCTGCCGCGGAAGTGGGGGGAATACAAGAACATCAACGCCGAGTACTTCCAGGCGCGGACATGAGGGCGCCACTGCGGGTCGCGGTGGTAGGGGCCGGACCCGCCGGTATGTACGCCGCCGGGCACCTGCTCGAAGGGCCGGCGGGCACCTACCTCGACGGACAGCTCCAGCGTCTGACCGACCACCCGATCGAGGTGGACATGTTCGACCGGCTGCCGACCCAGTGGGGACTCGTCCGGCACGGTGTCGCGCCCGATCATCCGGAGAAGAAGCTCGTCCAGACCGTGTTCGAGGCGACGGCCGCGCGCCCGGGCTTCCGCTTCTTCGGAAATGTCGACATCGGCAACCACATCTCGGCCCAGGAGCTGTCGCAGTGGTATGACGCGGTGATCTACGCGATCGGCGCGTCCGGTGACATATCGATGGGAATCCCTGGTGAGGAGCTGCCAGGGTGTCTGGCCGCGCGAGTCTTTGTCGCCTGGTACAACGGCCACCCGGATTACCGCGACGTCGATGTCGATCTGTCCCACGAGCGCGTTGTCGTCGTCGGAAACGGCAATGTCGCTCTGGATGTCGCCCGGATCCTGGCCATGCCGATCGCCGATCTGGAACGTACCGACATCGCCCCCTACGCCCTGGAGGTGTTGCGCACCAGCCGGGTTCGCGAGGTCGTGCTGCTCGGCAGGCGCGGTCGCGTGCACGGCGCGTTCAACAACGCCGAGCTGGACGAGCTCGGTGACCTGCCGGGCGTAGACATCGTCGTCGAGGGCGACTCGCCTTCGGATCGCGACGTCGTGCCGGGCGACCAGGACGCGGCGACTCGCCGCAAGGTGTCCACCCTGCGGCGCTACGAGAATCGGCCCGTCGCCGGACATGGGCGCGCAATCGTGTTGCGGTTCCTGACCTCGCCCGTACAGCTGGTCGGAACAGACGCAGTGACCGGACTGCTGGTGTCGCGCAATCGGATCGAGCGCGACGAGGCCGGTTATGCGTGCGCGCGACCCACCGGTGCGACCGAGATCATCGGCACAGGTTTGGTGTTGCGGGCGATCGGCTACTGCGGAACGCCGCTGCCCGGCTTGCCGTTCGACGAGTTGCGCGGCGTGATCCCGAACCTCGACGGTCGCGTCGTCGAGGACGGCCGATCGATGCCGGGCACCTACGTGACCGGGTGGATCAAGCGAGGCCCGCGCGGAATCATCGGGACCAACAAGAAATGCGCTCGCGACACCGTCCGGGCGCTGCGTGCCGACGCCCTGGCCGGCGCGTTGCCGTGCGCCGGCACCGTGACGGCGGCAGCGGTGGAAAAGATTGTCCGACAACGCTGCCCGCAGCTGGTAGACCAGCGGGGATGGCTGCGGATCGACGACTACGAGCGCCGCGCGGGCCGAGCGCTGGGGCGTCCCCGGCATAAACTCACCGATGTCGCCGAACAGCTCGCAGCCGCGGCGAGGTAGGTACGGGGCGATTCAGCCCCGCGCCGCCGGGCTCTTTTCTCCGATATTTCGGCACTGGATAATTTTAACGCTATGTGGATAGATCTACCGTATTTCAGACAGTACGCTGACATTCTGAAGCGAGTGGCAGAAGGCCGGAAACGGGCCAGGCGGATAGCGTTATCGGGAAGGCTCGATTTATTCGAGAAGCGGCCTGGGGATAATGAAATTTTTTGTCGCCGGGCATAAAACTTATTGTCATTTTGACAAAACATTGCCGGTGAATTGACTACACAGGCGGTTGCCCGGAGGTGGCGAGCCTGGTGAACGGAGAGGAGGACTCGCATGGTGCACGTGACCCCGAAGATCACTCGGACGGAAGTCGATCGGCGTGTATTCGCCGATGACGAGATCTATCGGTTGGAGATGCAGCGGCTTTTTCGCGATGGCTGGACCTACGTCGGGCTGGAGGCCGAAATCCCCGAGGTCGGTGACTTCCGGCGGTCCTGGATGGGCGATCTGCCGGTGATCATGACCAGATCCAGAGACGGTTCGGTGAAGGTGCTGGAAAATGCGTGCACCCACCGCGGCGCGCTGGTCGCGCTGGATCAGCGGGGCAACTGTTCGACCTTCACCTGCATCTATCATCAGTGGGTCTTCGGTGAGGATGGCCGGCTCCTCGGCGTCCCGATGCGCAAGAACTACACCGATGGACAGCACAAGGAGCGCGGTGGTCTGCGGGCTGCCCGTGTCGAGACCTTCTCGGGGATGGTGTGGGCGACCTTCGGTGAAGGTGTCGAACCGCTCGCGGAGTATCTCGCGGACGCGGGACCGCACCTCGAGGATGTGTTGCACGGCGGCGACGTGGAAATTCTCGGTTACCACCGGTTCGAGGTGAAGGGCAATTGGAAGCTCTTCTTCGAAAACACCCAAGATGCCTACCATGCGGCCCTGCTGCATAATTTCGCGATGGCGGTGGGCGTCAACCCGTCCGGCGAAAATCTCGTCTTCCAGAACGGCCACGGAGCGCTCAAGTGGAAGACGGTCTCGCCGTCCGACGAGGCGATGCGTGAGCATCTGTCCACGAAAGAATTCCAGATGCAGGATTTCTCGCTCTTCCAGAGTCATGATCGACCCGCCGAGAACAGCTGGAACAGGGTCATGGGTATCTTCCCGAACGCCTTGGTGCTCGAAGAGTGGGACATGCTCAATGTCCGCCACATTGTCCCGAAAGGGCCCACCTGCGTCGAACTGCACACAGTTTCGCTTGGACACAAGGGGGAGTCACCGGAGAAGCACGCCAAGCGGGCCCGCGACTACGGCAACTTCTTCGGTCCGGCCGGGTTCGCCGGCCGCGACGACGTTGTCGCGATCGGAGCGGTGCAGGCGACCGAAGGTGTGTCCAGCGTGGACAGCAGCTTTATGGCGCTCGGTGACCTCAGCACACCGAGTGGCGATTTGGAGGGTGAGTACACCGTCCGAGGGTTCTACGACGCGTACCGCAGTCGGATGGGGTGGTGACCGTGACCGAAACAGTGCATAACGTGGCCCCTCGAGGCGGCGATGCCGCCGTGGAAGCCGAAGTGCGCGAACAGGTTCTGCGCCTGCTCCACGAGGCCTGCGCGACGCTGGACGAACGGCGCTACCGGGACTGGATCGAACTTTTCACTCCGGACGGGCGTTACGTCGCCACCTCGGCGGAGAACTTCGAAAACAATTGGCCGCTCTCGGTGATCGATGACAACCGGGCCAGCATGCTCGACCGCGCCGAGTTCATCGAGAAATACTGGTCCATCGAGCCCGGCCGCACCCGCCGGATGGTCGGAAACGTCGATATCGAAGCGGCGGGGCCGCAACAGCTCAGGGTCCGATCGGCCTTTGTGGTGTACCTCACCAATTCGGACGGCCGGGTGGAAATCCAGGCAACCGGCACCTATCGGGACGAACTGGTCGATCGCGGGGGATGGCGCTTTCAGCGACGCACAGCCGTGCACGACAACGATCTGCTGACCCGCCCGGTCACCTATCCGTTCTGAGGCCGCAGCTGTGCACCCTGCTCGCCGAAGCGATCTTGTGGCTGTTGTCAGCACGGCGAGCCGAACAGATTCATCGACGAAGGAGCGACGCGTAGTGGCGCAGACAATCACCATACCGACCGCCGACGGGCATCAGGCGAACGCATACCTGGCTGCGGCCGCCACGGACAGCCGCGCGGGTGTGGTGGTCATCCACGAGATCGCCGGCCTCACCGCACACTTCGGCGCGCTGTGCGAGCGGTTCGCCGAAAACGGTTACTCGGCCATCGCGCCGGACCTGTTCTCCCGTGACCCGGGGATCGTGGAGCCGGTCGGTGCCGGCGATTTCGGTGCGGCGCTGGCCAGGTTCTACGCGCTGGGCTCCGAACGCTGGCTCGGTGATCTCGCCGCGGCGCGGGAGGCGTTGGTCGCCCGGTGCGGCGTCGACCCGGACCGGGTCGCGGTGCTCGGCTTCTGCCTGGGCGGTTACCTCAGTCTGCTCGCTGCCACCGACCCGAGTGGCGGGTGGGCGGCTGCCGCTCCGTTCTATGGGCCGCCGGCCGGCTACGGCAACTTCGGTGCACCAGCAGAGCCGAACCCGCTTGCCCGCGCGAGGAACCTGTCCTGCCCGGCGCGACTGTTCTACGGGAAGCACGACGAGCATATTCCCGCGGAAGACGCCCTCGCCTTCGCGGCCGATGCGCAGGCCGCGGGCGGCCACGTCGAGGTCGTCCTCGAGGACGCCGGCCACGCCTTCTTCAACGACACGCGCGACAGCTACGACGAGGTCGCGGCAGAGCATGCCTGGACGGCGCTGCTCGAATTCCTCGGAAATACCCTGGAAGAGGCGAGATGAACCGCGATCGGATGGTCGATCTATGGGAGCGGCACGCGTCGTATGAATTCGTGGCGCGGGACGCCGACCTCGCGGTCTCCACCATGGTTGCCGACGCCGCCGTGATGCACCTGCCCACGATGAGCGGTGGTTTCGGAAAGGAATTCCTCCGGCATTATTACGCCGACATATTCATTCCTGGAATTCCGGCCGACACCATGAACGATATGGTCGCGCGGTCGGTCGGTGACGACTGTGTCGTCGACGAGCAGATCATGCGGACGACTCATGACATCGAAATTCCCTATCTGTTGCCCGGGCTGGCGCCGACCGGCAAGACGATCGAGATTCCGTTCGTCGTTGTCGTGAAATTCCGCGATGATCTGATGCTGAGTGAGCGGCTGTACTGGGATCAGGCGGCGGTGCTGAGTCAACTCGGCCTGGTCGATCAGAGCCGGCTGCCGTTTGCCGAGTTCTCCGAGGTGACTGCGTTTCTCCGCGACAAGGTCGGGCGATGACCGCGCGCGCTTCGTCGACGGGTGACCGGCGTGTGGTCATCGCCGGACCCGGGGAGAAGGTGGGCGAGCAGAGCGATGTCCTGGTCCGACGCCACGGCGAGGTCGTCCTCGACACGCTGCTGCGGTTGGGCTGGACAGCCCCGCACGCCTGCCGGCGCGGCGGCTGCGGGGTTTGCCTCATCCGGATTCATCGCGGCGAGGTGCGTCATGGGCCGCATACCCAGCGGGCCCTGTCCCAGCGTGCCGAGACCGAGGAGCGGCTGGGGCTGGCCTGTCGCGCGTTGCCGACGACTTCGGTGGTCGAAATCGACTTCTGTCGCGGGGATACCGCGCGGGGTACCACTTTTTCCGATTCAACCCGGAGCTTTGTAAAGGAACAATGACGATGAGTGTACTGAGATTGGGTTACGTGCATTTGGCCGTGACCGACATGCCGACAGCGCACGACCACTACACCGACGTGGTCGGGCTGGCCAAGAGCGCCGAGACACCGGAGCAGCTGTATCTGAAGGGCTGGGACGAGTGGGATCATCACTCGCTGGTCCTCGAACAGGGTGACGGGGGACTGCTGGCGATGGGCTGGAAGGTCCGGGACAACGACGCGCTGGCCAAGGTCGAGAAGGCGGCGCACCGGTTCGGTGCCACGGTACAGCGCCTGTCCGACGGTGAACGCACCGCGGTCGGCGACGGTTTCCGGTGTGTATTGCCCAGCGGCCATGTCGCCGAGTTCTACTCCGAGATCGAGACGGTCGGGACAGCGGTCGGCACTCTCAACCCCGACCCCTGGCCGCGCGGTGGCCTGCCCGGAATCGGCGCTCCCAGGCTGTCGCACCTCGCGCTCTCGGCCGACGACGTCGCCGGCATGGAGCGGTTCATGGTCGACGTCTGTGGATTCCACGTCACCGAGCGCATTGTGGCCGACCCCGACAATCCTGATCCGATGGTCTCCTTCATGAGCTGCGGGGAGCAGGCCCACGACATCGCGGTCCAGAAAGGTGAGGACGGTCGGCTGCATCACATCGCCTATGAGGTGGAGAGCTGGAACGCCGTGCTGCACGCGGCGGACGTGCTCTCGATGAACGACGTGCCGATCGACATCGGTCCGACTCGGCACGGCATTACGCGCGGCGAAACCGTCTATTTCTTCGACCCCACCGGAAACCGCAACGAAGTCTTCGCCGGCGGCTACCGATCGGGGCCGGATATGCCCTGTATCACGTGGACGGCCGACCAGCTGGCCCGAGCGATTTTCTACCACGATCGCCGGATTTCCGAGCAATTCATGACGGCACAGACCTGAGCCGTAACCGAGCTACCTACCGAAAGCAGCGAAGTGATGACTTCTACAGCTGATAGCACTGTTGTCGCCGGCCGGACGGGCCGCAGCGCGCCCGAACTGGCCGAATCGACTGTCGAGCACGACGGCTACCGCACGCACTACCTGCAGGCCGGGTCCGGACCGGCGATCGTGCTGTTGCACGGCTCCGGCCCCGGTGCGACCGGACGCGCGAACTGGGCGTTGACCCTGAATTCCGAACTCGCTCAGCGGTTCACCCTGATCGCACCCGATATCGTCGGCTACGGCGCGACCGAGCAGTCGCCCGAGGTAGGGCTCAGCCACGACAACCGGGTGGAGCACATCGCGTCGTTTCTGCGCGCACTCGACCTCGGACCGGCGCGTCTGGTGGGCAACTCGATGGGTGGCGGCATCGCGCTCGGGATCGCCGCCCAGTACTCCCGGCTGGTCGAGCGCATGGTGCTGATGGGTACGGCCGGAGTGTCGTTCCCGGTGACCCGTGAGGTCGACCAACTCTACGGCTACACGCCGAGCGAAGAGAATATGCGCGGGATCTTCGAGTTGATGGCCTACGACCGCTCTCGCGTCACCCCGGAATTGGTACGGGCGCGCTACGAGGCCTCCAAGGAGCCCAGTGTGGCCCAGCGGTGGGCGGATATGTTCCCCGCCCCCAGGCAACGGCACATCGACGCGGCCGCCTTGCCGTTCACGACCCTGGAGCAGATCACCACCCCCACGCTGCTGATCCACGGCGTGCACGACCGGGTGGTTCCGCTGGCCGCGACGTCGCTGCGGCTGGTGGAAGTGTTGCCGAACGCCGATCTGGTGATTCTGGGCCGCTGCGGGCATTGGGCGCAGGTGGAGCGTGGCGAGAAGTTCCGTAGCGAAGTCGCCCGGTTCTTCTCCGAAACGGAGTGACCACCATGGCACCGCTTCAGTCGTTGGTCGTGACCTCGATCGCCACCGAAGCCGAGGACGTGGTGTCGGTCGAACTGCGGCACCCGCAGGGGGCCGAGCTACCGCGGTGGGAGCCGGGTGCGCATATCGACCTGTATCTGCCGTCCGGGCTCATCCGCCAGTACTCGCTGTGCTCGGACCCCGCGGACCGGACCCGCTACCGCGTCGCGGTGCTGCGGGTGGCCGATGGTCGCGGCGGCTCGATAGAGGTGCACGACACTGGGCTCGTCGGCCGGGAGCTGAAGGTTGTCGGCCCGCGTAATCATTTCCCGCTGAAAGCCGCGAAGAGCTATCTGCTGATCGCCGGTGGCATCGGTGTGACTCCGTTGCTCGCGATGGCGCGGCAGCTGACTCAGCAGCGGCAGCGATGGTCGATGATCTACGGCGGCCGGTCCCGGACGAGTATGGCGTTCGTCGATGAGCTGGCCGAGCTCGGCGGTGTGGTCGACCTCGTCCCGCAGGACGAGCGTGGATTACCCGACTTGGCCGCGTCGATCCGCGCGAGC
Source organism: Nocardia glycosmidis (assembly GCF_052545115.1). Taxonomy (NCBI): domain Bacteria; kingdom Bacillati; phylum Actinomycetota; class Actinomycetes; order Mycobacteriales; family Nocardiaceae; genus Nocardia; species Nocardia glycosmidis. The sequence goes on along the minus strand of NZ_JBQWRH010000007.1, from coordinate 9,906 downwards.
CCGCCGGGCACGGACGTGTACTGCTGCGGGCCCGAAGCGATGCTGCGAGCGGTGCAGGCGTTGTGCTCCGAGCATCTTCCCGCGGGTGCTTTGCATATCGAGCGGTTCGCGGTGGCCGCACCGGAGGGCGCTACTCAGACCGGCGCGGATCAGGCGATCGAGGTCGAGTTGGCTCGTTCGGGCCGGCTGCTCCGGGTGCCTGCGGACCGCACGGTGCTCGACGCGGTCCTCGAGGTCGAGCCCGGCACACCGTATTCCTGCAAGGACGGCTACTGCGGAACGTGTGAGGTGGCAGTGCTCGGGGGCACGCCCGATCATCGCGACACCGTGCTGACCGACGCCGAGCGAGACAGCGGCGAGACCATGCTGATCTGTGTGAGCCGCGCGCAGTCGCCGCGGCTGATCCTGGACTTGTGAAAACCCGCAACTGTCCACCGGACGCCGTGTGGTGTCGACGTCGTGTCCGCACGCCGTCGGTGTACGCGATCGTGCCGTTCGCCGGACTCGAGGCCGACCGTGGCTGTCGGCAGCCGCGAGGTGTACGTGTCCGGGCTGCACACACCGGATAGCTGGATTCGTTTGCCGGCTAGGTGGTCTGCCCACTGCTTACTAGCGTGGCTGGCGTCACATTGAGAGAGGCATAGGGCGGCTCCGAGACATACCGGCCTCTCACCTTCGCGACATCGGCGTATTCGAAAGGATGACCAATGCGCACCATCACCATCGTCGGAGCCGGCCAGTCCGGGCTTCAGCTCGGCATCGGGCTGCTGGATGCCGGGTACGACGTACGGATCGTCTCCAACCGCACCCCGGAACAGATCTACAACGGCCGGATCACTTCGAGTCAGGCCATGTTCGGCAGCGGCCTTGCCCGTGAGGCCCAACTGGGACTCAACTTCTGGGACGACGAATGCCCGCATGCCGACGACATGGCGCTCGCAGTATCGGATGGAGCGGGCGGTAAAGCGATCTCGTGGACGACGCGTATCGATATGCCGGTGCGATCGGTCGACCAGCGCGTGAAGTTTCCACGCTGGATGGCCGAATTCACCAGTCGTGGTGGCCGTCTGGACATCCACGACGTCACTGTCGAGGATATCGAGGAATACGCGCGGGAATCGGACCTCGTCCTTATTGCGGCGGGCAAGGGCGATCTCTCCGCGTTGTTCGAACGGGACGCGGCCCGCTGCACGTTCGACGCTCCGCAGCGCACGCTGTCGCTGACCTACGTCACCGGTATGACGCCGCGGACGCCGCGTCGGGCGCTGTGTTTCAACCTGCTCCCTGGCATCGGTGAGTACTTCACCTTCCCGGCGCTGACCACCACGGGCCCGTGCGACATCATCGCGATCGAATCGTTCTTCGGCGGTCCGATGGATGTTTTCGGCGGTGTCACCGATCCGGAACAGCATCTGGCGCTCGCGCTGAAGGTTCTGGAAACGCACGTGCCCTGGGAGGCGGAGCGGTGCCGTGACGTTCAGTTGACCGATGACCTCGGTGTGCTCGCCGGGAGTGTGACGCCGACGGTGCGCAAACCCGTCGGGGTGCTGCCGTCGGGTGCGCCGGTGCTGGGTTTGGCCGACGTCGTCGTGTTGAACGATCCGATCACCGGTCAGGGCTCGAACAGTGCCAGCAGGTGTGCGGCGTCGTATCTGTCCAGCATTCTCGCGCACGGTGACCGTCCGTTCGATCGGCAGTTCATGGCCGATACCTTCGCGCGGTACTGGGACTACGCCAAGTACGTGTCGGCGTGGACGAACGCGCTGCTCGCTCCGCCGCCGCCGCACGTCCTGGAAATTCTGGGCGCGTCCGGTGCGAGCCCCCGGATCGCCGGCCGATTCGCCAGTGGCTTCGATGATCCGCGGGACTTCTTCCACTGGTTCATGGATCCGGACAGCGCGCGAGCGTACCTCGATGATCTGGTGCCGGCGGTCTGAAAACTGCGAACGCTTATTCCCGGAGATGAATTCGCCAGAACTTTTTCCGGCGTATCCAATTCTTTTGTATTTCATTGTCCAGAGCGCTTCCGGCGCTGAAATTATATAGTGAGGAATCCAATGACCGACCAGGATTACGGATCAGCTGTCGTCGTGACGCAGAGTGAGCGCAACACGCGCTGGTTTTTCCGGAACATGGTGGACGTGATCGCGGGCGCCGAGCAGACCGGAGGCGCGTATGCGATGTTCGAGCTGATCGGCCCGCCCGGCGATGAGGTGCCGCTGCATGTGCATACGGAAGAGGATGAGGCCTTCCTGCTCCTCGAGGGCGAGATGACGGTGTGGGTCGGCGACGATGTTCGCACCCTGCGCGCCGGCGACTACGCCTTGATGCCGAAACACGTCGTGCACTGCTACAAGGTCACGTCGGACACTGCGGCCCGGTGGATAGCCATCACGTCGCCGGCCGGTTTCGAGGATTACGTGATCGAGATCTCCGAGCCTGCCGCCGAGCGGCGCCTGCCCGATTTCGCGGGGTTCGACCCCGAGAAAATGGCGGAGGCGGGCAAGATCAGTGAGAAATACGGCGTGACGTTCCGGGGTGCCCCCGGCCAGCGCCCCTCCGACCTGAAGAAATAACGCTCGGGCCCGATAGGACACATCAGGGAAAGATTCGTGCCACGGGTGTTGACTCCGATCAATTCCCGTGGCACGTTCTTCGCAGGAAATCGCTGTCACTGCCGGGGGATGTGCTGCCGGAATGCTCTGCCAGCCGGCCCGCGGTCCGATCAAGGAAAGACCCATGCAACTCACTTCCGCACTGCACCGGCAGTTGCAGCAGGATCCGAAGCGGGTTTCGACCTCCTTCGGCGGTAGGCATCGAACAGCCGAGGAAACCATTCATCGGGTGGCGCTGGTGGGCGCCATGCTACGCAGTATGGGCGTTGGCGACGGGGATCGGGTCGGCATTCTCGCGTCGAATTCGGATTACTATCACGAAATTCTGCTCGGGAGTGCGTGGGCGGGCGCCGTCTTCGTTCCGATCAACACACGATGGTCGATCCCGGAGATTCGCTACGCACTCGACGACTGCGGGGCAAAGGTGCTTTTCCTGGACGACGGTCAACTTCCGCTCTGGGCGGAGCTTCGCGGCGTCGGTGATGACCTGAAATTCGGCTATATCGGGGAAGGCGCGCCGCCCGAAGGCATCCTGGATTACAACACGGCCATCGCGGAATTCCCTCCGATGGAGGATCGACTCCGCAGCGGAGACGACCTGGCCGGAATCTTCTATACCGGTGGCACGACAGGCCGTTCCAAAGGCGTCATGCTCAGTCACCGGAATCTGCTGACGTCAGCGATGGGAAGCTTGGCGACCGGGGGCTTCCTGACCCCACGTGGAGTCGTGCTGCACGCCGCGCCGATGTTCCACGTCGCGGATATCTGCACCTGGGTGGGCGGGTTGATCACGGGGGCCACGCACGTCATCATTCCCGGTTTCACACCCACCGGCGTCCTGGATGCGATCGAGAATCACGCGGTTACCGACGTGTTGCTCGTCCCGACCATGATCTACGCCCTGCTCGACTCCCCGGATGGCCGCAACCGCGACCTGTCCAGCCTGAAGCGGCTCATCTACGGCGCGGCGCCGGTCACGCCCTCCGCGCTGACGAAGGTCCGGGATCTGTTTCCGGAAGCCGAGCTCGTCCAGGCATACGGGATGACCGAGCTGAGCCCGATAACCACCCTGCTGCTGCCGGCAGACCATGAGCGACCGGATCTGCTCACCTCGGCGGGTCGTGCACTGCCGCACTCGACCGTGCGCATCGTCGACACCGATCGTGGGGTGGAGCTGCCCCGGGGTGAGATCGGCGAAATCGTCTCGCGCGGCGATCATGTGATGCTCGGTTACTGGGGCATGCCCGAAGCCACCGCGGCAGCGGTCCGTGCGGGGTGGATGCACTCCGGGGATGCCGGATACATGGATGACCAGGGCTACGTCTACGTCGTCGACCGGCTGAAGGACATGATCATCAGCGGCGGCGAGAACGTCTACACCATCGAAGTCGAGAACGCTCTGGGATCGCACCCGGCCGTCGCCTCCAGCGCGGTGATCGGTGTTCCGGACCAACATTGGGGTGAACGAATACATGCCTTCGTCGTCCGCAAGCCCGGGACGAGCGTGGACGATGCCGAACTGATCCAGCATGTGCGTAGCCTCATCGCCGGATACAAGGTACCGCGGGGTGTGACCTTCCTGGACGGCTTGCCGCTGTCCGGCGCAGGGAAGATCCTCAAGCGGACTCTTCGTGACCAGATGGAGGATTCGGCGAAATAGACCACAAACGGGCGTCTTCTCGGAAGAGGAGGCGCCCGTTTCTACTGCCTGCGTCAGAGTAGCGTGTCTGCGTTAAAGTCGCGCTTCCGAGGTGGCGGCGTAGTGACCTAATCGCAACGTCTGCGAGGGCATTTCGCCGAATCGGGCACGATACAGGGCCGAGAATCTCCCCGGGTGGAGGAAGCCCCAGCGGGCCGCGACGTCGGCGACGGTCGTCCTGGCGGGATCGGCTTCCATCAGGTCGGTACGTACCCGCCGGAGCCGGACGTCACGAAGGAATGTCATCGGGGTGGTGTCGTAATAGCGGCGGAAACCATCCTGGAGAGCGCGGGTGCCGATTCCGACCGCCTCGGCGACATCGGCCACTGTCAGCGGCTCGTGCGCATGCGCTTCGATGAGATCGAGTGCGCGTGCGATCGGCCGTGCCACTGTTGGCCGGGGTTGCTCGTCGATCTCGTCGCGATAGTTGTTCGGCTGGCCCAGAAGTAGCTGACCGGCGAGTAGCCGTCCGAATTCCTGTACCGCGACCGAGCGGGTGGTTTCCGTATCGACAGCATCCACGAGCAGCGTCAACAGACCACGAAAGGTGCGGTTTGCCGGTGTCGTGAGGTCCATCTGCGGCTCGAAGACAACGGGTGCCCGGGGATCTCGGTCGAGCTCTTTGCGCAGCGCTTCGTCGACCGATGACTGATCCAGCAGCAGCAGCAGCTCTCGATTCGGGCGCTCCACCGACATCGACACCCGAGCACCGGGCCCGAGCACGGCCGCCCGGTCGGGCGTGGACACGAATTTCTCGGATCCCACCGACATCGACACCCGGCCGGCGAGCGGGACTTGCACCAAGTAGAAGCCATCGAGGTCGCGGGGGTCGACTCGAACGTCAGTACCGTATTCCAGGTAGTACACGCCGGCGCCGCCCCAGCGGAGGCCATGGAAATGTGTGTCGAGTGCGCGCCCGCGGGTCAGCGGTGACAAGCGATGATCGCTGAACTCGCTCCGGACAGCGGCGCGGACCACGTCGGGATCCGTGGACTCCACCAGGCGATGGGCGGCCAGCGGTCTCTTGTCGATCAACAACAACTCCTCCGGACGAGCTCCCATGCGTGCCGTGTTGGTGATTACCGTCACGATCACATCTTTCCATAGTGTGCCACCGCCACAGGGTTGTGAACGGCCGGATCCGCCTATCTGCACACATCGGATAGGTGGATTCGTTTGCCGGCTAGGAGGACTGTCCACTGCTTACTAGCGTGGCTGGCGTCACATGAAGGGTATTGGCCCGGTGCGCGGCGTACCGGACTCTCACCTTGGTGACATCGGCGTACTCGAGAGGATGAGCAATGCGCACCAGCACCCTTGTCGATGCTCGGCGGTCCGTGGCTGTTTTCGGCGGTGACCGATCCGGTCGGCATCTGGAGAGCGCGACGGAGGTTCGGGAAACGCCGAAGCCGCCACGTCCGGTAGACCGAGGAGCTCGGTGCGCTCGCCGGTGGTCTGACGCCGACGGTGCGTAGCCGGCCGGGGTACCGCTCTCCGTGACTCGGGTATGGCGGACGTCGTCGGGTCGGACGATCTGATCACCGGTCAGGGCAACAATCGCTGGGACCACGCCGAGTACGGGTCGGCGCGGACGAACGCTCTGCTCGTTTCCGCCACCACATGTTCTGGAAATTCTGGGTACGGCCGGTGCGAACCCCCGGATCGCCGGCCGAATCGCCAGTGGCTTCGATGATCCGCGGGATACGAACAGGGAAGACAATGTCGATAGAAAAATTCAAAGCCGTTGTTCTCGATGAGCCGGGCACCGCGCTCGACGGATTTTCCGCTTTGCAGCTTCGTGATATAGAGGTGCAGGAACCCGGAGCTGGAGAGGTGCTGGTGCGCACCGCGCTCGCGCCGATAAATCCTTCGGATCTGCTCTTTGTGGCCGATAAATTTCCCGGCCCCACGCGGCCGTCGTTCCCCGGTCAAGTAGCGGGCATCAGTGGTGCGGGCTACCTGGCTTCGGCAGACGGTGCCGAGTCCGAACCGAAAAAGCTGTTCCATTATACGGCGTTCGGCACTTGGGCCGAGTACATTACGGTGCCGGCCGAATCGCTCATCGAACTCCCCTCGGATTACCCGCTCGAACTCGCGGCCCAGTTCTCCAATGTCGTGACGGCATGGCAGTTGGTCGAGAACTCGGGTGTGCAGCCAGGACAGTGGCTCGCCCTCACCGCGGGATATTCGACGGTAGCGACGATCGCTGCGCAGTTCGCGGCTCGAAAGGGAATCAAGGTCGTCTCGATCGTTCGCAAGAAGCGGCCGGAAGTCGACCTTTCCGCGCTCGGCGCCGCGGCGGTAATCGCTATCGAGGATTCCTCTTCGGGCCTGCGTGAACGAGTTCTGGACGCGACGGCAGGGGAGGGGTTGTCGGGTGTGATCGATTGTGTGACGGGCCACCAGCTCGGTGAGTTGATCCGGGCCTGCGCACCGTTCGCGCGGGTGCAGCTCTACGGCGTTCTCGACGAGTCGCCGTTGGGTCTGAGCGGGGCGGAGATCATGTACACCTTCGTGCGTATCGAGCCCTACAGCTACCCATTCTCCTTCGTTCCACCGCAATCCGAATCGGACTTCCGCATGCTGCAGGAAGTGATCGAATCCTCCACTGGCGGAGCGATCAAGTCCGGGAGTGCGGGGATATTCAAGTTGGCAGATTTCAGAAGCGCCCTCGAAGAATATCTCGAAGGTGGCCGCCCTGGAAAGATTTTCCTGTCGGTAGATTGAACAATTAACAACGCCCGTCGCATCACCAGTGAATCGGAAGGACACGGTTATGACGAAAGTTGCATCAAAAAATGAAAGCCCGTTTGTCGGCAAGGTCGAGAGCGTGCTGGCGGCCATGTCGGAAGGGAATCTCGAAAGAGTCGGCGAACTTTTCGCCGAAGACATTGTCTACCAGCTCACCGGACAACACCAGTTCTCCGGCAAATACGAGGGACGCCAGAGCATTCTCGGCCTGTTGGCTGGTGTGAATTCGAACTTCCCCGACGGTGTGAGCTACACGGCCGACCGCATCATTGCGGTGGATGACACCGTGATCGCGACGTTCACCGGAATCGGCACCACCGCGAGCGGGAAGAAGTACCACAACGAGTACTGTGCGATCTGGGACTTCAACGAAGATCAACAGGTCAGCCATATCCGGGAGTACTTCGATAGTCACCACGTGCTTTCGGTGATGGGGCCGGAAGCCTGACCGATACGCTCGGTTTGGTTCGTGTTCGGAACACGATACGGAGGTCCGGTTCACGTAACGCTGGGGGTGCGTGAAACGGACCTTCGGGTCACCGCTCGGAGCTCCGCCGGATGTCGAAGGGGCCGAAGCGCTGGCGCGCCGCTCTGCGGACCGTCGCTGAATCAGCGCTGAAATGGGCATTCTCGCATCAGAATCAAGCCAGGTTGACGTGGTGACCACACCGTCACTGGCGTGAAAGAACCGATGCCCCCGCCGCGAAATCCGGTCGGCGGCGGATGTGCAGGGCGCGGATCGACTTCGCTGACGGGGAGTCCTCATGCACAGCAACCCTTTTCATGCGCCCGCGGCCTGGCTGCTCGCCGAGATCGCCGCTGCGGAGTGATCCCACCCTCGAGGAATTCCTCGCGCTGCTGCGCGTCGACCCTACGGCCGGCACCGTCGAGCTGACCGGCCTGACGGCCGTACTCGCCCGAGTCAGCGTTCCGGATGGTCACGCCAAGGTCAGCACCGTGCGGGGGATAGCCCGATACCACCGCGATGTCCGGCAGGTGCACGCCAACGGCGTCGACCACCGCGGTCCGCCTGTGCCCCCGACGAGACGCAGGTCGGCGCCGTGTCAAAGGCAATGTGGGTCGTGCCGCTGAGCAGCACTCACGGAGTTACCAGTGGAAAGATGTTGTCGGCCTTGGCGTGTCAATGAGAAGGTTAGGGTGAGGTCTCCGTCCTGCGCGCAGGGCCGCAAAGTGCTTTCAGCGTGATCACCGCCGGTCAGCGCGGCGACAGTCCGCAATTCACGGCCGTGCTCGACGGTATCGCGGTGCCCCATCCTGGGACCGGGGTGCCCGCGCGGATCGGCGGGCGCGTGCCGACAAGGCCTACAGCTTCCGCGTCAACCGCGCGCACTCGCGCCGATGTCAGATCACAGGCGATGATCCCGATCGCGGTCGACCAGTCCGCCGACCGCAGGAAGAAGGGCTCGCTGTTGGCCGGCCACCAGCGTTCGACGCTGTGCACACTTGTCCTCGTTCACCTCTTCGGTCGCACCGGCGGCCGGCGCGGTGGCCGTAGCAACCGGATACGACTCGCCGTCTGCTACCGGGCCACCCGCCCGCATCGCAGCCATCAATCAATGGCTATGACACGGGCGAAGGCGGGCAACTGACCGCCCGCACCCACTTATGACACACGGCCCAGCGCATCGGCGGTGAGCCGAAGCGTTTGTGAGGGCGTTTCACCGAACCGTCGCCGGTACACGGCCGAGAATCGGCCCAGGTGCACGAAGCCCCAGCGGATCGCGATGGTGGTGACGGTCGTGCTGGTTGGATCGGCGTGCATCAGCTCGGTCCGGACCCGCCGCAGTCTGACGTCGCGGAGGAAAGCGGTCGGTGTTGTGTCGTAATAGCGTCGGAAGCCGTCCTGCAGCGCGCGGGCGCCGACACCCACGGCTTCGGCGATGTCGTCGACCGTGAGTGGCTCGTGGGCGTGCGCTTCGATCAGTTCGACCGCCTGAGCGATCGGCCGTGCGACGGTACGTCGCGGGGTGAGGTTCAGTTCGTCGCTGTAGTTGTTCGGCTGGCCCAGAATCAGCTGGCTGATGAGCAATCGTTCGAACTCGCGAAGCGCGATCGACGACGGTTCCACCGCCGCGTCGACGGCATCGACGAACAGCTTCAGCAGGCCGTGAAAAGAGTGGTTGGCGGGTGTCGTCAGATCCATCTCGGGATTGAAGATCAGCGGAGTGACAGGGTCGCGGCCCAGCTTCTTGCGCAGCATGCCCTGAACCGAGCTCTTGTCCAACCGCAGCAGCAGATGCCGATTCGCCGGCTCCACCATCATCGACATTCCACCAGTAGCGGGCTGCAGCAACGACGCACGGTCCGTGGTCGACACGAAGGTCTGTGATCCCACCGAGACCAGGGCTCGCGCCGACAGCGGGACCTGAACCATGTAGCACGCGGCGACATCGAAGGGATCGATCCGGACGTCGGTGCCGTACTCCAAGTAGTAGATGCCGCCGCAACTCAACTGGAGCCCATGGAAGTGGGTGTCGAGCGCGACGTCCTTGCTCAGCCGTGACAGGCGGTAGTCGCCCAACGAGTTGCCCACTGTTGTCCGAACAAGATCAGGATCCGAGGACTGAACGAGCAGATGGCCACCCAACGGCCGCTTTTTCAACTTCAACGGCAACTCCCAATCACGCATACTGAACCGGTGACCATCATCACAGGCCCAGGTTGCCAATATATTCCATTTCTGCGTCGATCGTGTCAAAACGCCAGGATCGACGCGCATCGGATAGACGGCGCGTCTGGGGGATAGCCTAGCGCCTCATTGCTCCATACCCTGACCGCTGGTCATTTCCGCAGCGTATATTCCCAGGTCGGAGGGGTTAG